>NZ_JAKJSH010000009.1:0-265348 GCF_050336885.1 Photobacterium kasasachensis
CGCCTTGGTGAGCCGTTACCCCACCAACTAGCTAATCCCACCTGGGCTAATCCTGACGCGAGAGGCCCGAAGGTCCCCCTCTTTGCTCCGAAGAGATTATGCGGTATTAGCCATCGTTTCCAATGGTTATCCCCCACATCAGGGCATATTCCCAGGCATTACTCACCCGTCCGCCGCTCGCCGCCCATAAACGCACCCGAAGGATTGTTTATGTCGCTGCCGCTCGACTTGCATGTGTTAGGCCTGCCGCCAGCGTTCAATCTGAGCCATGATCAAACTCTTCAATTAAAGTTTTGTTGTATCTTTCGATACGGCTCAATGAATACTGATTGAGTTTCCATTACTAGAAGCTAGTAACGAGAACTCGAATTGACTGTGCCAATTTATTTTCACTACCGAAGCAGTAAACTTAAATTGTATTGGTCACTCAGTTCATTGATATAATCTTTTTTGACTATTCATTTCACGAGTGCCCACACAGATTGCATGGTCAAATTGTTAAAGAACAATTCCTCATTCACTTTCGCTCTGAGGAGGTGCGCCATTCTAAAGGTTCAGCGTAAAGTGTCAAACACTTTTTGAAACTTTATTTTCAAAGGCTCTCACCACACCAACTCGTTGCCTGCTTTCTTACTTTAAGAAGCCGCTCTCCGTGTCGGTGAGGCGGCATTATAGAGACTAATTTAAAGTTAGCAAGCCTAAATATAAAAAAAATTCACGTTCGTACAACATACCACCAATTAATTCATCTTCGCTTGTTTTAGAGACAATATTCTCAGTATATCTCCCCCAACCGCTCTTACACGACACCATTGAGGCTGAAAGCAAAACGCAAATAATTCATGAAGTATCGATAAAACATAGGCATGTTGCTCCCGATTATATTCAGCTCTATACGTGATCAAGCGGAGATATCCCCTAATTAAAGTAAAAGGGTGTGCTTTAACAGCGCTGGCATGTTTCTTCAAAATAAACTTCATAGCACCTAGTCGCTCTTTCGACTCCTGATTCGCCCAGCCACCTACTTCATGGGTATAGTGGCAAAGCGGTAGGTTCAACACACCGACCTCTCCTTGCTGAGCAACTTTAAGCCACAGCTCCCAATCCGAAGCAAATGATAACGTCGGCTCAAACCCACCAGCTTCAACCAAAGCCGACTTCTTAACCACAACCGTACTTGTACCAATCATATTCTCGGTAAATATCAGTGGAGTGAAATTCTTGAAGATAATAAGAGGATAGCGCTGGCCGATAATTCTTTTAAACCTAGACCAAAAGTTAAAACAGGTAATAATTTCTTTTCCTGATATTGATATATGCATGTAATCAGTAAAGCTTAATCTCAGTTCCGGGTAGAGTACATGCAGATTTAACTGACGGGTTAACTTTCCAGGCAGCCAATAATCACTAGGCTCAAGAAACGCTATCATGTCACAGCTACAATGCTGAATGGCTACATTTCTAGCCTTCGACACGCCAACCCGATGAGTAAATATCGCTTTTATATCCGTTTGCAGCGCTAACCACTCACGAGAACCATCGACCGAACCGTCATCAACGATAATAATTTCTACATTGCAGCCCTGCCCCCGAATACTATCAATCGCTCTTGGCAAGGTAGAAAGGCTATTATTGTTCACTATTACGACACTAAGCTTAATTGCCTTCTCCAAATCTATCCCCCGCAGCATTACAATCCTTTATCCAGCGGACTCTATGCAAGGCCCAAGCCAATCAACATAAGTATCAATCTTGGCATCAATATTGATACTCAAGAATAGAACGACAAACTGCTGCGTATGGACTGGGGGCAGAATGAAAAAGATTGGCTACGTTATTCCCAACTCTCCGGCATTGTCAGAGTCCTTTATCGGTATTGAAATTCGAGCCATGATGACTCTTGGCCATCAAGTAAAGCCCTATGCTTTCGATGACAAGATGCTATTCCACCCCATTGATGCTTACTTAGGGTTTAATTGCATCTCGCTTTCAGACGCTCCTATCTATTCACTGTTCAATATATGGAAAGCCTATCGCTGCCACTCCTTTATTCTCAAGCAACAAACCATGGGGTATCTGCCTTTACTGCGGAAGGGACTACAGCTCGCCTACTTAGCAGAGCAAGATGGCTGCGAACACCTGCATACTCACTTATCCAGTCATCATGCCGCAACAGCGATCGTTGCGGCAAAAATACTCAATATTCCCATTTCAGTGGTGGGCAGCGATGCCAAGAGCCTGAGCTACAGCCTGCAAGCGGCTGATTTTATCTGTGCAATAACGAAAGAAATGCAGAACGAACTGCAACTTGCAACTGAGCAACCCATCTATCATATTCCATTCGGTGTGTACGAGGACAACTACAGCTCTCTAGTGCGGGCCTGGCGGCCTCACAAGGATTTTCTTTTAGTCTGTCAAACCGCTGATGCAAAAGAGCTGGGGACTCTAGTTATGGCACTTGAGCAGCTCTCCTCTGAGATCAGTATCGATATCGTTGGAAAGCCCTCTCTACTCTCACCTTTTAAGAAACAGCTCGGCAATTTTGCACTCAATCACCAGATCTCATGTATTAAAAATATGACGCCTAATTGGTACCACCAGCATGCCAGCAATTATAAGGCGCTTATCATGCTCTCTACGGCAAGCACATATCGTAATGATGATACGCACGCTTTCATTATCAAGGAAGCGATGGCTCTGGGGCTCCCCATAATAGCAAGTGATCTCCCCATTCATATTGAGATCCTAGATAGTGAAAGCGGGCAGCTATTTCCGGCAGATGATCCCCATGCTCTTGCCATCGCCATGGAGTCTCACTTAAAGCGTAACAAGAGCGACCTGAACTTACAGCGCGCTTACGCTTTCAACCGAGTAATGACCCTCTTCACCATCTCACATCAGGCAACCCTGCTGTCGAGAAACATCGAGGCACTTTGAGCATGATGCTGCGCTCACACAATATTCTCACCTTGCCTGAGCCTCGACGCCTATGAGCCGGCGTAAACAGCTACTTCTCGCATTGTGTAGCACCATGATGATCTATATTGTCTGGTTTCAGCAAGGCAACCTGGTATTGCTGATTGGCGTCTTATTTGCTCTACCTTTCATTATTAGTCAGGCTTTCATCGTCTGCGTAGGCTTCATCATCTTTTCCTACTTTCGGGTCCATGAAGCCTTCCCTATTCTGGAGCCGCTTCGTATCCCGCAATTACTGGCCCTGGCCAGCTTGGCCGGGCTCGGTTGGCAATTATGGCTCAAACGAGAAACAATCACTTGGCAAAGCCTGCATAGCCAACTGGTGATATTCACTGCCTGGGTACTTGTTTCCTGCATCGCTGCTACAAATCGCGCCGAGGCGTTTGCCAATTTCAATGGCAACTTCATCAAGATTTTTATCATGGTGTTTGCGATTAGCTGGCTACCAACCCGACTTAGCCAGCTACAGAAAATTCCATTCTTTCTAATACTGAGTGGACTTTGCATCGGTGGCCTGGCTCTGTACAACAAAGCCAATGGTATTGGACTTGTCGAGGGCACCCGGGTCACCATTGGACGAGACATTGGCTCTGTTCTGGGCGACCCTAATGACCTAGCCCTGGTGCTTTTGTTTCCCGTTTCATTTGCCCTTGCCTATAGCTTTCATGGCAACAAATGGCAACGAGGCCTTACCATCATCACGCTAATTGTCCTATTGATGAGTATATTGGCAACCCAAAGCAGGGGCGGGCTGTTAGGAATAGCAAGCGGGATATTTGCACTGACATTATTGAAAAGCCGCTCCGTTATCGTACCGGTCATCTTCAGCAGTATCGGCCTGCTCGCACTGATCGCCCTGGCCGGGATCAGTGATCGCTCCTCCGGCGGAGCGGCAGAAGACGGTATTGATGAATCCGCTATGGGGCGCATATACGCCTGGCAGGCAGCCTTCAACATGGCTGTCGCCAACCCGTTCACCGGCGTCGGACTCGATAACTTCTTATATAACTATTATTTCTACTCGCCGCACTGGGACGGAAAAAACCACGCAGTCCACAGTACCTGGATGCAAATCATCGCAGAAACCGGTTTTGCCGGATTGGTACTGTTTCTGCTTATGCTTATCGGAGCCCTTAAAGTGAGCTACCGGCTACTGAAAAGATTGAACAACCATGAAATGAAGCCGCTAGCCCAGGGGCTATGGCTTGGCATGTTGTCATTCTGTGTCAGTGGGACCTTTTTAACCCAAGGCACAAACTGGCCCCTGTATATTCTCATAGGCCTGATCCTGGCGCTTGACCGGCTAACACTGATACCGGAGGACAAACATGCGAACCTTAGTTAAACAGCACCTCAGCCCAGCCCAAATTATCTCTATCAAACAACTGCTACAGAAAGTCAGGGGAAGCTACCTGCCCTGTATTCCTCTGCTGCATTCACTGCTCTATCATCTGCACCTTGCAACAAAGAACATGATTCATTGCATATTGCAAAAATGCTATTTCACCCCGCTCTTTATTTCCCAGCTTGCTCATCGCCCTAAAAGCCTTCAGCTCGATTGCGGCATGCCACAAATACTCGGCCAGCTCAATATCAGCCTCGGGGAGCAATGTCGTCTCTCAGGAGTATCAACATATTGCGGCAGAGTATGGGGAGCACAACGACCTCAGTTGATCATCGGCGATAACGTGGACATCGGCTGGCAGAACACCCTGGCCGTCGGTACCAAAATTCAGCTTGATGACAACGTCCGCCTCGCCGGAAAAGTCTTTTTAGCCGGTTTCCCCGGCCACCCCATGGAACCCCATGCCCGTGCTATCGGCCAACCGGATACCGACCAGCAAATCGGCGATATTCATCTATGCCGTGACGTATGGCTTGGCACCGGTGTCATGGTTATGGCCGGTGTCACCATTGGCGAAGGTAGCGTCATCGCTGCAGGCAGCGTGGTGACCAAAGATATCCCACCGGGCGTGCTAGCAGGAGGCAATCCGGCAAAGGTGATCAAAAACTTGGAGTATTAAAATGGAATTTCTTGTATTCGGCGAAGACTGGGGACGGCATCCTTCAAGCAGCCAGCATATTTTAACTGAGCTCATGGACCGCTATGAGGTGACTTGGATTAACTCCATCGGGCTACGACAACCAAAGCTGAGCTGGCGTGACATTAACAGGGTCAAAGAAAAACTGTACGCAACGCTTAGCCATCGCTCGCAAGTTAAAACAGGTAACACCAAAGAGTGTAATCCCAACCAGGCTCCAGCCGCAATCATCAAGCCTCTGGTGTGGCCTGTTGCACAGGCTCCCCTTATCAAAAAAATCAATAATGCATTGCTGAATATGCAGCTTTATCGCAAACAAAAACGCCGCATCATCTGGGCGGCGCTACCCACCGCTGTGGATTACCTGGATATCTGCGACAGTGATCTTGTGATCTATTACTGCGGTGATGATTTCTCATCCCTCGCCGATGTTGATCACCATTATGTCACTGAAATGGAAAAACAGCTCATTCACAGGGCCGACATTATTCTGGCCTGCAGCCCAGCCTTACAAGACAAGTTTCCGGCCAGTAAAACCTGGTTGCTTCCTCACGGCGTCGCCTTATCGCAATTTGCAAAACCTGCGTCTTGTCCTGCTGATATCAGGACGACACAACCCAGCGTCGGGTTCTATGGCAGTATCAATAACTGGCTCGATCAGAGCCTGTTAGCCCTCCTGGCCAACGCCCGGCCCGGTATCAACTTCTACCTGGTTGGTCCGGTAAATACGGATATCACCGCACTCAGCCATATTCCAAATATCCATTTCCTGCCTGCAAAGCCCCACCACCAGCTGGCGGGTTATCTTCAGCACTGGACTGCGGCAATTTTACCCTTCATCGATAACGCTCAGATCCGAGCCTGTAATCCACTAAAACTAAGGGAGTATCTGGCAGCTGGCTGCCCGGTGATCAGCGCTGATTTTCCTGCCGTTCATCCCTATCAGCCATTGGTAACAACTGCCACCAGCCCAAATGAGTGGCTACAGGCAATTGATAGCCATTGCCAGTTGAGCCATAGTGAGCGACAAGCTTATGCCAAGCAGGCCTCTGTACGAATCGCCCATGAAAGCTGGGAGAATCGCGCCAATGCCGTTATCGAATTAATAAATTCAAAACTAATGTCCGAAAAAACAGACTCCCCGTCATAATTTTTCTAACTCTGGGCACCTTTTTTGCTACTACTTCTATATACCCGTTAACAGAGAAGGTAGTCAGATGAAAAGGATCCTTTGTCTATGCAGCAGTCTCATCTTATGGGGGTGTGCCAGTACGGTTCATACCCCTCAGGAGCTCACCCTCTATTTCAGCCCGGAACAAACCTCCCTGACCGCTGAACAGAACAGAAAGATAACCCGCTTTCTCGACAACCACCCCTATCACCAGTTGACGGCTTTGGTTGCACCGGCGGCGATGGAGGATCCTTTCAAAGCGCTCGTCCAGGGACAAAAACGTATTCAGGCTGTCAGCCAGATCTCCGACGACCGAGAAATCCCGCTATTGCTGAAATACGCCCCCAAACAGACAGCTGATACGCTGACCTTGATGAGACAATAGCCATGCGGCACAAGTTATTTGCCAAGCTCTATCCGCTAATCCATGCCATGTGGGTTCACCGGTACCTGATCCTGCTGCCGGTACTTATCATGCCGTTACTGATGACAGCAGGCAGTTTCCTCAAGGCCAAGCGCTACTATGCCCAAACCACAATCCTGGTTCAGGAAGCGGCAATGCTCAATCCGTTTCTCGAAGACCTCTCCATTTCAATGAACCTGAAACAGCGTATAAAGGCATTACGGGTATTGCTGCACAGCCACTCGGTATTGGAACGGGTTACTACCGAGCTTGAGCTGGCCCCCGTCACAGACAAAATACAAAGAGAAGTCGTCATCAGCAACCTAAGCCAGAGCCTGAGTGTTACCCTAGTCGGCAATGATTTGGTTCGGCTTGGGCTAAACTGGCCAACCCCGAGAGAAATGCCGATGATTTTGAACAAAGTTTCCGACATTTTTCTCGACAAGCTCCGTGCTCCGGGACGGGCCTCCGTCGACGGTTCTGAAGTCTTTCTCCACAAGCAGCTTGAATCGACCCAGCAAGATCTCGAGCAGGCCGAAAGCGAACTGGCTTTGTTCAAAGCCGAGCATGCCGATAACCTTCCCCAGCTACAGGGAATGAAGGTACAAAACGATGCCCGCCTTAATTCACTCATTCAAGAAACAGAACTAGCCCTGCTGCACGCCAAAACCCAGCGTGATAATTTCTTCCAGCGCCTGGCCAGCACCAATCCGGTTGTCGGTATGCTGGAAGAGGAAATCGTCAAAGCCGAGGCCGAGCTAGCAATGCTGCGAGCAAGTTATACCGACCGCCACTCAGCGGTCAAAGCGGTACTGCGCAAGCTCGGTCGCCTGAAGCAAGAACGTTCCAGACTGGTTGACGAGCAGCAATCCCTCAGCGCCCAGGAAGTCAGTCAACTATGGCAGCGCGTGGCAAACCATACCCAAAGCCGTGATAACAATAACCAACCAATACTGCTCAGCCAGTTCGAAAAACTTCAGCAAGCGGAAAGCCAGATCCAGACATTGGATGGTGAGCTGAAGCTGCTTCAGGCGCAGGCCACCCAACTACAGAGTAAAAGGGCCGAATTCGCCACATTGGAAAAGCAACTAAAAATCCTGCAGCGTAACTATGACGTCAAATCCAGGATCTATAACCAGCTTCTGGAGCGTTATGAAATGGCCAAGGTCACAGGCCACCTAGGTCGTTTTGAGGAACCCGACAAACTGCAGATCATCGATCGCCCAATCCAACCCCACCGCCCGCTGAACTGGCCATGGTGGCTTAATTTCCTTCTCGGCATTGTGGCTGGACTCGGGCTAGGCCTGTCCCTTGCCTGTGCCGTACAGCTACTAGATACCCGGTTATACCAGACAACCCAAATCAATCGGCTAACCCGAGTACCGGTACTCGCCAGGATCCCCAACTTTCCAGGGAGTTCATCATGAAGCATGTCACACTACAAATCGTCCAACACCTGTGTCCAGGCGGTATCGAGAGACTCGTTCTCAATCTACTGCGCTTTTCCTCTCCCAGTCATGATGTCTACGTTGTCTCGCTAGAAGGAGAGAAGCACTCGGCCATTGCAGCCTGGCCTGAATTGCAACCGTTCGCATCTCGCCTTTTCTTTCTCGGCAAACCCAAAGGCAGGGATCTCAATACGGTTATTTCATTGCGACAGCTCATCAAGCAGCTCAAGGTGACCACCGTACACTCCCACCATCTTGGCCCACTACTCTATACCCGTCTCGCCACTATTGGCCTATCCCTTAATCACATCCAGACCGAGCATGACAGCTGGCACTTGCACGACACCAAACAGCGACTCATCACCCGCTGGCTATTAAAAGGGGCCAATATTCATTTAATCGCCGATGCCCCCCGGGTTGCCAAACAACTGAAACAATATGGGATCACCACCAGCCAGGTCATCGTCAACGGCATAGACACCGAACACTTTACGCCCGGTAACCAGCTACTCGCCAGGCAGGTTCTCCAACTTCCCGCCAATCAGATCATTATTGGTTGTGCTGGCCGGTTAGTGCCGGAGAAGGGAATCGATACCATGCTCGAGGCACTCACTTTCCTTCCGGACAACCATCGACTAGCCATCGCAGGCAGTGGACCTGAGCAATCCTCGCTAGTTAAAAAAGCCGAACAGCTTGGAGTTTCCCACCGAGTTCACTGGCTTGGGCATTGCGCCAACATGCGAAATTATTACCGGGCGATTGATATTTTCTGTATGCCCTCCCGCCAGGAAGGGCTGCCTCTGGCCTTGCTTGAAGCCCAGGCCAGCGGAAAAAGCGTCGTCGCAACAGCTGTCGGGGGGATTCCGGACCTGCTTTGCCCACACAGCGGCCTACTTATCAACCCTGATGAACCCCAAGATCTGGCCAGAGCACTACAGAAAGGATTAGACGCAGCTGAAACCTATCGTGAAAGTAATGCCCAATACATTCGTAACCAGGCTGACGTCCGGATAATGACGGCCACATACGAAGCATTAGCCCATTCAAACTAGGGGGAAATAGCCATGTCACTCGAATGGAGTTTACTCATATTTCTTAGCCTGATTATTGTTTATCACCATATGGTCTACACCAGTATGATGATCTGGCTTGGCCGAAATCGCAGTGCCAGTGAACCTGCAACACGTTCCAACTCAGCGGATGAGGAGCAGGCCGGAAAGCATGACCAATATTTTCCTTCTATTGCTCTGGTCATGCCGGCGCACAACGAGGAGCAATGCATTGAAGCCAAGCTGGCTAACCTGCTGATGCTGGACTATCCGGCTAAGCAGCTCTCCATCTGGATTTGCTGCGATGGCTGTACCGATCAAACCGCCAGGATCATTGATAGCTGGAAAGGTAAATTTAGCGCCGCGGGCATTGCGCTTCACGTCATAGAGGATGAAACCAACCGCGGTAAACTGGCCCGGATAAATCAGCTAATGGCACAGGCGAAAGATACCTCCGAGCTTATTGCCCTCAGCGATGTCTCTGCCCTGATCTCCATTGATGCCTTGAAGCAAGCCGCGGCAAACTTCCGCAATCCACAGACTGGAGCAATTACGTGCTGTTACCTATTGGCCGAGGCCACACTTGGCGAAGAGCAATACTGGCAATGGCAGAACAACATCCGCTATGCCGAATCCCACCTTGGCAATGTAATGGGAGGAAATGGCGCTTTTTATATCATGCGCGCCAAGCTATTTACTCCACTTCCGGAAGATACCATCAACGATGACTTCATGTTGCCGATGACAGTGATCAAGCAAGGCTACAATGTCGTGTTTAACCAAAGTATCAATAGCGTCGAGCTCACCCCCACTGACGAACAACATAACCACAAACGCCGCCAGCGTATTGGGGCCGGTAATCTTCAGCAGCTAATACGCTGCCGATTCCTGTTCCAGTTCCGTCACTACCAGACCAACTGGCTGTTTGCATCGGGCAAGGGGCTTCGTACCGTTATGCCTTTTATCCTGCTGTTCTATTTTGCTCTTAGCACTTTGATGGCCTGGCAAGGAATCGGGGTTGCCGTAGGATTGGTCGCTTTGCAGAGCGTTGCCTACCTGCTAGCACTGCTACCGCTTTTGGGTATCCATAGTCGCCTGACCGATAAGCTGCATTACTTTATTGGCGGCTACTTCTCTTCCCTGCTCGGTATGCTCCGGTATCTCGGCGGCCAGTTTCGACAAGGGTGGCGCCACCTGCCTCCTATCGCAAACTATCAGACACAATCAACCCAGGCCCTCAAACGCGGCAGTGACATTGTCCTCAGCCTGGTAGGCATGCTGCTTACCCTTCCCTTATGGCCATTGCTGGCAATTCTTATCAAACTCGACTCGCCAGGACCTGCCTTCTACCATCAGCTCAGAGTCGGTCGAATTACCGAGGACAAAGCGGAACTATTTAACGTCATCAAGTTCCGCACCATGAGCCAGAATGCAGAGAATCAATCTGGTGCTGTCTGGGCTACCCAGAATGATCCCCGCATCACACGTATTGGACGCTTTCTCAGGGCGACTCGGCTTGACGAACTGCCTCAGTTTATCAATGTGTTAAGGGGAGATATGTCGTTAATCGGTCCACGACCGGAGCGTCCCGAAATGTGTGGCGATTTGCAAAATGCATTGCCTTTTTATCTCGAACGGACTGCTGGCCTTCGTCCCGGCATTACCGGTCTGGCGCAGGTCAACCAGGGCTATGACAGCTGTCTGGATGATGTAAAAAACAAAATAGCCTGGGATCACGCGTACGCCGTCGCATTAGGCTCTCCGCTTCAATGGCTTAGAATGGATTTCTACATCATTTTTAAAACTATCTACATCATGGTATCCAAACGCGGACAATAGTTGGCATATCACTTGTATTACTTACCCGTAAGTAAAAGTCAATTTCAGACAAGAGGTTAGTATGCAAGCTATAACAGGTTCTGTCGTTACCCTGCCCATTCACGATGAGTTTGATGCCCATATTGCCAGACAAATGGAGCCAGAGTTTGAGTCACTCAGCCAAACCGAGGAAAGTGAGCTGATACTTGACCTGACACAGGTACAATTTATTGACTCCTGCGGAATTGGTGCCATTGTTTTCTTATACAAACGATTGAAAAGCAGAGATAAAAAATTACGCCTGCTTAATGTCAATGGCCAGCCACGCCAGCTGATGCAAATGTTACGGATAGACAAGGTGATCCCGATGATCACCTCAGCGGAGTTGTGACGATATGGATAAACTGCCGATCCTGCTGGTGATCTTAGCGATCAGCAGCTGTACAACCTGGCCCACATCGGGTGAAAACCCGTATACACCGCCGGATAGGGATCAATGGCTTGAGCTCGAGCATCATGACTTCGAGCTGCAGCTGTTGGCAACCCGGGGAGCCAAGCTCTGCCTTCCCGGCCAGTACCAGCAGCTGGAAAACTTGTATAGCAAGGCTCGCCAGGAAGCCAAAGCCGGGTTCAGCGATGATGCCGATATCACGCTACTGGAATATCAGACGCAATTTGGCAAGATCCAGCGTCAGATGGACTGGCTGGAGTACCACACCCTGTGCCTGGATCCCCGCTATTCAGAAATAGAGCTCAGAGATAGATTCCTGCTGCTAATGCGTATCGACAACCAGTTTGCCTTCAACCGGGCCAAGCTACTGCCCGACTACCAGCAGGCACTCAGGCGCGCAGCATCAATTCTAAAACGCCAGAACCACTGGCACCTCCAGCTAACCGGTCATACCGACACCATCGGCACCCGGGAAAGTAACAACCAACTAGGCATGAAACGAGCCGATGCCGTACGCAGATACTTGATAGAACAAGGCGTCGACGCCAATCAGATAACCACCTTTAGTGCAGGCGAAGAGCTATCTGTTGAAGATCCCCGCTCTCGGACCCAACGGCTCAGCAACCGCAAAGTAGACGCCAAAGTACTTGTCGAGCACCACACCCGCTCCATTCACCGGGTCTACTCACTGCAAGACTGGCACGCAGTCAGGGAGTCGCTATGAGTCGAGCCTTGCTGTTGGTACTACTGCTCATTATTGCTCCGGCCTGGGGGACAACCCTGACCCCCGGTGACCGGGTGTACCTGCAGCTCCCCGGCGAGAGTGCATTTGACGATCCTTTTACCATTGATGACCAAGGACAGCTCAGGCTACCCGAAGCAGGGCTTATCACCGTTGCCGGGCTCAGCATCGACGAAGCCGAGCAGAGGATCCGTAAACGGCTCAGTACTATCTACCGAAATTTAGACGAACTTGAACTGAGCATCATGGAGCATCTAATCCGTATACAGGTTCTCGGCTATGTCGAGCAGCCGGGTATGGTCTCGCTCAAACCCGGTAGCAATATACAAATGGCCGTAGCCGAAGCTGGCGGAGCAAGGCCCGGGGCCCAGTTGGACCAGTTCAAGTTAATCCGGAACAACAAGACACAAGTCTTCAACTATAAGCAATACCTTGATTCTGGCGATCCCGGTCAGCTTCCAGCCATCAAGAGCGGTGATACTGTCTTTGTTCCGGCCTCTCCTTTACTGGGTAACATCGAGGTGAACTTTGATGCTGCTTCTCTAAGGGAAGGCGGGGATGCCGACGAAGAACAAGGGATCACGATTTTTGGTGAACTGCGTAACCCCGGTACATTTAGCTTCAAGCCGGATATGACAGTCGTCGATGCGCTCATGCGGGCTGATGGTGTCACCCGTTACGCCGATGTCACCAAGATACGAGTCATTACCGACAATATCCCATACCAGTTTGATCTCAAGGCCTATCTTGATACCGGTGATGCCAGCAACCTGCCGCCAATCAAACCCGGCACCACGATTTTTGCACCAATTGAAGTTGAAGATATCAATACGACATCACGGACTGTCTACGTAATGGGTGAGGTCAAAGCCCCCGGCGCCTACGAGAGCTCTCCCGGAACAGGCTTCATTGATGTACTGGCCAATGCTGGCGGCCCCACCCGTTTTGCCGATACGACGCACATCAAGCTGCTCAGCAATGTAAACGCCCCACTCAGCATCAACCTGGTCGAATATACTCAAGACCCTAGCCAAAGTACGCTCCCCCCGATCGAGCCCGGCGATGTTATCTTCGTGCCCGAGAAAATCGACTTCAACGAAAAGTCATGGCTGAAAGTCACCAATGACCGTGCTATCAAAATTATTGGGGCCATCTACAATCCGGGCCGTTTTGAATGGAGTGACTCCATGAGCTTCATGGATCTGCTAGCCCATGCCGGCGGGCCAAAACAGCAGGCTAACCTGAGCAATATCAGGATCATCCGCGAATCTGTCGCAAAAAACGAACCCAGAGTGACCTTTTTCGACTTTGTCGAATTTACCAAAGCTGGCCAGCCAAAAGGTAAACTCCCGCAGTTGAGGGCGGGAGATACCGTGATTGTGGATGAACTCCCCCATGATCCGACCGACAATAAATCCAGCTGGCTACGCCAGTCAGCCCGAGACTCCATATATATTTTCGGCCAGGTCGGTGCCCCGGGCCGGTATGCCTTCAATAACGAACAGGGATTTCTCGATATTCTGTCGGCAGCAGACGGACCAACCGGCGAAGCGGATATCCAAGAAGTCCTGATCAGCCACCGCAGCGGCAAGGATACCGAGGTCACCCGCTTTAACCTCTCGCATTATTTCGAAACCGGGAATGAGTCACTCATTCCCGATGTAGCCCCTGGCGATGTCATTTATATCCCACAGTTGGAGAAGGCTGCCGACGAACGTGCAGTCAAGGTGATCGGCGCCGTCAACGCCCCCGGACGATTCAAATGGAACGATACCATGACATTTCTCGATATCCTTGCCATGGCTGGCGGGCCCAAGCAGCAGGCAAATATCAGCAACATCAGGCTAATCAAGGAACAACAGAACACTCCTGAAAATGTCATCTACTTTGACCTGGAGAATTTCATCAATGAAGGGGGCAATTTCGCCGCCCTACCACTGCTAGATGCCGGTGATACCATCGTCATCGACGAACTTCCCCATGACCCGACCGATAATAAAGCCAGCTGGATCCGCCAGTCAGCCGATGACTCCATCTATGTCTTTGGTCAGGTCGGCGCACCGGGACGCTATGCCTTCAATCGGGAGCTGGGATTTCTCGACATCCTTTCCGCTGCCGACGGACCAAACGGCGATGCCGACTTGCGCCAAATCCGGATCAGCCACCGCGATAAAAGCCAGGCCCAGGTGACCAAGCTAAATCTTTCCCTTTATTTTGAAACGGGTGACGAAAGCCTGCTGCCCGTTGTCGTTCCCGGTGATGTTATCTATGTCCCCAAGGAGCAGGGAAACTGGCTCGATAAACCGGCCGAGCGGGTGGTACGCCTGATGGGATCGGTCAACAAGCCCGGCCGTTATACCTTCAACAACCAGATGAACATTCTTGACCTGCTGGCCGAAGCCGGTGGCCCGTCAGACGAAGCCTATATCGAACGGATCATGATTGTGAATACGTCATGCTGTGGCGATCAGGCCCAAACCTTTAACCTGCGTGACTATGTCATCGACCCGGCCCGTTATCCTCTCCCCCTGCTTCGTCCCGGCGATACCGTTTATGTGCCCAATGAAAGTGACTCTATCGGGGAACAATGGCGGCAGGGGCTGCGAGATGTCTTAGGACTATTCACCCTTATTGCCTTGGGAGCCGCACTATGAAGCCCTGGCTAAGTGCAGAGTACGATCAACTCTTTCACAAAATTCATCAACTGGACGCGCGGGTGATCACCCTGGCAGGAGCCAGCCCGGGCTGCGGCACATCGACCCAATCAATGTGGCTGGCCAGACGATGCGCCGAAGACCAGCACAGCGTGCTGTTGATCGACCTTGATCTGTCGGGATCCGGGCAGGGTTACCCTTCCGGGCCATGGCAAAGCGACGGTACCGGCGAGTCAGATGTGCTAATCCATCTTGATCAGCAGCTTGATCTTTTACCCCAGCCCAGCGTTCACAGGACCATTCTTGATCTTCGCCAGCCGCAAACACTCGCCGCCGCACTGGAGCGCTGGAAGAAACACTATCACTATATCATCTGCGATATCGGCACCATCAGCACCGCCAACTGGCAAAACCTTCCCATTACAGCCATCAGCCATATCAGCGATGCATCGATTCTCTGTCTGGCGGCTGCGCAAACAACAGAGAGTGAGCTCTTGACCAGTATGACAAAACTGGAGCAGGGGGGAGTCCATCTGCTCGGAACATTGATTAACGACAAGAGCAACCCTTCCCTGTCACAGGAAATCATTCGGGTACTCCACGGCAAAGCACGCTGGATACCCGACACAATCAAGCGTAGGCTGATCCACTACCTGCAGCATAACCCTCTGTTACTCGGTAAGTATCAATAAGCCAGGGAAATATCATAAATGAGCCAGCTTCTGTTTCAGCGTCAGTTCACGCTTAGCTATGACAACCTAAAGTCGATGCGAAAAGTACTGGCAGACAAAGCCTCTGTTATGGATCTCAGCTCCGAGCTGATTCAAAACCTCAAGCTGGTGTGCAGCGAATATTGTACTAACCTGCTTGATCATCAAGCCGAGCCAGCAAGCAGTATTTCGATCAGCTACGAACGCTCAGGACACCATCACTACCTCGCCATTAAAGACAACGGCTCTGCATGGCTAGAGCTCAAAGAGCAGCTACAGAGCGCTGAATTACCAAGCAGTGAAGTGGAAAACGGAATGGGGCTGGCATTGATCCGCGCAACGTTTCCGGATTTTGACTATCGGATCACCCCCTCCCATAACCGGATCCGTTTCCGGCTACCAAGGCAAACGACACGTAAACAAATTCTGATTGTGGATGATAGCAGCAGCCAGTTGGCTCTATTGGCCAGCTTCCTTGAGCCCGACTATCAGTTGGCACTGTTTAGCCAGGCAAGCGAAGCATTGGTCTGGCTGGCCAAGAACCACTGCGATCTGGTACTGGCTGATCTTCACATGCCAAATATCAACGGCTTTGACTTTCGAAACAAGGTGGCCGCACTCGAACGTCATCAAATGCTGCCTTTCGTTTTTCTCTCCGGCGATACAAAAGACAATACACGCAATGCTGCCGCACAGTCGGGCATTGATGACTTCCTGGCAAAACCCATCACCAAGCCACACCTGCTCAGCGTCCTGGGCAGGGTTATCGAACGGCACAGCAACTTATCAGCCTGCTTCGAGGCCAAGCTGAAGCAAAAAATCACAGCCAACAACAGCCACAGTGCTGTTCAGCCGCTCCCTTCCCCTTTGCAATTACTCATAGACCAACAACCGCAAGTCGGTGGTGACTTTGTCCTGCAACGCCAGTTGGAAGACGGTTCACAGTTACTGGTGCTAGGCGATCAGATGGGTCACGGACTTGCCGCAAAAATCAATGGTTCGGTATGTTTCGGCTTTATCAGTGGGTTGTTGTATCACGATAATATCTCACCTAAACAGCTAGTTATGTCACTCAACCGCTACCTTTATCACGCCAACGAGACAACCAGCCTGGTATGTCTGCTAGTTATCCATATCGACAAAGACAGTACCGTTACAATTTATAATGCCGGTATGCCAAACCCTGTTCTTTTGGGGAGTACAGCTCGCGAAATTGAGGGCGGTATGGGGCTGTTAGGGCTCTTCGAAACCGTTGACGTTGTCGGTACGAAAGTACAGCTATCGGCGAACGATAGCCTGCATTTCTATAGCGATGGATTGTTCGAGGGAAAGTGGTGCCAAGAGCAGCTCAATAACCTTCAAGCGATTAGTACTCTACAACGGCATGCTTACCTGTGGCAAAGTGTCCCTCAAAATCCAGCCGATGACTGCAGTGTGCTGACCATACTCCGTGATGGGCAAGAGCGGACAAATTAACCTAGCTGGCACCTAACTGGTATATTTGGGCCAACTGTGGCCAGCGAGTTTCAGCGGCAAAATGGGTAGCGATCCGGTGCTGTGAATACTGGGAAAGTTGCAGCCAACCAACATCCCCGGCCAGATCAAGATCATCGATCAATACCGTTAGCTGCTCCCACTGTGGTTCAGCAACCAGGCTTCTTGATGGCAATAAGGACGCTAGTTCCCCCACGTTTGTCGCAACAACCGGCACCCCATGAGCCATCGCCTCAAGCGCCGCCATTGGCAAGCCTTCAGCGCGCGAGCTAATAACCAGCAAGTCGAGCTGCCGCCAATAGCTATCCATGGATTTAACTGCACCGTGCCAGTTAATCTCCCCCACTCCTTCCACTATCGAGCTGAGCTTACCGTCACCAAAGACATGAAACCGACAAGCTGGCAGTTGCCTGCTCAAGTGAACAAAGCGATCGATACCTTTCTCAAAGCTCAATCGGCCGACAAAGCCAACCTGCAACTGGGTATGTCGTTGTCGCCGCGTCATTGGTGGCAGGTCAAAAATGAAATTGCGGAGCAATTCGCAGTTAAACGGAATACGTGACTGGATCCGCTGACTCACGGCAATATTGCGTGAAAGGAAACTTGTCGCCCGGTTTAATCCTTCATACAAAGCCAGCTTGCCCGACAGGGCCTCGCCAGCATGAAAGCTGACAACCAACTGGTATGAAGACAAGACTCGATACAGCCTTGCAATCAGCGCAGCTTTATAGCCATGGGCATGCACAACATCCCCGGCATTTAATCGCCTGAAGAAGGCAGAACAGGTAGAGTCCGAGATGAAACGAAATGGGATCTGCGACTCGGTAAGAAGCGCATACAGGGGATGGGCAGAATAACGACGAAAAAAAACAACTTCAACATCAACACATTGACGGCGAATAAGTCGCGCTAACTGCTGAATGTGGCTTTCAACCCCACCAAAGCCGGAGCTGTCGACAAATAAATAAACCATACATAACCCTCGCTGGTATCCCGAAAGTTATGCAAAAAAAAAGCCGAGTCTAAGACTCGGCCTCTTTTTTATTTAACGCGCTAGTGCTTATTCAGCAGCAGCTTCTTCCTGAGCTTCAGGACGATCTACTAGCTCGATGTAAGCCATAGGGGCTTTATCGCCTGAACGGAAACCGCATTTCATAATGCGAGTGTAACCGCCCGGACGCTGAGCAAAACGTGGACCTAATTCGTTAAATAGTTTCGCAACAACTTCGTTATCACGAGTACGTGCGAATGCAAGACGACGGTTAGCAACACTGTCTGTCTTAGCTAGGGTAATCAATGGCTCAATTACGCGACGTAGCTCTTTTGCCTTAGGCAAGGTAGTCTTGATAAGTTCGTGACGTACCAGAGAGCTAGCCATGTTGCTGAACATCGCTTTGCGATGACTGCTGTTGCGGTTGAGTTGACGACCACTCTTACGATGGCGCATGACCTAATCCTTCTAACTAGATATCAGTAACTATTAATCTTCAGCGATAGATGCTGGCGGCCAGTTTTCTAGGCGCATACCTAGAGACAGACCACGAGATGCCAGCACGTCTTTGATTTCTGTCAAAGACTTCTTACCAAGGTTTGGCGTTTTAAGAAGCTCAACCTCAGTACGCTGAACAAGATCACCGATGTAGTGGATCGCTTCTGCTTTCAAACAGTTAGCAGAGCGAACAGTTAGTTCAAGATCGTCTACAGGACGCAGTAGGATCGGATCGAACTCCGGCTTCTCTTCTTTCTCTTCAGGAACACGTACATCACGTAGATCTACGAATGCATCCAGTTGCTCAGCAAGAATAGTTGCTGCGCGACGAATAGCTTCCTCAGGATCAAGCGTACCGTTAGTCTCCATATCGATAACAAGCTTGTCTAGGTCAGTACGTTGTTCAACACGTGCTGCCTCTACTGCGTATGCGATACGGTCAACTGGGCTGAAAGTTGCATCAACTAGCAGACGACCAATTGGGCGCTCATCTTCTTCTGTGTGAATACGAGCAGACGCTGGTACATAGCCACGACCACGTTCTACCTTGATGCGCATGCTGATGTCAGCATTGTCATCAGTTAGATGGCAGATTACGTGTTCTGGGTTCGCAATCTCAACATCACCGTCGTGGGTGATGTCACCTGCAACAACAGGGCCTGCACCAGATTTGTTCAGAGTAAGGATAACTTCGTCTTTACCCTCAACCTTAACGGCTAGACCTTTAAGGTTTAGAAGGATCTCAAGAACATCTTCCTGTACTCCTTCTTTGGTGCTGTACTCGTGTAACACACCGTCGATCTCAACTTCAGTTACGGCACAACCCGGCATTGAAGACAGTAGAATACGACGTAGAGCGTTACCTAGAGTGTGGCCGAAACCGCGCTCTAGTGGCTCAAGAGTTACTTTTGCGTGCGTCGTATTAACTTGTTCAATATCAACAAGACGCGGCTTAAGAAATTCTGTTACAGAACCCTGCATTGTGTCCTCTCTTAACTATAGCCTTACTTAGAGTAAAGCTCGACGATCAGGTGTTCGTTGATGTCGGCAGACAAATCAGAACGTTCTGGAAGACGCTTGAACGTACCTTCCATCTTGCTGTTGTCTACTTCGACCCAAGTCGGTAGTTCACGCTGAGTAGCAACTTCTAGAGCTGCTTTAATGCGTGCTTGGTTCTTAGCTTTCTCACGAATGCTAACAACGTCGTTAGCCGCTACCTTGAAAGAAGGAACGTTTACGACTTGACCGTTTACTAGGATCGCTTTGTGGCTTACCAGCTGACGTGCTTCAGCGCGAGTAGCACCAAAACCCATGCGGTAAACTACGTTATCTAGACGACCTTCAAGAAGCTGAAGCAGGTTTTCACCTGTGTTGCCCTTGATACGAGCAGCTTCATGATAGTAGTTACGGAATTGTTTCTCTAGTACGCCATATGTACGACGAACTTTCTGCTTCTCACGAAGCTGAACGCCGTAGTCAGATAGACGACCGCGACGCGCACCGTGCATGCCCGGCGCGTTATCGATTTTACACTTGGTATCAATCGCGCGTACACCTGACTTAAGGAATAAGTCAGTGCCTTCGCGACGGCTAAGCTTCAGCTTAGGACCCAAATATCTTGCCATGTTCTTTCTCCAGTTTTCCTAGAAACGTTATACGCGACGTTTCTTAGGTGGACGACAACCGTTATGAGGGATCGGAGTCGCATCAACAATGTTAGTGATACGGAAACCCGCAGCGTTTAGAGCGCGGATAGTTGACTCACGACCAGGACCTGGGCCCTTAACCATAACTTCCAGGTTCTTAACGCCATATTCTTTGGCCATTTCACCACAACGCTCAGCAGCAACCTGTGCAGCGAACGGAGTAGATTTACGAGAACCACGGAAACCAGAACCACCTGCAGTAGCCCAAGAAAGAGCGTTACCCTGACGGTCAGTAATGGTTACGATTGTGTTGTTGAAAGAAGCATGGATGTGCGCAACGCCATCAGCTACTTGCTTGCGTACGCGCTTACGAGCGCGAGTTGGTTGTTTTGCCATTGTACTCTACCTTATCCGATTACTTTTTGATCGGCTTGCGCGGACCCTTACGGGTACGTGCGTTGGTTTTAGTACGCTGTCCACGTAGTGGTAGACTGCGACGATGACGAAGACCACGGTAACAGCCAAGGTCCATAAGACGCTTGATGTTCATGGATACTTCACGACGTAGATCACCTTCTACAGTGTACTTAGCTACACCATCACGCAGTAGATCGATCTGCTCTTCAGTCAGTTCACTGATCTTAACATCTTCAGCAATACCCGCTTCAGCCAGGATAGCCTGTGAGCGAGTTTTACCGATGCCGTAGATCGCTGTTAGAGCGATTACAGAATGTTTCTGATCAGGAATGTTAATGCCTGCAATACGGGCCACTATTCACTCCTAGTACTTTTCAAGAATAACCGCTGCAGAGCCCGTTTAGGATACGCAGCGGTGGAACAATTCTTTTGCACACACAAAAGATTGGTTGGCTAATTTAGCCAACCTACCTTCAATTTGCAAGAAATATTTCTGCTAATTAGCCTTGGCGCTGTTTGTGCTTTGGCTCACTGCAAATTACACGCACAACACCGTTGCGCTTGATAACTTTACAGTTACGGCAGATTTTCTTAACGGAAGCACGAACTTTCATTGCTAAACTCCGTAAATGGATAACCAGTCTTAACGGCCGTTGCCTTTAAGATTAGCCTTTTTCAAAACAGACTCATATTGTTGAGACATCAAATGTGTCTGAACTTGAGCCATGAAGTCCATAATAACTACAACTACGATTAGTAGTGATGTACCGCCGAAATAGAAGCGGACATTCCATGCAATCATCATAAACTCGGGGATCAGACAGATAAAGGTAATATAGAGCGCGCCTGCCAATGTCAGACGGGTCATTACTTTATCTATATATTTCGCGGTCTGTTCACCCGGGCGAATACCAGGTACGAACGCACCAGACTTCTTCAGGTTGTCAGCTGTCTCGCGAGGGTTAAATACCAACGCGGTATAGAAGAAACAGAAGAAAATAATCGCAGCAGCATAAAGCATCACATAAAGTGGCTGACCTGGGCTTAGCGCCAGTGAAATATCACTTAACCAGCCTAGGTTCTCATTCTGACCGAACCACTGAGCCAGCGTCCCCGGGAACAGAATAATACTTGATGCGAAAATCGCTGGAATAACCCCTGCCATGTTGATTTTCAACGGCAGGTGAGTGCTCTGGGCAGCAAAAACACGACGGCCTTGCTGACGCTTGGCATAGTTAACGACGATACGACGCTGACCACGCTCCATGAACACTACGAAATAAATCACAGCGAAAGAAAGTACTGCAATTAACAGTAAAAGAAGTACGTGCAATTCACCTTGACGCGCTTGCTCCACTGTCTGTCCAATAGCTGGTGGCAAACCTGCAACGATACCGGTAAAGATAATTACCGAAATACCGTTACCAATGCCGCGCTCGGTAACCTGCTCACCCAACCACATCAGGAACATGGTACCGGTAACCAAACTCACTACCGCGACAAAGTAAAATCCTAGACCCGGATTATGTACCAGGCCTGGGATCATACTTGGTAACCCCGTTGCAATACCAATTGCTTGGAAGGTTGCCAAAACAAGCGTGCCGTAACGGGTGTACTGGCTAATCTTACGACGACCAGACTCCCCTTCCTTCTTCAACTCGGCCAAAGCCGGATGAACTACCGTAAGCAGCTGGACAATAATCGATGCCGAAATATACGGCATGATGCCCAGCGCCAGGATGGAAGCACGCTCAAGTGCACCACCAGAGAACATGTTAAACAGTTCAATGACGGTGCCCTTTTGCTGTTCGAACAGATCGGCAAGTACAGCAGCGTCAATACCAGGAATAGGCACAAAAGAGCCTGCTCGGAAAATTAAGATAGCACCTAATACGAATAGCAGGCGAGTCTTAAGCTCTGCTAGGCCACCTTGTGCACTACGAAAATCTTGTCCTGGTTGTTTAGCCATCTGTACCTCATCCTCGAGTTAATTATTCCTCGATTTTACCGCCTGCAGCTTCGATAGCAGCTTTAGCGCCTTTAGTCACGCGTAGACCTTTAACTGTAACGGCACGAGCGATTTCACCAGAAAGTACAACTTTCGCGAACTCGATGTTCTTAGTGATAACATTCGCAGCCTTTAGAGTTTCTAGGCTTACTACGTCACCTTCAACTTTCGCTAGCTCAGCTAGACGAACTTCAGCAGTTACCAAGCTCTTGCGAGAAGTAAAACCGAATTTTGGTAGACGCTGTTTCAAAGGCATCTGACCGCCTTCGAAGCCTGGACGTACAGAACCACCTGAACGTGATTTCTGACCTTTGTGACCACGGCCACAAGTTTTACCCAGACCTGAACCGATACCACGGCCTACGCGCTTCGCAGAAGGCTTAGAACCCGCAGCCGGTGATAGAGTATTCAAACGCATTCTGATTACTCCTCAACTTTAACCATGTAGTAAACTTTGTTGATCATGCCGCGTACGCAAGCAGTATCTTCAAGTTCAACAGTGTGGTTGATGCGACGAAGGCCCAAGCCACGCAAAGTAGCTTTATGCTTCGGCAAACGACCGATAGAGCTCTTTGTCTGTGTTACTTTAATAGTCTTAGCCATGTCGATTACTCCAGAATTTCTTTAACAGAAAGACCACGCTTAGCAGCGATCATCTCTGGAGAGTTCATGCCGCTCAAACCATCAATTGTCGCGCGAACGATGTTGATTGGGTTTGTTGAGCCGTATGCTTTAGCTAGTACGTTGCGAACACCCGCAACCTCTAGCACTGCACGCATTGCACCGCCGGCGATGATACCAGTACCTTCTGATGCAGGCTGCATGTACACTTTAGAACCAGTGTGGCGACCTTTAACAGCGTGGTGTAGCGTACCGTCGTTAAGCGCTACTGTAACCATGTTACGGCGTGCTTTTTCCATCGCTTTCTGGATTGCAGCAGGTACTTCACGTGCCTTACCGTAACCAAAACCGATGCGACCGTTACCGTCACCAACTACAGTTAGTGCAGTAAAGCTGAAAATGCGACCACCTTTAACCGTCTTAGATACACGGTTAACAGCGATCAGCTTTTCATTCAAATCTGATTGAGTTTTTTCGTTAGCCATCTTCCGCCTACCTTAGAATTTCAGACCAGCTTCACGAGCAGCTTCTGCTAGTGCAGCTACACGGCCGTGGTATTGGAAACCAGAACGATCGAATGCAACGTTAGAGATGCCTTTTTCAATCGCGCGCTCAGCAATAGCTTTACCTACAGCTGCAGCAGCGTCTTTGTTACCAGTACTCTTAACCTGCTCGCGAATCGCTTTTTCTACGGTAGAAGCGGCAGCGATAACCTCAGAGCCATTTGGTGCGATTACCTGAGCGTACACGTGACGTGGAGTACGGTGTACAACTAGGCGAGTTGCGCCCAGTTCAGCAATCTTACGACGTGCTCGGGTCGCACGACGGATACGAGATGCTTTCTTATCCATAGTGTTACCTTACTTCTTCTTAGCTTCTTTAGTACGCACGACTTCGTCGGCGTAACGAACACCTTTACCTTTATAAGGTTCAGGGCTACGGTAAGCGCGAATATCAGCCGCAACTTGACCAATCACCTGCTTATCAGTACCAGTTAGTACGATTTCAGTTTGAGATGGACACTCTGCTTTAATACCGGCTGGTAGTTCATGCGCAACTGGGTGCGAGAAGCCTAGGGTTAGGTTAACAGTCGAACCAGCAACGTTCGCACGGTAACCAACACCTTTCAAAGTAAGCTTCTTAGTAAAGCCTTCAGTAACACCAACAACCATGTTGTTAACTAGTGCACGAGCAGTACCTGCCTGTGCCCAAGCCTTATCGAATCCTTCACGAGGACCGAAAGTGATGGTGTTTTCTTCCTGGGACAATACAACTGCTTCGTTGATAACGCGAACTAGTTCGCCTTTACCACCTTTAACAGTGATTTCCTGACCGTTAAGTTTAACTTCTACGCCGGCAGGAATAACTACAGGTGCTTTTGCAACACGAGACATTTCCTACTCCTATTATGCTACGTAGCAGATAATCTCACCGCCAAGACCCGCTTTGCGAGCAGCGCGGTCGGTCATAAGACCCTTGGAAGTGGATACAACAGCAATACCAAGGCCACCCATCACTGATGGTAGAGCATCTTTTTTCTTGTAGATGCGCAGACCAGGACGTGATACACGTTGGATTTGCTCGATAACTGGGTTCGCTTCGAAGTACTTAAGAGTAACTTCTAGCTCAGGCTTAACTTCACCGATAACAGTGTAGTCAGCCACGAAACCTTCTTCTTTCAGAAGAGCTGCGATAGCAACTTTCATCTTAGAAGATGGCATTTTAACAGCAACTTTTTTCGCTGCCTGACCGTTACGAAGACGGGTCAGCATATCCGAAATCGGATCTTGCATGCTCATAAGTCAATACTCCGTGATTCTAAATTGGCAACTAATTACCAGCTAGCCTTACGTAGACCCGGAATCTCGCCTTTCATGCAAGCTTCGCGAACCTTAATACGGCTTAGACCGAATTTACGTAGGTAGCCGTGTGGACGTCCAGTCTGGCAACAGCGGTTACGCTGACGAGATGAACTAGAATCACGTGGTAGTGACTGAAGTTTAAGCACTGCATTCCAGCGATCTTCTTCAGACGCATTCACGTCACTAATTAGAGCTTTAAGTGCTGCACGCTTTTCAGCGAACTTAACTGCAAGCTTGGCACGTTTAGCTTCGCGTGCCTTCATTGATTCTTTAGCCATTTGTAACCCTTACTTTTACTTACGGAATGGGAAGTTAAAAGCAGATAGTAGAGCGTGAGCTTCTTCGTCAGATTTCGCAGATGTTGTGATAGTGATATCAAGACCACGTACACGATCTACTTTATCGTAATCGATTTCTGGGAAGATGATCTGCTCACGAACGCCCATGCTGTAGTTACCACGACCATCGAATGATTTCGGGTTTAGACCACGGAAATCACGAATACGAGGAACAGCAATTGAAATTAGACGCTCGAAGAAATCCCACATGCGTTCGCCACGCAGGGTTACTTTACAGCCAATAGGGTAGCCCTCACGGATCTTAAAACCAGCAACAGACTTACGAGCTACAGTGATAAGCGGCTTCTGACCTGCAATAGCAGTCATGTCAGCAGCAGCATTCTCTAGAAGCTTTTTGTCGTTGATCGCTTCACCCACACCCATGTTAAGTGTGATTTTTTCGATCCTTGGGACTTGCATGATACTCTGGTATTCGAACTTTTCAGAAAGTTCTTTAACTAGAGTCTCTTTGTAGTAATCATGCAGTTTCGCCATAGTGTACTACTCCAGAATTACTTGATAGTTTCGCCAGTCGATTTGAAGAAACGAACTTTTTTGTCGTCTTCGAATCGGAAGCCTACACGGTCCGCTTTACCTTCACCGTTAACGATTGCAACATTTGAGGCGTCGATCGCAGCTTCTTGCTCTACGATGCCACCCTGAACACCCATTGCCGGAACCGGCTTCTGGTGTTTCTTAACCATGTTGATACCTTCAACGATAACTTTACCGGTTGCTAGGACCTTAGTTACTTTACCTTTCTTACCTTTATCTTTACCGGTAAGAACGATAACTTCGTCGTTGCGACGGATTTTAGCTGCCATTTTGTTACTCCTTACAGTACTTCTGGCGCTAGTGAAACGATTTTCATGAATTTCGCATTACGAAGTTCACGCGTCACTGGGCCAAAGATACGAGTACCGATCGGTTGCTCAGTAGTGTCGTTCAACAATACACAAGCATTACGGTCGAAGCGAATGACAGAGCCGTCTGGGCGACGAACGCCTTTACGGGTGCGAACAACCACCGCCTTCAGGACATCACCTTTCTTAACTTTACCGCGAGGAATTGCTTCTTTCACAGTAATCTTGATGATATCACCGATGTGTGCGTAACGGCGGTGAGAACCACCCAGAACCTTAATACACATTACGCGACGAGCGCCGGAGTTATCGGCTGCGTCAAGCGTACTTTGCATTTGGATCATGTTAGTGCTCCGCTTATTTTAAACATCTGGACCCATCTCGGGTCGATAGACCTTTTCTTCAAAGGCGGCGAATAATAACACCATTTTCGACCGATGGGTAGACAAAAAATAAACGGCCCCAATTTTTTTCGGGGCCGCTGTATTAATTAGTTGCTAAGTTCGCTTAAACGCGAGCTTTTTCAACTACACGTACCAGTGTCCAAGACTTAGTCTTAGACAGTGGACGACACTCACGAATCTCAACAGTGTCGCCTAGGCCACACTCGTTGTTTTCGTCATGTGCGTGAAGTTTAGTCGTGCGAGTGATGTACTTACCGTAAATCGGGTGCTTCACTTTACGCTCGATTGCAACAACAATAGACTTGTCGCCTTTGTCGCTAACAACACGACCAAGCTGAGTACGAATTTGTTCGCTCATTATGCGCCAGCCTTCTCAGTCAGAACGGTTTTAACACGTGCGATATCGCGACGTACTGCTTTCAGAGTGTGAGTCTGCTGTAGTTGACCAGTTGCAGCCTGCATGCGCAGGTTGAACTGTTCACGTAGCAGGTTCACAAGCTCAGCATTCAGTTCTTCAACGCTTTTAGCGCGCAGATCTTGTGCGTTCATCACATCACCGCCTTAGTTACGAATGTAGTCTTGATTGGTAGCTTACGTGCAGCAAGTTTGAATGCTTCACGTGCTAGTTCTTCAGGAATACCATCCATCTCATAAAGAACCTTACCTGGTTGAATCTGTGCAACCCAGTACTCTACGTTACCTTTACCTTTACCTTGACGAACTTCAAGAGGCTTAGATGTGATAGGTTTGTCTGGGAATACACGAATCCAAACTTGGCCCTGACGTTTGATATGACGAGTCATAGCACGACGAGCTGCTTCGATCTGGCGAGCAGTCAAACGGCCACGGCCAACTGCTTTAAGACCAAAAGAACCAAAGCTTACATCAGTACCGTTCGCTAAACCGCGGTTACGACCTTTGAAAGTCTTGCGGAATTTAGTGCGTTTAGGTTGCAGCATCAATAAACTCCTTATTTACGGCTTTTGCGCTGCTTCTTAGGCTTGTCAGCCTTAGGCTCTTCAATTGGCATACCGCCTAGAACTTCACCTTTGAAGATCCAAACTTTAACGCCGATAACACCGTATTGGGTGTGAGCCGAAGAAGTTGCGTAATCAATGTCAGCACGAAGAGTGTGTAGAGGTACACGACCTTCACGGTACCACTCTGAACGTGCGATTTCAGCGCCGCCTAGACGACCACCTACTTGAACTTTGATACCTTTAGCGCCAAGACGCATAGCGTTCTGAACTGCACGCTTCATAGCGCGACGGAACATAACACGACGTTCTAGCTGAGAAGCGATGCTATCTGCAACTAGTTGACCGTCTAGCTCTGGCTTACGTACTTCAGCGATGTTGATCTGAGCTGGAACACCAGCGATCTTAGCAACGCGAGCGCGTAGTTTTTCAACGTCTTCACCTTTCTTACCGATTACTACGCCTGGACGAGCAGTGTGAATAGTCACACGGATGCTCTTAGCAGGACGCTCGATAACGATGCGTGATAGAGACGCTTTTTTCAGTTCTTTAGTAAGGAACTGACGTACCTTGAAGTCGCCGTCTAGGTTGTCAGCGAACTCTTGGCTGTTAGCAAACCAAGTGGTATTCCAAGGCTTAACGATGCCTAGACGAATACCATTAGGATGTACTTTCTGACCCATTGCTTTCTCTCCTAATCTCTTAGCGGTCTGCTACAACAACAGTGATGTGGCTAGAACGCTTCAAGATGCGATCGGCACGGCCTTTAGCACGAGGCATAATACGCTTCATGGTAGGACCTTCGTCAACGAAGATTTTAGCGACATTAAGATCATCAATGTCTGCGCCTTCGTTGTGTTCTGCGTTAGCGATAGCAGAATCTAGAACTTTCTTGATTAGATCAGCAGCTTTTTTGTTGCTGAACTGAAGAATTTCTAGAGCTTGAGCAACTGGCTTACCGCGCAGTTGATCTGCAACCAAACGAGCTTTTTGCGGCGAAATGCGAGCAAAGCGATGTTTAGCGATAGCTTCCATTACCTACTCCTTAGCGCTTCTTAGCTTTCTTATCTGCAGCGTGGCCGCGATAAGTACGTGTTGGTGCAAATTCGCCTAGCTTGTGACCGATCATTTCTTCAGAAACGAAAACAGGAACGTGCTGACGACCATTATGGACAGCGATGGTCAAACCGATCATCTGAGGGATGATCATTGAGCGACGGGACCAAGTCTTAACAGGCTTTTTGTCACCGCTTTCCAACGCTTTCTCTACCTTCTTCAGCAAGTGTAGGTCAATAAATGGACCTTTCTTGAGAGAACGTGGCATGGCGTATCCTCTTTATAATTACTTGTTACGACGACGTACGATGTACTTGTCGGTACGCTTGTTCTTACGAGTCTTGTAACCCTTAGTAGGAACACCCCAAGGTGTAACTGGGTGACGACCGCCTGATGTACGACCTTCACCACCACCGTGTGGGTGATCTACTGGGTTCATTACAACACCACGTACAGTTGGACGAACACCGCGCCAGCGTGAAGCACCAGCTTTACCTAGCTCACGTAGCATGTGTTCTGCATTACCAACTTCACCTAGAGTCGCACGACCTTCAGCAAGAACTTTACGCATTTCACCAGAACGTAGACGTAGAGTCACATAAGTGCCTGCACGTGCAATGATCTGAGCGTATGCACCAGCTGAACGAGCCAGCTGAGCACCTTTACCAGGCTTAAGTTCAACACAGTGTACTGTTGAACCTACTGGGATGTTGCGCATTGGTAGTGTGTTACCAACTTTAATAGCAGCATCTGCGCCAGACTGGATGGTATCACCCGCCTGAAGACCTTTAGGTGCAATAATGTAGCGGCGCTCACCGTCTGCGTACAGAACTAGAGCAATGTTTGCGCTACGGTTTGGATCGTATTCAAGACGCTCAACTTTCGCTGGAATGCCATCTTTAGTACGTTTAAAGTCAATCATACGGTAGTGTTGCTTGTTACCACCACCGATGTGACGTACTGTGATACGACCGTTATTGTTACGACCACCTGACTTAGATTTTTTCTCTAGTAGTGGTGCGTACGGCTTACCCTTATGCAGGTCAGAGTTAACCACTTTAACTACGTGGCGACGACCTGGGGAAGTCGGCTTACATTTTACAATAGCCATTCTTCTTTGCTCCTAGCCTTACTCTGCACTACCAGCGAAGTCGATGTCTTGACCTTCTTTCAAGATAACATACGCTTTTTTCCAGTCGCTACGACGGCCTTCACGCATACCTTGACGCTTGGTCTTACCCTTGGCTACAAGAGTATTTACAGACTTAACTTCAACCTCGAACAGTTTTTCAACTGCTGCTTTGATCTCTTTCTTTGTTGCTGTCATCGCTACTTTGAATACGATAGTGTTACCGTTTTCAGCAGCCATGGTCGCTTTTTCAGAGATGTGCGGAGCACGTAGAACTTTTAAAATACGCTCTTCAGTGATCATGCTAGCATCTCCTCAACCTGCTTAACTGCAGCAGCAGTCATCACAACTTTATCGAAAGCAATCAAGCTAACTGGGTCGATTGCCGCTGCATCACGTACGTCTACTTTGTATAGGTTACGTGCAGCAAGGAATAGATTTTCATCTAAATCGCCAGTTACGATTAGAGCATCAGTAAGCTCAAGCTCTTTCAGCTTAGCTACTAGCTCTTTAGTTTTTGGTGCTTCTACAGAGAAGTTATCAACAACGATTAGACGCTCTTGACGAACTAGCTCAGAAAGAATGCTCTTCATAGCACCGCGGTACATTTTTTTGTTAACTTTCTGGCTGTGGTCCTGAGGACGAGCAGCAAAAGTTACACCACCTGTACGCCATAGTGGGCTACGAATTGTACCTGCACGAGCGCGACCTGTACCTTTCTGGCGCCATGGTTTAGCACCACCACCAGAAACGTCAGAACGAGTTTTCTGAGCACGAGTACCTTGACGAGCACCTGCTGCGTATGCAACAACTACCTGATGTACTAGCGCTTCGTTGAAATCACGCCCAAAAGTAGTTTCGGAGACAGTTAGCGCATCAGCGCCTTTGACTACCAATTCCATTACTAACTCCTTGACGTTACGCTTTAACAGCTGGTTTTACGATCACGTTGCCACCTGTAGCACCTGGTACTGCACCTTTAATAAGAAGCAGATTGCGCTCAGCGTCAACACGTACGATCTCTAGGTTCTGAGTTGTTACACGCTCAGCACCCATGTGACCAGCCATTTTCTTGCCTTTAAATACGCGACCTGGAGTTTGACATTGGCCAATTGAACCCGGAGCACGGTGAGACAAGGAGTTACCATGGGTCATATCTTGAGTACGGAAGTTCCAGCGCTTAACGCCACCCTGGAAGCCTTTACCCTTAGATGTACCAGTAACGTCTACTTTTTTGATGTCATTGAAAAGTTCAACGTTTAGCTCAGCGCCAACAGCAAACTCTTCATTGTTTTCTAGACGGAATTCCCAAAGACCGCGACCAGCTTCAACACCTGCTTTCGCAAAGTGGCCAGCTTCTGGCTTAGAAACACGGTTAGCTTTCTTAGTACCAGTAGTTACCTGGATTGCGTTGTAGCCGTCAGTTTCTACAGATTTAACCTGAGAAACGCGGTTTGCTTCAACTTCAACCACAGTTACTGGGATAGAAACGCCATCTTCGGTAAATACGCGGGTCATGCCCACTTTACGACCGATTAGACCAATCATTCTCTTATCTCCCCTTAACCTAGGCTGATCTGGACGTCAACGCCAGCAGCTAGATCTAGACGCATAAGAGCATCAACAGTTTTGTCTGTTGGCTCAACGATGTCGATAAGGCGCTTGTGAGTACGGATTTCGTACTGGTCACGTGCGTCCTTATTAACGTGTGGAGAAATAAGAACAGTGAAACGCTCTTTACGAGTAGGTAGAGGGATTGGACCCTTAACCTGCGCGCCAGTGCGCTTAGCTGTTTCAACGATTTCCGCAGTAGACTGGTCGATCAAACGGTGATCGAACGCCTTTAGGCGGATACGAATACGTTGGTTCTGCATGAGACAGAGCTCCAAATAAAAATTACACAAACAATATCGCCACTCACACTCGATAGATCGAGGGAATGCCGATTGATTTATGTGAACGTAGTATCCCGTTTGGATACATTGTCAGTCAATTTAATGACTGCGAACATAAGTCAGAGTGTACATTGTCAAACCGATATTTCGGTTTCTTCCTCGATGCTTATTGGTTCACAACTGCAGTTACGAGAACTTAATGTCTCAGGCAGTGGCGAGCATTATACAGATCACACTTTTAAGCGCAACCCCTGTTGTAAAAATAATCAAATGGCGCGAGATGCGAGATGCGAGATGCGAGATGCGAGATGCGAGATGCGAGATGCGAGATGCGAGATGCGAGATGCGAGATGCGAGAAATTGTCAGGCGATAGAAAATTGCGTCAAGGAGAAATATCGGTTATTCGGTATTCGCTCCCCTTCCCTACCTTGAACAAGTCGAACATGATGAACCGAAATGATGCGTGTTCAGCTGGCCTTTTTGAGGGTCGTGGCAGTAACGGTTTCTTCAATAACTTCCTTGGCCGTTCTGATACATTTGCCACACAATGAGCCGAGAGGCGTGATCTGGCGAATGCCGCGAACATCGGTGATCCCGTGCTCTTGTGTCAGCTTCATTATTTTCTTGTCGGAAATTCCGTGGCAGAGGCAAACGTACATTTCACTTCCATCTTTAAATTTGATGAAAGCAATATAAACGAGAATAGTTTCTATTACCACTTATAACTGCAAAGTTTTTAGATAGATCTGTTATTAGCTATAGAAGAAAATATCGATAAATATATATATACAACAGGGTATGATTAATTATACACAGCAGAATAGTGGTTAATTTTGACAGTCAAGTACCAGACACAAAAAAGGGAGCCTAAGCTCCCTTTTATCAGTTGTTCAATGGCTACTTAAAATTAAGCAACGATTGTAGCAACAACACCAGCACCAACTGTACGGCCACCTTCACGGATAGCGAAGCGTAGACCTTCGTCCATTGCGATTGGGCAGATTAGTGTAACAGTCATAGAGATGTTATCACCAGGCATTACCATTTCAACGCCTTCTGGTAGCTCGATAGTACCAGTTACGTCAGTTGTACGGAAGTAGAACTGTGGACGGTAACCTTTGAAGAAAGGAGTGTGACGACCACCTTCATCTTTAGAAAGCACATAGATTTCTGAAGTGAAAGTAGTGTGTGGAGTGATTGAACCTGGCTTAGCAAGAACCTGACCACGCTCAACTTCGTCACGCTTAGTACCACGTAGAAGAACACCAACGTTCTCACCAGCACGGCCTTCGTCAAGAAGCTTACGGAACATCTCAACACCAGTACAAGTAGTAGATGTAGTATCTTTGATACCAACGATTTCTACTTCGTCACCTACAGTGATGATACCTTGCTCAACACGACCAGTTACAACAGTACCACGGCCCTGGATTGAGAATACATCTTCGATTGGAAGAATGAATGGTAGGTCGATTGCACGCTCTGGCTCTGGGATGTAGTTATCTAGAGCTTCAGCTAGTTCAACAATCTTGTCTTCCCACTCTTTCTCGCCGTTTAGCGCGCCAAGAGCAGAACCCATGATTACTGGGCAGTCATCACCTGGGAATTCGTACTCAGATAGAAGTTCACGAACTTCCATTTCTACTAGTTCTAGTAGTTCTTCATCATCAACCATGTCACACTTGTTCATGAATACGATGATGTAAGGAATACCAACCTGACGACCAAGAAGGATGTGCTCACGCGTCTGAGGCATAGGACCATCAGTTGCAGCAACAACTAGGATACCGCCATCCATCTGCGCAGCACCAGTGATCATGTTTTTAACGTAATCGGCGTGTCCTGGGCAGTCAACGTGTGCGTAGTGACGAGTTGGAGTATCGTACTCTACGTGAGAAGTAGAGATTGTGATACCACGCTCACGCTCTTCTGGAGCGTTATCGATAGAAGCGAAGTCTTTAGCTTGACCACCGTACACTTTCGCAAGTGTAGTACAGATAGCAGCTGTTAGAGTTGTTTTACCGTGATCGACGTGGCCAATTGTACCAACGTTAACGTGCGGTTTTACGCGTTCAAATTTTTCTTTAGACACAATCGTGTTCCTTCCTAGTTAAGATACGCCCCCTACTAGGTTAGGGGACGCGTCCGAAGTTTGTATTTTATGCGTCAACGGCAGTTGACGCAATATTCAAATTAAGAGCGTGCTGCAATAATTCGGTCAGCAACATTCTTTGGCACTTCAGCGTAGTCGCTGAATTCCATAGAATAAGAAGCTCGACCTTGAGTAGCAGAACGAAGATCTGTTGCGTAACCGAACATCTCAGAGAGCGGTATTAGAGCACGGATAATTTTCAGACCTGCAGGTCCGTCATCCATACCTTCGATCATGCCGCGGCGACGGTTAAGGTCACCAACAACATCACCCATCCAATCTTCTGGTGTGGTTACTTCAACTTTCATCATTGGCTCAAGAATAACTGGGTTCGCATCTAGCGCACCTTTCCTGAATGCCATTGAACCTGCGATCTTAAACGCCATTTCGTTGGAATCAACATCATGGTAAGAGCCATCATACAGAGTCGCCTTGACGTCCAGTACCGGATAACCGGCCAGAACACCATTGTTCATCTGCTCTTCGACACCCTTAGATACCGCACCAATATATTCTTTCGGTACGACACCGCCCACAATATCATCAACGAAGACAAAGCCTTCACCAGGCTCCGACGGCTCGATCTTAAGCCATACGTGACCATACTGACCGCGTCCACCCGATTGACGTACGAACTTACCTTCAACTTCAGTGACACCACGAATGGTTTCACGGTATGCAACCTGAGGTTTACCCACGTTACATTCCACGCTGAATTCACGCTTCATACGGTCAACGATGATGTCTAGGTGAAGCTCACCCATACCAGATATTAGTGTCTGGCCAGACTCATTATCGGTTTCAACACGAAAAGATGGATCTTCAGCAGCTAGTTTACCTAGTGCAATACCCATTTTTTCCTGATCAGCTTGAGAACGTGGCTCTACCGCGATCTGAATTACTGGTTCCGGAAATTCCATACGTTCAAGAATTACTTTGTTATCTTGATCGCATAGCGTGTCACCAGTAGTGACGTTCTTGAGACCAATCGCAGCGGCGATATCACCGGCACGAATTTCTTTGACCTCTTCACGTTTGTTCGCGTGCATCTGTACGATACGACCGAAACGTTCACGCTTCTCTTTAACAGAGTTGTAGACTGAATCACCAGAGTTCACAACACCCGAGTAAACGCGCATGAATGTCAGGTTACCAACGAATGGGTCGGTTGCGATCTTGAACGCAAGCGCTGAGAATGGTTCCTCATCGCTTGAATGACGCTCAACTTCGTTACCCAGCTCATCTTCACCACGAATAGCTTTCACTTCCGTCGGAGATGGTAGGTAATCGATAACCGCGTCGAGTACTGCCTGAACACCCTTGTTCTTGAATGCAGAACCACAAGTTGCCAGAACAATTTCGTTGTTTAGTGTACGCTGACGTAGACCTGCCTTGATATCTTCTTCAGACAGCTCACCTTCTTCAAGGTACTTATCCATTAGCTCTTCAGATGCCTCGGCAGCTGATTCAACTAAGTTCATGCGCCATTCATCAGCGAGGTCTTGCATCTCTGCTGGAATGTTTTCATAAGTGAACGTTGTACCCTGATCTTCTTCCGACCAGTTGATGGTCTTCATCTTGATTAGGTCAACGACACCCTTAAATTCTTCTTCAGCACCAATATTAAGCTGGATTGGCACTGGATTCGCACCAAGACGGTCCTTGATCTGGTCAACTACGCGAAGGAAGTCGGCACCAGCTCGGTCCATCTTGTTGACGAAAACCATACGCGGTACTTCGTACTTGTCAGCCTGACGCCATACAGTTTCAGACTGAGGCTCAACACCCGAAGAACCACAGAAAACTACAACTGCACCATCAAGTACACGCAAAGAACGTTCTACTTCGATAGTGAAGTCAACGTGTCCCGGGGTGTCAATGATGTTAATACGGTGCTCTGGAAACTGAGCTTCCATACCACGCCAAAATGTCGTAGTAGCAGCAGATGTGATAGTGATACCACGTTCCTGCTCCTGCTCCATCCAGTCCATGGTTGCAGCGCCGTCGTGAACCTCACCAATTTTGTGAGATAGGCCTGTATAAAACAGAATACGCTCGGTAGTTGTTGTTTTACCGGCGTCAACGTGAGCACAAATACCGATGTTACGGTAGCGCTCGATAGGCGTTTTACGAGCCACGGCTGTATCCTCTTACTAAGGTTAACCTTAGAGTATGGTTTAGGCGCAGCAAGCCTAGCTTGCTGCGCCCAGTCGGTATTACCAGCGGTAATGTGCGAACGCTTTGTTCGCGTCTGCCATACGGTGAACGTCTTCACGTTTCTTAACAGCAGAACCTTTGTTGTCAGCCGCGTCTAGCATTTCTGCAGCAAGACGCTGAGCCATAGATTTTTCACCACGCTTACGCGCAGCTTCAACCAACCAACGCATAGCTAGTGCGTTACGACGTACTGGACGTACTTCTACAGGCACCTGGTAAGTTGAACCACCAACACGGCGAGATTTAACCTCTACCGCAGGGCGTACATTTTCAAGAGCTTTTTCGAATACTGATAGGTGTTCTTCACCTGACTTCTCAGCCATTGCATCAAGTGCAGTGTAAACAATTTTCTCAGCAGTAGATTTTTTACCGTCAACCATTAGGATGTTAACGAATTTTGCCAGCAGCTCAGATTTGAACTTTGGATCTGGAAGGATCTTACGCTGACCGATTACGCGACGACGTGGCATGGATATTCTCCGTTGTCTTCTTCAGGTTATCCAAAACTTTTCAGTTTCTTCAAAATTAAATAATTTTAGTGTTTGGCCTTACTTAACGGAATCCATTAAGACTTAGGACGCTTCACACCGTACTTAGAACGACCTTGTTTACGGTCATTAACGCCTGCACAGTCAAGTGCACCACGAACAGTGTGGTAACGAACACCCGGAAGGTCTTTAACACGACCACCGCGGATAAGAACAACTGAGTGCTCCTGAAGGTTGTGACCTTCACCGCCGATGTATGATGTTACTTCGAAACCGTTTGTTAGACGAACACGGCACACTTTACGTAGTGCTGAGTTTGGTTTCTTAGGAGTAGTAGTGTATACACGAGTACATACACCACGCTTTTGTGGACACGCTTCTAGCGCAGGCACGTTGCTTTTAACAACTTGCTTTGCACGTGGCTTGCGTACCAGCTGGTTAATAGTTGCCATTAAATAGCTCCTGAAATATTACTTTCGTAAATGTGAAAAATCCGCCTCCCAACAACAGGAGGACGCGAAATTTTAGGCATCGCACTAATGGGTGTCAAGATATATACAGCGATCAATCAAATGATCATTTCTTAAACAGTTGGAAAAAGCCAAATATCATGTAACTTCTTAGTTGGCTTTAGCCCCATTTAAGCTGACTTTCATGCTGTTCAGTGAGCGAAACAAACCCTTTAAAATCAATAACATTCATGCTGTTATCAACTTTATCGGTCAAGCCTCTTGCCGCGAGATCGGCTTCCAGTAAATAAATTTTTACACCCAACTTTTTTATTGCCTCGCACCAGCTATTTTTTTCAATTCCGGCACTAACCGCATCTTGTAATAGCAGAATTTCATCATCTGGGCGCAAATATTGAAGGCAACGTTGCAGATCTTGAGTCTGGAAGGGAGATGTTGAGATGGTGTAGAGCATAACGGCCTCAGAAACTTAGAATTCGCTGACACTGATGAAGTTTAGTAGTAATGTCCGCCTGATCAACTATGTCGACCTCTATTACCAGCTCACTGTCTTCGATACAACGCTCGGACAGCGACTGACGGCAAACATAGATATTCTCGACATCATAAAGGTCCAGCATCTTAAAAGTCGCAATATAGTCACGACACAGTATTTGCCCTGGCTGCTGGTTGGCTAACAGCTGGAAGACACCGTCGCCGATAAAAAACAGACTGATATCTTCACTGTATGCCGATGTCGCCAAGACGGCATCCAGCCCTTCACGACCGCTGCTGCTGCCATGAGGAGCACTCTGAAATACAAAGCCTAGCGATTTCATAGGTTCTCTTGAATGGTAATGACTTAAAACTGAATAACCCGATCGGCTGTCAGCATTGCCTCGGCAAGGCCGCCGAGCCCGGCCTGCTCAAAACCCGGGGCCAGATTATGCCCCGGCAGGGTGTTTTGCTGCGCCTCTTGTTCGCTGACGATCCCACGGCGCAGTGCTGCCGCTACGCAGGTCTGCAGCTCAACCTGATTCGCCTTTGCCAACTGCTGCCAGCCAGCAACCAGATCAAACTCATCCGATGCCGGTGCCGACAGCGATGAACCGTTATGGACACCGTCCTGATAGAAAAACACCCGCGACAGCCGATGCCCCTGTTCAATCAGGGCCTCGGCAAACTGAAAAGCCGAGCGGGCTGCCTGGGTACCATATGCCGGCCCGTCAACCACCAGCACATAATTCAGGCTCATTTTTCGCCGTCCTCAGTCTTGCGCTGGCGGATATACAGGTAAACCGTGTGCTTGGATATGTTCAGTCGCTCCGCCACACGGTTGATTGCATCTTTGATGTCGAAGATACCCTTGTCGTATAGCTCCATGACAATCTGGCGGTTCTTGGCATTGTTCGATACATTCTTGTCGGCATTGATCTCTTCAATCGTTCGCTCGACCGTCTGATCGACCAGCTCGTCGACGTCGCTGGCAAAGTTAACACTTGATGCGGCCTGCTTGGCTTCATCGGTCGGCATAAAGGATTGCAGGATCTGGGAGAAAGGCGCATCCAGATTAACGTTGATACAAAGCAGGCCAATGATCCGATCCTCGCCATTGCGGATCGCGATGGTGATCGACTTCATCAGGTCGCCGCCCTTGGCACGGGTGAAATACGCACGGGAGAAGTTACGCTCCGAGCCTTCAATATCGCGCAACATCCGCAACGCCAGATCGGTGATCGGCGAGCCGACTTTACGCCCGGTATTTTCACCATTGGCAATTTTGATCGCCGATGTGTTCAAATCAGCCAGTGAGTGCAACACAATCTCACAGAACGGTCCTATCAGCGCAGCCAAGCCATCTACCACGGCCTCGTAGGAGCGTAAGATGATATAATCATGTTCACTAAACGCGCGCGGCTCAATCAAATCACTCTCGATCATGACTTCAGAGCCAAAGTTATCTGTAGATACCACTGTCATATCTTCCTTGCTCAAACCATTTTATTTAGTTTCACCGTCATCGAAGATCGTGAAAATAAATAGAACGGATAAAATTTCAAATCTTGCTTGCAAGTTTATCAGAATTTTGACAGTAGCCTGAACTTTTATCTGGATATTCAACTAGCAGTATAAAGCAAAAAACCCGGCAGAGGCCGGGTTTTGTCTACTGATTATTCGCTTTTGGCATATTAAGCCTTAGCAAACAATTGTTTACTGTGTTACTTCTGTCGCTGGTTTTTCAGCCTTGACGATATCAAGCAGTTCAACTTCAAACACCAAGGTTGAGTTTGCAGGAATGCTCGGGTTAGCCTGAGAGCCATATGCCAGCTCTGGCGGAATAACAAACTTGAACTTAGAGCCAACCTGCATCAGTTGCACGCCTTCAGTCCAGCCCGGGATCACCTGGTTCAGCGGGAATGTCGCCGGCTGGTTGCGCTTGTAAGAGCTGTCGAACTCGGTGCCGTCAGTCAGGGTACCCTTATAGTGAACCTTAACAGTATCGGTAGCTGCCGGCTTGTCACCCTCGCCCTGTGTTTCTACCTGATAAAGCAGACCAGAGTCTGTCTTCATCACGCCTTCCAGCTTTTCAAACTCGGAACGGTACTCTTCACCGGCCTTAATATTCTTCTCGGATTCTGCCTGCGCTTTTGCTGCCACGATGTCAGACACACGCTTGTCCAGATCCTGAAGCGCCTGCTGCGTTTCTTCCGGTGTCATGCGGCTCTTGCCTGCAAATACATCGCTAACACCAGCCAGTACGTGCTCGCGGTCCAGCTCCAGACCCAGCTCTTTTTGCTGGTCCAGGTTTGCCGACAAATATTGCGCCAGTGATGCGCCGATCGCATAGGCGGCTTTCTCGTCCTCGGAAGCAAATGCTGCCGGCGCTGCCTCAGATGCTACCTGCTCTACCTTTGCAGGTTCTGCAGGTTTTGCTTCAGCCGCTTTTTCATCTTGGCAGCCTACAGCAAGTAGGATCGTAGCAGCCAAAACAGACATCTTTAGAACAGGTTTCATGTATTTCTCCATCAATCGATGAGGGAATGCCTCATTTTTATAATCGGCTTTTCACCATTGCTGTGAAAAGCGCGCTATATCAATATACTAATACCAACCGTATTAAGTCACTGCCTAACTATCATTTTTAATCAGTGACTTAATACGCTTGGCCACATTTTATCTCTTAGCAAAACAAACCGGAACCAGACCTTAATGCATAAAAAAATACAAGCCTTTAGCATTATTTTGGCACTGATTACCCTGACTGGCTGCTTTTTTTCGGGCTCAGAGGTCAAGCGCTGGTCTATTGCTCCCGAAGGTGCCACCAGCTTTAGCCTCAGCCGAGACGGCCGCTTTGCCATTTTGCACTCAACGGAACAAGGTATCGTGCTATGGGATTTACAGCAAAACAAAAAGTTAGCCGACTTTGGTTCTCAAGACCCATATCACAATACCGTTCTGACCAGCCGTATTTCCGACAACAACCGCTACGCCATTACCGCCACGGCACAAAATTTTGCGGTGTGGGACTTGGCATGGGGTCGCTCAGACGGGCTTTGGTCCATATCGGACGGGATCATCCGCGATGTCGATATTGCCAGCAACGGCCAGCATATTCTGCTGGGACTCTCTAATGGCAAGGCACTGTACATCGACTTGGGCAGCGGACGGCGGCTAGAGTTCCTTGCCCATCGAGAAAAAGTGAATTCTGTTGCCCTGTCGGCCAACGGACAGTTTGCCTTGTCTGGCGGCAATGACTATTACGCCTACCTGTGGGATACCCGCAACGGCCAAATCATCTATCAGTTCGAGCATACTTCGCGGATCAGCCGGGTCGCCCTTCAGCGGGACGGTAAACTGGCGCTCACCGCCGATGGCGGCAACGATGTGTTTATCTGGGATCTCAGCAGCGGCGAGAAACAGGCCGAGCTGGCTGTTCGTCTGCGTCAGCAAAACTTGTCCAGCGCTCGGTTCTCGGATGACGGCACCCAGCTTGCAACAGGCACTCCGGCGAGACGCATCGAACTGTGGGACAGCAAGACGGGCGGGAACCTCGGCCGCTGGGAAGCGGCAGCGCAACAAGATACTCGACCACCGGCAGCAGTGGTGTATGATGTGGCCATTACCCCTGACGGACAGGTTATATCCGGCACATCCGCCGGTATTGCCCAGGCCTGGACCACAGATTAACCGCGGACACATTCGCCCTATGAGTGACATCGACAAACTACAGGCTCAAATTGACGAGCTGGAAATGAAACAGGCTTTCCAGGAGCAGACCATAGAAGATCTGAACCAGGCACTGACCAAGCAGCAGTTCTTGATCGACGAAATGCAAGTTCAGCTGAAATATATGGTCGGTAAGGTGAAAGGCATAGAGCCATCCAATATGGCCAGCGAATCCGAAGAAACGCCGCCACCGCATTATTGATGATTCAAAAAAACGGGAAGCCTGAGCTTCCCGTTTTCTATTACTGATTAAGCGCTGGGCTTAGTGAGAACAGCCGCAGCCGCCCTTCTCTTCGCCACCACAGCAACCGCCTTCTTCTTTGTGCTCGTGACCGTGGTCGTCGCCGCAGCTACCGCCACCACAACAACCACCGCCCTGGTGGATATGACCGTGAGCGATCTCTTCTTCTGTTGCAGCACGCAGTGCAACCACTTCAGCGTTAAATGTCAGCGTCTGGCCCGCTAGCATGTGGTTACCGTCAACAACAACGTGGTCACCATCAACTTCCGTTACTTCTACAGGAATTGGACCCTGGTCAGTATCCGCCAGGAAGCGCATGCCAACAGTGATCTCGTCAACACCCTGGAAAACATCTGCAGGTACACGCTGAACCATTTCAGCCATGTGCTCACCGTATGCATCTTCAGGAGCAACAGTCACTTCAAATTTGTCACCGGCTTCACGACCTTCCAGAGCCTTCTCAAGACCAACAATCAGGTTATTGTGGCCGTGAAGGTAATCCAGTGGTGCATCCGCTGTTGACTGGTCAACAACCACGCCTTCTTCAGTTTTCACTTGATAAGCTAGGCTTACTACGATGTCTTTAGTGACTTTCATGTTTACTCCGATAGGTAGATAGTACCGTTTCATTGTGACTATCTTGCAGACGCACAATCACGATGAAACGGCACTCAATATAAATCTCACCCGCATAATAACGGATAAAGGCACCTTGATGCCAATATCTGCTCGCTATTCGGGTTTAAAGATCCCAATTACTTGCTGCTTGGTCTGCGGGGAAAGTTGTTCACTTTCCGCTACAGATTGCGGCACCCGACGGTCGGTATGATGGCACTCCACGCACTCAACCATCTCGACGTCATTCTCTTGCCACCAGCGCAAAGTGTCTTGTTTTTTGCACTCAGGACACACCGCACCGGCAATAAATCGTTTCTTTGCCATGTTACCCATTCCCTTACAACTGGCTGTTATGACAAACATTCATAACAACCCGACTAGTCCCAACCATTGTGCCGCTCACGTTCGCCGCGCATTTCCCGATCGAAAATCTCTTCCAGCTCTTTCCGGGCCTCTTTGGCCCGCGATGCCAGATGCACATCCTCGGAATGCTGCGGCAGCAAATCCCGTAGCGCTGTTGTATCCAGTTTACGGAAATGTGCCTCGGCCCGCTTGGCTTTGTACGGGTGCATACCCAGAGATATGAGGGCCTGGCGGCCTAAATCAAGGGCGCCGGCAAAAGTTTCACGGGAAAAACACTCGACCCCATGGCTAAGTAGCTGATGGGCCTCAACCCGGCTTCTTGCCCGTGCCAGCACTTTAAGATTGGGGAAATACTGCTGACACAGAGTGACGACCTCCATCACCTCGTCGGGCTCGTCGGTACAGATGATTATCGCCTCGGCCTTATCGGCCCCTGCTGCCCGCAACAAGTCAAGCTGAGTGGCATCACCGTAATACACCTTGTAGCCGAACTTGCGCAGGAACTGGATCTGGCTCGGATCCCGCTCAAGCACCGTTACCCGGATCTTGTTGGCAAACAGCAACCGCCCGACGACCTGACCGAAGCGGCCAAAACCGGTAATAATCACCCGCGGCTCACGGTCAATCACATCGCTTTCCAGCGACTCTTCTTCTGCCTTGAATGTCCGGATGAACCACTTGTCCTGAAGCAACAGGATCAGCGGGGTGGTCATCATCGAAATACTCACCACCACCAACAGGAAAGCCGACAGCTCTTTGCCGAGCAGTCCCTCACCCAATGCCGCCGTGAACAGTACGAAGGCAAACTCACCGCCTTGGCTAAGAATTGCGGCCATCTGGCTGCGTGACTTGGCCCGGATCCCAAACAAGCGGGCCAGTCCATACAGCAACAGTCCCTTAACACAGATCAGGGCGATAACGGCCAACAGAATTTGTAACGGGTACTCCAGCAGCAGCCCGAGATTGACCGCCATACCGACCGAGATAAAGAACAGTCCGAGCAACAACCCCTTGAACGGCTCGATAGCAATTTCCAGCTCATGGCGATACTCGCTCTCGGCCAGCAGCACCCCGGCAAGAAATGTTCCCAGCGCCATCGACAGCCCCAGCGACTGCATACCAAGCGCAATACCGATCACCAGCAGCAGCGCGGCAACATTAAACAGTTCCCGGACCCCACTCAAGACCACCCAGCGGAACAGCGGACGCAGAAGAAAGTGTCCGCCTACCAGCAACGCCAGTATGCCACCGATCATCCAGGCAAAATCGAGCCAGCTTCCCCCGCCGCCGCCAGCCAATACCGGCAACACAGCCAGCATCGGGATCACCGCAATATCCTGGAACAGCAATACTGCAAACCCCGACTGACCAGTTTCGCTGCCGTCGAGGTTCTGCTCCTCAATCACCCGTAGCGCAATGGCCGTGGAAGAGAGCGCCAACCCCATCCCGACCACTGCGGCATCACGCCAGCTGATGTCGGGAAGAAACGGCCGGCAGGCCATTACAATGGCGGCAATCACAATGCTGGTCACCACGACCTGGCTGCCTCCCAGCCCGAGGATCGGCTTGCGCATCTGCCACAGTTTCTTGGGGTTCAGTTCGAGACCGATCAAAAACAACAGCAAAACCACCCCGAACTCGGAGAAATGCAAAATCGCGTCGACATCGGAGATCAGCCTCAGTCCCCAGGGACCGATGGCAATACCGGCCAGCAAATAACCCAGCACCGAACCTAGCCCCAAGCGCTGGGCAATCGGTACGGCCACAACGGCAGCCGCCAGAAAGACAACACTGACGGAAAGTACATCACTGGCCATAGTCAGCCTCCTTGCCATCAGCCAGCGGATCGCTGAGCCAATGACGATAATTCTGGACGTGTTGCTCAAGCTCCTGCGCCGGGATCCGCCTTGCCCAGTGCAATACCAGCGGCTCAAGCCACGTCATCTGACATAAATCGGCTGACAGCTCAAAAGGCTTTAGGATCTCCGCAATACTACAGCGGTTATATCCGTCCGGGGTATAAGCCTCCGCCGCACCGCCGGTGGTGATCACCGAGCGCCAGTATTTACCTTTGGTCTCGATGCCATCGCCGTGCGCAAACCCCTTGCTCAATATCACGTCCATCCACTCCTTGAGCAAAGCCGGGCAGGAATACATATAGAGGGGATGCTGGAAAACAATAATGTCATGACTGCGGATCAGCGCCCGTTCATGGTTTATATCGATGAAAAAATCGGGGTAAGCGGCATACAGATCATGTATCGTCACATGCTCGAGATCCTCTATTCCCTTGAGCATCTCATTGTTAGCCACCGACTCCTGCGGATCCGGGTGGGCATAAACTACCAAAATCTTTGGCCGTCCTTGTTTGGTCATAGTGTCCCTTACAATAACCTGCGGATTATTCCCTCAGGCGCAACGTCTATCATGATTTCTATACACATCATACATAATTGTACCGGCAGCGGATCACCTGAATCTCAATTCATAACCGCATCTTTCTCAATATAGCCCGACGATTATCATCGAGTTAGCAGTCAGAGGCCGTTTGGTATAGACTGCCGCTCATTTCGTGCACTTTATTTTGCGGAGCGGGGCTACCCCGACACTGTCGATGATTACCTTTTCGGACATTCAGCTACTACGAGGCGGTAAAGCCCTTCTCGAGAACGCCACTGCCACCATCCATCCCGGCGACAAGGTCGGCCTGGTAGGCAAAAACGGCTGTGGTAAATCTACCTTATTTGCCTTACTGAAAGGTGAATTAAGTGTAGATGCAGGCACCTGCCAGTTCCCTGCCAACTGGGAGCTGGCCTGGGTCGCCCAGGAGACCCCGGCACTGGAGCGTAGTGCGATTGAGTATGTGATCGACGGTGACCGCGAATACCGTCAGCTAGAGCAAGACTTAGCCGCGGCTGAGCAAGCCAACAACGGCAATAAAGTCGCCGAGTTACACGGCAAGCTTGATACCATCGGCGGCTACAGTATCAATGCCCGAGCCGCCGAGTTGCTTGATGGCCTGGGGTTTTCCCAGGAGCAGATGCAATGGAACCTGACCCAGTTCTCCGGTGGCTGGCGGATGCGCCTGAACCTTGCCCAGGCCCTGCTTTGCCGCTCCGATCTGCTGCTGCTCGATGAGCCAACCAACCACCTGGATCTGGATGCCGTGATGTGGCTGGAAAAATGGCTCCAAAACTATCGTGGCACCCTGGTACTGATCTCCCACGACCGTGACTTTCTTGATCCGGTCGTCGGCCGCATCATCCATATCGAAAACCAGACCCTGAACAGCTACACCGGTAACTATTCGTCGTTTGAAAACCAGCGTGCAGAAAAACTGGTTTTGCAGCAGGCCATGTACCAGAAGCAGCAGAAACAAATGTCGCACATGCAGTCGTATATCGACCGCTTCCGCTACAAAGCCAGCAAAGCCCGTCAGGCACAGAGCCGTATCAAGGCACTGGAGCGAATGGAGAAGGTGCTGCCGGCCCAGTTTGATAACCCGTTCAGCTTCGAGTTTCGCGAGCCGTCTGCCCTGCCCAACCCGATAATGATGATGGATGAGGTCGCGGCCGGTTACGGTGACAACCTGATCCTGGAAAAAATCCGCCTCAACCTTGTTCCGGGCAGCCGCATCGGCCTGTTAGGGCGGAACGGTGCCGGTAAGTCGACCCTAATCAAGCTACTGTCTGGCGAACTACCGGCCCAGGCTGGCGACTTGACCTATTCGCAAGGCGTCAAGATCGGCTACTTTGCCCAGCACCAGCTAGAGACCCTGCGACTTGATGACACGCCAGTTCAGCATTTGGCGCGTATTGCCCCGCAGGCGACCGAACAGCAACTTCGGGACTATCTCGGCAGCTTTGGTTTTGTCGGTGACAAAGCCCTCGATAAAGTCGGCCCGTTCTCTGGCGGCGAAAAAGCCCGCCTGGTACTGGCACTCATTGTATGGCAACGGCCAAACCTGTTGCTACTCGATGAACCGACCAACCACCTGGATTTGGATATGCGTCAGGCACTGACACTAGCCTTGCAGTCTTACGAAGGGGCCATGGTCATCGTCAGCCACGACCGCTACCTGCTGCGTGCCACCACCGATGATCTATATCTGGTCCATGACCGCCAGGTGATGCCGTTCGACGGTGATCTGAATGATTACCATAAGTGGCTCACCGAACAGCAACGTAACGAACGTCGGGAACAGCAGGCTGCCAAGCCAGAAACCACCAAAGACAACAGTGCAGCCTCGCGCAAGGAGCAGAAACGTCTTGAGGCCGAGTTCCGCAAACAAACGGCCCCACTGCGCAAGAAAATTGACAAGCTGGACAAGCAAATGGAAAAGCTGGCTGCCGAAGTCGAGCAGGCAGAAACCGAACTGTCCGATCCGGCGATCTACGAAGCAGAGAACAAAGTGCGCCTGAACGAGCAGCTCAAGCGCCAAGGGGATGCCAAGTCGTCACTGGAAGAGATCGAGATGGAGTGGATGGAGCTGCAGGAAGAGCTGGAAGCCATGGAATCCCAGTTCCAGGGCAATAGCTAATAATGCCTCGGCCTGCTGTTTTCTCGGCAGAGGATTTTTGGCAGTTCAGCCTGAGCCATTATGCTCGGGCTGGCGTCGAACAAGCCTGCCTGACACTGCAAAACACCTATCAGGGCAATGTGAACCTTGCCCTGCTACTGCATTGGCTGGATACCCTGCATATTGAGCTGGCCGATCAGCAAATCCATGCCCTGACAGCCAGCCTTGTCATCAGCGACAAGCAACTGCAACAATATCGCACCATGCGCCAGCAGCTAAAACCCCAGCTGGACCAGGCGGGCTACCAGCAGTTGCTCACTTTCGAACTGGAATTGGAAAAGAGCCAGCAGCATGAGCTGCTCAAGCAACTTAACCTTTTACTGCCTTTACCGGCCCCTGCAGCAGGAACAGTGACAAGCAACAATCTGGCCCGTTACTGCCAGAAACTTGGTGCCTCCTCGCAGCTGTCTCAACTTCAGGCCAAGTAGTACAGGCATCGTCTTCTACCAAATCATTACCACGCAACCTGCCGTCAGCGCGCCCATCACACCGTTGAATAGCCGACGAGCTCTGCTGCTGTGCAGCCAACGTCCAATCATAGACCCAAAGCCAGCCCAAACTGAGACACTCGGAAAACAGACCAGAAAAAATACCCCTGCAACAAGTGTCGCTGATTGCCAATAGAGTTCTCCGGCTACCGTGAAGGTACTGATTGCCGTGACGGACATCATCCAGGCTTTCGGGTTGACGTACTGGAACATCGCCGCCGCCCAGAACGTCATCGGCTGATTGTTTTGCTGTTCAACTCGGGGAGCAGAGCTAGCCGTGGCAATCTTCCAGGCTAAGTAAAGCAGATAAGCACTTCCACACCAGCGAAGCAGCTCATGCAATAGCGGAAAGCGAGTAAATACCACCCCAAGTCCTGCCGCCACCAGGACTATCATCGATACCAGCCCCAGCCCAATCCCCATCATATGCGGCAAAGTCCGCCAATAACCAAAATTAGCCCCGGAGGCTGTGAGCATTAAATTGTTCGGTCCCGGCGTCCCGGTCATCGTGGCAGCAAACGCAGCCAGAGAAATAATAAATTGCCACTCCCACACGGTTAGAACTCCTCTTTGACAAAATTGTACCGATACAATCTTGGATTAATGTTGCTTTAATTTGATTAAACGCACAAAATGAACCCTAACAGTGAGATTAATTAAGATCAAAAGGTTTATTGTCACCATGACAATCATAAATATTGTACTCACAGCCTCGACAGACGATCACAAGGCCGAGCCCCTCTATCGCCAGATCGCCGATGCCATCGAGCAGCAAATCACATCAGGCGAACTGCCTGCCGGGCACAAGCTGCCAACCCATCGCGCCCTCGCCGATCAACTTAAGGTTACCGTAGGAACCGTCACCCGTGCCTATGCCGAGGCAGAACGACGAGAGCTGGTAGAGGCACGGGTGGGAGCCGGTACATTTGTCTGTCAGCAGGATGCACCGAGCTGGGTCTATAGCTACTCCGCTCAGGAAGAAGAGGCCTGCAACCTCGGCCACAATATTCCCCCCTGTATTGACCGTGCCGGGATGCTGAAGCAAGCCATGGAAAATCTGTCCCGCCATCCCGAGCAACTCAATCAGATGATGCTGTATCATGATCCGCAGGGGATGGACACCCACCGCAACGTCGTTGCCCGCTGGCTGCAAACCAAAGGCCTGAATATCGACCCCGAGCGCATGCATTTCACCTCAGGGGGCCAGCATGCCGCCCAGCTGATCCTGTCTGCATTTTGCCGCCAGGGAGATACCGTGTTGGTCGAACAGGTGACCTATCCCGGTTTTCTGAGCCTCGCCCGGCAGCAACAAGTCAACGTCAAGCCTGTAGCCCTTGATCATGAGGGGATCATTCCTGCCAGTCTCGAAGCGGCCTGCCGCCAGCACCAGCCAAGAATGCTCTATTGCACACCGACGCTGCAAAACCCGACAACCGCCACCATGAGCGAGCAGCGTCGCCATGACATCCTCGCTATCTGCCGCCAGTTCCAGCTGTTGCTGGTTGAAGACGATGTCAACGGTCTGCTGCCACAGCAGCGCCCGGCCCCGATGGTCAACCTCGATCCGGAACAGGTCATCCATGTCGGCGGGCTGTCAAAATGCCTCGCACCAGGGCTACGTTTGGGATATATCCAGGTGCCGCTCAATCTGCAACAGCGACTCAACACCGCACTTCACAACCACAGCCTGATGATCAGTCCTCTACTTACCGGGCTGGCCTGCGAACTCATCCACAAAGGGGATGCCGACCGGGTGCTGCAAGATATCCACCACGATATCAACCAGCGCCAGCAGTTGGTGGAGCAGCATCTGGGGGAGTTTTCCATTCAGCATACCCAGGACAGTTTTCATGTCTGGCTGACACTGCCTGACTACTGGCGGCTCAGTGACTTTGTCTCGGCAGCCGAGCAACAGGGGGTGATCATAAAGTCAGCCGAGATGTTTACCCCGCCGGGTGCAACCATCCCACCGGCGGTCAGACTCGCGATCAGTGCCCCCTTCACCCATAGTAAACTGGAACAGGGCTTGCTTATCTTGGCAGAGCTGTTAAAAAAAGATCCCATGAATGACTTTCCCCTGTAACCGGGAAGAGGAGTTGCCGATGATGCCCTTTGAACCCGCTAACGGGTTACGCAATGCCCACTTACAGACACTGCTGCCACGCTTTATTCGCCGCAAGCCGCTATTTACTCCGGTAGAGCAACGGATAGAAACCCCTGACGGCGACTTTCTCGACCTGGCCTGGACAGGTCAGGCAGCACAGCACCCGGCCAGCAAACCCATCATGATTTTATTCCATGGCCTGGAAGGCAGTTTTCACAGTCCCTATGCTAACGGACTGCTGCATGCCGCCAGCCAGCAGGGATGGCTCGGGGTTATGATGCATTTTCGCGGCTGCAGCGGTGAGATTAATCGCCAGGCTCGCGGCTACCACTCCGGTGAAACCACGGATGCAGCATTTTTTATCAAATGGTTACGCCAGCAGTTTCCCGACACCCCGATATTTGCCGTCGGTGTATCGCTTGGCGGCAATATGCTGGTGAACTACCTGGCAGAAACCAGTCATAAGTCAGAGCTTACGGCTGCACAGGTCATCTCCCCGCCCCTGAACCTAGCTTCCTGCTCAGAACGGATTCAGCAGGGCTTTTCCCGGGTCTACCAGCAATATCTGCTGGGCTCGATGAAAAAAAACCTCAGCCGTAAAATTGCTGCCCTGCCGGACAAGATGCCAATAGCGGCCAGCCAGGTAGGGGAGATTCGGTCACTGTGGCAATTTGACGAGCAGGTGACCGCACCGCTGCACGGCTTCAAAGACGCCGACGATTACTACCAGCGCTGTAGCGGCATCAATAAGCTCCAGCGCATACAGACGCGGCTGCGGATCATTCATGCCGCCGATGATCCGTTCATGACCTCGGCCGTTATTCCGACCCAGTCCCTGCCCGAGAATATCGACTACCATCTCAGTCCATACGGTGGCCACGTCGGTTTTGTCAGCGGTTCGCTGCGCAACCCGAACTTCTGGCTGGAAAAAACCGTTCCCGAATGGTTTGAGAAAGTAATCAAAGACTAAAAAAGCGGGAGTACTCTGGCTCTGTTACTGAGATCTGTTGCGGGGCCATATTACCGCTCTACAATTTATGAAATTCACAATATAATCAGCTATCCGTCTTACATGCTGATAACACCGCTATGATTATTCCCTGGCAAGAAATCGATCCGGAGACCCTGACAAACCTCATCGAGCACTTCGTTCTGCGCGAAGGTACCGACTATGGTGAAAGTGAACTGACCATGGAGCAAAAAGTGCAACATGTTCGCCAGCAACTAGCCTCAGGTGATGCCGTGATTGTCTTTTCCGAGCTGCACGAATCGGTCGACATCAAGCTGCGCCGAGATCTGCACTCCTGACCCTAACCAACAGCCGTTAACCATACCGGGCCGCGGTATCATTTTTCACCTTGCAGCCCGAGTTATACTTGACCTTCCCTCTCCAGCCTGTTAATAACTCTTTCCGTTAATGTTAACGACAGGGTTTGTCATGTCTGCAAAACATCCAATTATTGCAGTAACAGGGTCTTCGGGTGCTGGCACCTCCACCACCTCTGAAGCTTTTCGTAAAATGTTCAATATGATGAGCATTAACGCCGCCTGGCTAGAAGGGGACAGCTTTCACCGCTTTACTCGTCCGGAAATGGATGTCGAAATTCGCAAGGCCAAAGAACAGGGGCGCCATATCAGCTACTTTGGTCCCCAGGCCAATGACTTCGCCCAGCTAGAAACCTTTTTCCGTCAATACGGCGATGACGGCAGTGGCCAGTTCCGGCGCTACCTGCACACCTTTGACGAGGCCGTTCCCTACAACCAAATGCCGGGCTCTTTCACCCCGTGGCAGGATCTGCCGGAAAATACCGATGTCCTGTTCTACGAGGGACTGCACGGCGGGGTCGTCGACGGCGAGATCAATGTCGCCCAGCATGTCGATCTACTCATCGGCATGGTTCCGATTGTGAACCTTGAATGGATCCAGAAGATCGTCCGGGATACGCGGGATCGCGGACACTCCCGCGAAGCTGTCATGGAGTCGATCGTTCGCTCAATGGACGACTACCTCAACTACATTACCCCGCAGTTTTCCCGTACCCATATTAACTTTCAGCGGGTACCGACGGTTGATACCTCCAACCCGCTCAGTGCCAAGGCGATTCCCAGCCTGGATGAGAGCTTTGTGGTGATCCGTTTTCGCGGGATCAAAAATGTCGACTTCCCGTATTTGCTGTCAATGATCCAGGGCTCCTTTATGTCGCGCCACAATACCCTGGTGGTACCAGGCGGAAAAATGAGCTTTGCCATGGAGCTGATCATGCGACCGCTGATCCAGCAATTAATCGAAACGGGTAAAATCGGGTAATAACAAAGGCCAATAGCAAGAGTCGAGTAACGAGGTGCGAGAGGTATACTTTCCGCTCTTACTCGATACTCGCCTCTCGTAACGCTACGCTTATGCTTTCACGACTTCGTAGGAATGGGTCATTTCTACGCCCTCACCCAGCATCAGGCAAACCGAGCAATACTTCTGTAGCGAATCGGCTACGACTTTCTCGACCAGAGCCTCGTCCAGATCATGACCCGTAACCACAAAATGCAAGTTTGCCGAAGTAAAAATACGCGGAGCCTGCTCACGGCGCTCGGAAGAAATCTGTGCTTCACAGGCCGTGATCTTCTGGCCGGCAGACTTTAATCCGTCGACCACATCGACCGAACTACAACCTCCCGCAGCCATGAGCACCATTTCCATCGGACTTGGTGCTTTTTCGCCCCCATTACCGTCCATTACGACGCTATGGCCAGAATTTGACTGGCCCAGAAAGGTCATATCTTCGACCCATTTCACGCGTGATTGCATTGCTTTCTCCTTACTTAAAACAGGGGTATTTGGCACTAACTCACAACGGTGTGATCATGTGCACACTTATGACTACAAAATGCCCATTTCAGATAGATCAATATCAAGAAATACGCGCCGAAAAAAGATAAACTCTGAACTAATTATTCACGTGAGCTTGCAGCCCAGCGGTTGACTGCATATCCTAGACGGCGAACAATTCTATTGTTAGGCCCAGCTTCAAGTAATAAGGATATCGTTGTTGGGCAACAAACGCAGAGGAAGTTAGTAATATGGTTCCAGGTAAACCTCAAACAGATCCAACTCTAGAGTGGTTTCTTTCCCATTGCCACATTCATAAGTACCCATCAAAGAGCACTTTGATTCATGCGGGCGAGAAAGCAGAAACGCTCTACTATATCGTCAAGGGTTCTGTTGCCGTATTGATCAAGGATGAAGAAGGCAAGGAAATGATCCTGTCTTACCTAAACCAGGGTGACTTCATCGGTGAACTAGGCCTGTTCGAAGAAGGTCAGGAGCGTACAGCTTGGGTTCGTGCGAAGACACCTTGTGAAGTCGCCGAGATTTCTTTCAAGAAATTCCGCCAGCTAATTCAGGTAAACCCAGATATTCTGATGCGCCTATCTGCTCAGATGGCAAGCCGCCTGCAGGTGACCAGCCAGAAAGTAGGTGATCTTGCATTCTTGGATGTTACAGGTCGTATCGCCCAGACACTGCTGAACCTTGCGAAGCAGCCTGATGCGATGACTCACCCAGATGGTATGCAGATCAAGATCACGCGTCAGGAAATCGGCCAGATTGTCGGTTGTTCACGTGAAACTGTCGGTCGTATCCTGAAGATGCTGGAAGAGCAGAACCTCATTTCGGCACACGGTAAAACGATTGTAGTTTACGGTACTCGCTAAACCCGGTACCCGGAAAGCAAAACGATAAAAAGCCGCATCATGCGGCTTTTTTTGTGTCCGATGTATACCTGCTGGGCATCAATGTAATAGCTTCAGACATAATTTGCTACAGCGCTCACTATTGTTCCTCTTGCGATCCCCACCATCAATGCTACATTGTGCATATGTGTATTGTATACACTTCGCAGTCTGGCCCCAATAACGGAAGCGGCGTCAGATACCGTTCGGATAATACGGAACGCAATTATATGGATATAGAACGCTTTGCGCCGAATGCCGGCAACACACCACCCGCCGTGATCCAAACGCTGCCGGCGACCGTTGAGCTGACGGGCTTTAGCGGCCAGCGCCACTATCTGGAGCAGCAGACAACATTTGACTCCACCAGCCGCCATCAGGGCAATGACAGTCCATGGCTACCTCCGCTGGACAGCCAGCACTAGCGACATGGGCTAAAAATATAAAAACCACGGCTACCCATGGCAGCCGTGGATCGAGCACTTAGCTTAATTACTGTAATTACTGATTAGTACTTTCGAATATCTTGTCCGCCGAGGCCTCGACAAATCCCCGGTACAGTTCACCATCAGCCGTCGAATAACGTTTGGCAAACTCATAGAAACCACCCGGCACCTCGCGTACGCCATCCGAAAAGTTCACCGGCACCCGATCGGCCATTGTTGAAGACTGCTCCAACATCACCTCCGGACTACCCTTGACTTCCCCGCCTGACTCATTGATCGCAAAACCGTTGTGACGTAGCAGGTGATTCACTTCCTGGATTTCGGTGAACTGCTCCAGCTGATTAATGCTGACGGTAAAGTGGTTAGCACCGAAACCATGCGCCGCCAACCAACCGGCATATTCGCTTTCTGCCGACAACAGCTCATAGGTCGCATAGTCCAGATCCCATAACCGCCCGCCGTAAAGAAACGCCGGATCATGCATGGCTTCTTCCGGTACCTGGTTAACCAGATCGCGTACCGTCTCCTGTAACAATGACGAGAACTGCCCCACCATCAATTCACTGATAAAAACTTTAGGTGCCAACGGATTCGGGTGCTCAAAGTGCTCGGCATAGAGCTTCTTCGCCTCGAAATGGTACTTGCCGCACGGTTTATAGCCGATGGCAATAAATGGCGCAGCCAGGCGGTCAAGCCCGACCTGCGGAAGGTTAAACGTCCGCAGCGCAATATGATCATTGAGCAGGGGCTCACCTTCCTCCAGCAGATCATGAACCTGACCTGCCGACGGACATAGACGCTGGGTATAATCTTGCCACAGCGCATTAAACAGTTGTTCAACCCTTTCCATGATGATGCTATCCCCTTGTCGATTAATTCCGCTTTCTCGCGCTTACAGCTTGATACCCGGTGATAGCTGAGCCGGTAACTCAGTTTGATCACCTTCCATCGATGCCATCGGATACGCACAGTAATCCGCAGCGTAATATGCACTCGGTCGTAAGTTGCCGGATGCGCCCGGTCCACCAAATGGTGCATCACCACTGGCCCCGGTTAGCTGCCGGTTACGGTTTACAATCCCGGCACGGATGTGATCAATAAAGTATTGCCACTCTTCGTCGCGGGTAGAAACAAGCCCTGCCGACAAACCGTAGCGGGTATCATTGGCCAGCGTTACCGCCTGCTCCAGCCCCTGATAACGGACAACCTGCAGGAGCGGGCCGAAGTATTCTTCATCCGGTAGCTCGGCCACCTTGCTCACCTCGATGATAGCCGGCGTCACTACCGCCCCCTGGCCGCGTTTGGCTTCCAGCAGAACCTCGCCTCCCAAGCTCACCAAGTTGGCCTGAGCACGGACGATACCGTCAGCGGCCGCCTCGGAGATTTGCGGCCCCATAAATGGCTGCGGCTCGGCAAACGGGCCGTCGATAACAAGCTGCGATGTGGCCTCGACCAGACGCGTCAGCAGCGCATCCCCATTCTCGCCCTGCGGCAGATACAGACGACGGGCACAGGTACAACGCTGTCCGGCACTGATAAAGGCTGACTGAATAATAGTGTAGACAGTCGCTTCCAGCTCGCCATAGTCCTCGGAGATAACCATCGGATTATTGCCGCCCATCTCAAGCGCCAGCATCTTGCCCGGCTGACCGGCAAACTGACGGTGGAGGATATGACCGGTATTGGCGCTGCCGGTAAACAGCAAGCCATCGATACCGGAAGAACCAGCCAGGGCCTCACCCGTGGCACGGGCCCCCTGCACCAGATTAATCACCCCGCCTGGCAAGCCGGCTTGCTGCCACAGCTTCATGGTCTCTTCGGCAATTTTCGGCGTCAGTTCTGACGGTTTGAATACAACGGTATTTCCGGCCAGCAGCGCAGGCACAATGTGGCCGTTAGGCAAGTGGCCCGGGAAGTTATAAGGACCGAAGACTGCCATGACACCCAGCGGACGGTGACGCAAAATGGCCTGGCTTCCGGCCACTTCTTTCTGCTTGTGGCCGGTACGCTCATCATAGGCGCGTAGCGAGATGGCTATCTTGCCGACCATCGCCCCGGCTTCCGTTCGGGTCTCCCACAACGGCTTACCGGTTTCCTCGGCAATGGTGCGGGCAATATGTTCGCTGTTTTCTTTGACCAGCTCGGCAAAACGCTCAACGATGGCCTGACGTTCACTAAAGGCTGTTTTACGCCAGCTCAGGAGAGCCTGACGGGCACCGGCAACAGCTAGCTCGACCTGCTCGGCAGTCGCGCCTTTTCCCTGCCAGATCACCTCACCGCTGAACGGGTTCAGTGACTGCATCGCTTCGCCATTACCTTCCTGCCAGTTTCCTGCTATCCATTGTGTCATGATGTTCTCCCGTCCTTTTTATTGCGCAATCAGGCGAACCTGATCACCATTTTTCACCTGCAGTGCTTCTGCCATTTCCGCGTCCATCTGCGCGATCGCCTTCTCTTCATCAAGGACGACCTTACCGACAACAGCCCGGAAATTCTCAAATGAGCTGTTGCTGATAATGCAGTCTTTGCCTGTCGCAGACTCGCCAATCACAACGCTACAACGCTGCGAATGGCGTACTGATTCTATATTGCGGGTATCACACTCGACAGTCGGGCCGGCATCAAAAATGTCGACATAACCGCGGCAACTAAATCCTTCTTTTTCCAGCAAACGCAGTGCCGGGCGTGTTTTTTCATGTACCTCGCCAATCACCGCCTGGGCTTCCGGGCTAAGCAGGTTGACGTAAATCGGCAACTTCGGCATCAGATCGGCAATAAAGCCCTTCTTCCCAATCCCGGTCAGGTAGTCTGCCAACGTAAAATCAATCGAGAAAAAGTGCTCTTTCAGCCATTCCCAGAACGGCGAATGCCCTTCCTCATCGGAAACGCCGCGCATTTCGGCAATCACCGTGGTGTCAAATCGCTCCGGGTGCTCGGCCATCATCATGAAACGGCACTTCGACAGCAGGCGACCATTCAGCCCCTGACGCCATTCCGGACGTAGGAACAGGGTGCATAGCTCGCTCACACCGGTGTAGTCATTACCAAATGTCAGTACTTTCACCACATTGTGAACATTCAGACGACGAGATGAGTGAACCACGGTACTCAGGTGGTAGGTATAAAAGGGATTGTCCAGCCCGATAGCGGCTTCTATTGCTGTCGTACCGGCAATTTCTCCCGTCTTGGTGTCTTCTGCCACCATCAGGTAACCTTCCGGCCCCGGCTTGGTGACGGCTTTGGCAAAGCTCTCCACCGAGTGTTCAATCCTGTTGCGCAGGATTTCTTCATTCACCGGTAGTGAAGTAAAACCATGACCGGACTCTTCGGCGCATTGCATTAGCGCCGGTAAGTCGGCTTCAGTAATAGGACGTATAACCAGCATCGAACTCCCTCCTGATGCAGGTAGCGGCAGTTGCCGCTAGCTCATTGTTTTCTAGTGAATTGATTGCCGTTTCATGTTCGGAAACAGGCAACTGCAGTGGCCAGGCTCCTGTCAGCCACTGCATGTTTTAAGGATGTATTGGTATCGCTTATTTATTGGTGCAGCGTTATTGATGTCGCCTTTTATTGGTGTAACTTTTATTAATGTAGCTTGGCAATCGCGCGCTCAAGACGAGCCATACCTTCATCGATATCGGCCTTGTCGATCACCAGTGACGGAGTAAAGCGCACGACGTTAGCACCGGCAACCAGTACCATCAGCCCTTCTTCTCCGGCCGCCAGCAAAATATCACGGGCACGTCCCTGCCATTCTTCATTCAGGGCAGCACCCAGCAGCAAGCCTTTACCACGTACCTCGTCAAAGATTGGGTATTTAGCATTTATTTGAGCCAGTCCTTCACGGAACCACTGCTCGCGCTGTTTAACACCGTCCAGTACCTCTGGCTTAGTGACTTCATTCACAACCGCTTCGGCAACGGCACAAGCCAGCGGGTTACCGCCGTAGGTCGAGCCATGTGTACCAACCTTCAGGTGAACAGCCAGCTCAGAAGTTGTCAGCATGGCACCAATCGGGAAACCACCGCCCAATGATTTCGCCGTGCTCAGAATATCTGGTGTGACACCCAGCCCCTGGTAGGCATAAAAGTCACCAGTACGGCCATTACCCGTCTGGACCTCGTCAAAGATCAGCAGCGCATTGTGCTTGTCGCAAAGCTCACGTACGCCCTGGATAAACTCCTGGGTCGGCGAAATGATTCCGCCTTCACCCTGCAGCGGCTCCATCATCACCGCACAGGTACGCTCTGACATGTGCTCAGCCAGTGTCGACAGGTCGTTGTATACTAAGTGGGTCACGTCACCGGGTTTCGGACCGAAGCCATCAGAATAGGCTGCCTGCCCACCGACAGTTACTGTGAAGAAGGTACGGCCATGGAAGCCCTGCTGGAATGAGATAATTTCAGATTTTTCCGGGCCAAACTTATCGGCCGCATAGCGACGGGCCAGTTTCAGCGCCGCCTCGTTAGCCTCGGCACCTGAGTTGGCAAAGAACACCTTTTCAGCAAAACTGTGCTCGGTCAGCTTTTTCGCCAGACGCAGCGCCGGCTCGTTGGTCATGACATTACTTAAATGCCATAGCTTATCGGCCTGCTCCTTGAGTGCATTGACCATAACAGGGTGACAATGGCCCAGACAGCTCACTGCGATACCGCCGGCAAAATCAATATATTCGCGGTCATCCTGATCCCACACGCGTGCACCCTGGCCTTTCACCGGTACGATCTGCATCGGGGAATAACAAGGTACCATCACCTCATCAAACAGCTGACGTCCTACTTTGTGCTCCATTGCCATCATCCTTTCCTTCTGTGTATTGCGTCTTAAGCATAGTATTTACATTTTATTAACCAATTCCAATAGCAGAATATTTTTTTTATCCTTTATCTGGGTTGGCTAACGCTCTGTTGAATACATATTTATGCGGGTTTGAGGGAAGTTTATTAACAACACAATGGAAAAAAGTGTATTTCCGCTGAGGAAATAAAGGCTGTGGGCTTCACCTCTAGTGCATAAGCTTGCCAGAGGATTTTCCTGAAAAACGCCAACAAAATGTTAAAAAAAGTGATGAGGATCGCGGAAATAAGACAGATTTACGGACCTTTCCAATCGAAAGGCAGAGAAAATTCCGCAACCTGGTGAGTAGATTATTGACTGCGTCAGAGGTTCATTCAGCAGAAAATCCTGTTGCTGTACTTTCTGCTCTGTTAGCGGCGCAGAAAGTTAGCCAGAAGCTGGTGACCCTGTTCAGTCAAAATACTCTCAGGATGGAATTGCACCCCTTCGATCGGCAGCGTCTTGTGGGCGATTCCCATGATTTCGTCGAACTCACCCTCGCGCTCAGTCCAGGCCGTCACTTCAAAACAATCCGGTAATGTATCGGCCTTTACCACCAGCGAATGGTAACGGGTAACAGTCAGCGGATTATTCAGGGTTTCGAATACGCTGCAATTGGTATGGACAACTGGCGATGTCTTGCCGTGCATCACCTGACGGGCACGCACCACTTTGGCGCCGAAGACCTGTGCAATCGACTGGTGACCCAGACAAACCCCCAGGATCGGCAGCTTACCAGCAAAATATTCGATGGCCTGCAGCGAAATACCTGCATCATCAGGCGTACAGGGGCCCGGCGAGATCACCAGGTGGGAAGGCGACAGGGCCTCAATGCCAGCGATATCAATTTCATCATTACGCACAACTTTCACCTCTGCGCCCAGCTCGCAGAAGTATTGGTACAGGTTGTAGGTGAAAGAGTCATAATTGTCGATAATCAGCAGCATTGATACATCAGCTCCCAGGATGAGTTGGCGGTCTATTTTGCTATAGGGGACAAGAAAGGCAAGCCATGATTTCAGAAAAACATGAAACAAAAACCGGCCAGAAGGCCGGTTTTGAAAAATAATACCACTTAGTATCTCTTACGGACGGGCAACAAAACCTACCGCTTCGTAAGCCATCTTCAGGGTAACGGCAGCACGTTCAGAGGCCTTATCGGCACCGGCTTTCATGACTGAGTCCATGTAGGCGCGGTCTTCACGGATACGCTTGTATTCCGCCTGGACAGGTTCAAGCATGGCAACAATCGCTTCGCCAACATCTTTCTTGAACGGGCCGTACATTTCCACCCCTTTATACTGGGCTTCGATCTCTTCGAACGACTTGCCGGTTGCGGCCGAGTACAAGCCCATCAGGTTGGTGATACCGGCCTTGTCGACGCCGTGAGCGATGCGCGGCGGGGTTTCGGTATCTGTCTGCGCCTTGTTGATCTTCTTGATGATCGACTTAGGCTCTTCCAGCAGGGTGATCACATTCTTGCGGTTGTCGTCAGACTTGGACATTTTCTTGGTCGCATCCTGCAGACTCATAACACGTGCGCCAATTGCCGGAATATAAGGTTCTGGCACCTGGAAAATGGCCTCGCCAGCACCGTAAATGTTGTTGAAACGAGTGGCGATATCACGGGCCAGCTCAAGGTGCTGCTTCTGATCGCTGCCCACTGGTACCTGGTGTGCTCCGTACAGCAGGATATCGGCTGCCATCAGTACCGGGTAGCCAAACAAGCCGACATTGACGTCATTGGCATGGCGCTGTGACTTGTCCTTGAACTGGGTCATTCGGCTCAGTTCACCCATCTGAGTATAACAGTTAAGCAGCCAGCCTAGCTGGGCATGCTCCGGCACATGCGACTGGACAAACAGCGTGCTCTTCTTAGGATCGACACCAACCGCCAGGCAGATAGCCAATGCATCCAACGTGGCTTCGTGAAGCGCCTTCGGATCCTGACGGACAGTGATAGCGTGAAGGTCGACTACACAGTACTGGCAGTCATAATCATCCTGCATCTGTTCCCACTGACGCAACGCCCCCAAATAGTTACCAATACTCAATTCGCCAGAAGGCTGGACGCCACTCAATACAATGGGTTTACTCATGATGGGATTTCCTATGTCACTAAAGATAAGCAGCGGCACAAGTGCCGCTGACTAATATTCAAAACTTATCGTCAGATATACGCAGACCTGATCGTACTAGCTATCTAGTTTAACCACTTCTGCCAACTGGCTAAAGTGATCCAGCACAATATCGGGTTTACTGTCACTGATCGGCTGACCGTAATTGTAACCGTAGGTCAATCCGACAACATAACATGTCGCTGCTTTTGCCGCCAAGATATCGTTACGTGAATCACCAACCATCAGCATTTCAGATGCGGCCAGCCGGTGCTTTTCCATCAACCAGTGCAGAGCAAAAGGATCCGGTTTCTTAAGCGGGAAGGTATCACCGCCAATCACATCGACAAAATAGTCACTAATACCGTGCTGCTCCAACAGGTGCGGTACAAACTGGGCAGGCTTGTTGGTGACGATAGCCATCGGCACACCAGCCTGATGAAAAGCGGCAAGGGTATCTTTCACCCCGTCGTAAAGCGCACTCTGCTTATGGCCGCCGGCATCGTAAAAACGGTCAAACAGCTGGCGGGCCTCTTTATGCAGCTCGGGATCAAGCTCAGGGTCTACCTCAAGGCTACGGCTTAGCGCCCGGCCAATCAGAATATCGGCACCGTTGCCGATCCAGGTAGTCACCTGCTCGACCGTGACGCCGGGACGCCCCAGGGCACGCATGGCCTGATCGGCCGCTTCTGCCAGATCAGGAACACTGTCAAGCAGCGTTCCGTCCAGATCAAAAGCAATAAACTTAATGCCTTTGAAGTGATCCATTAACGCTCTACCTTGGCCAGCTCGGCGCGCATTTCATCGATCACCGCCTTGTAGTCCGGCTGGCTGAAAATAGCCGAGCCTGCAACAAACATATCCGCACCCGCCTCGGCAATTTCACGGATGTTGTCGACCTTGACGCCACCGTCTATTTCCAGGCGAATTTCACGGCCAGAGGCTTCAATACGCTTACGTACCTCTCGCAGCTTATCCAGTGTATTCGGAATGAATGACTGGCCGCCAAAGCCTGGGTTAACCGACATCAGCAGGATCAAGTCCACTTTATCCATGACATAGTCTAGATAATGCAGCGGTGTAGCCGGGTTAAAGACCACCCCTGCCTGACAGCCGTGTTCTTTGATCAGCTGCAGCGTACGATCCAGGTGCTCAGTAGCCTCGGCATGGACGGTGATCATCGTGGCACCGGCCTTGGCAAAATCAGGAATAATACGGTCGACTGGCTTAACCATCAGATGAACATCAATCGGCGCTGTAATACCGTAATCACGCAGTGCCTTGCACACTGGCGCACCAAATGTCAGGTTCGGTACATAGTGATTGTCCATCACATCAAAGTGCACAACATCGGCACCTGCAGCCAATACTTTCTCGACATCCTCGCCAAGACGAGCAAAATCTGCAGACAGGATAGATGGAGCGATCAAAAAGTCCTTCATGTTCAGCCTCTATACGGTACTTACGAAAACGTTATCGGAAATCGGAAATCGGAAATCGGAAATCGGAAATCGGAAATCGGAAATCGGAAATCGGAAATCGGAAATCGGAAATCGGCGCAATTCTACCCGATCCAAAGAATGATGTCTTAACGGATTTCTACCTGCAATTGATAATATAATGACTATGCTTTTAGAGCATGAGGAGGTGGGAATGGAAAAACAACGTGTTAACGGTAAGAAAAATCAGAGCAACAAGCCAAAAAGCCTGGCTCTCAGCATCGCGGCGGCCTTATTCGGGGTACAGTCGGATCGCAACCGCCAGCATGACTTCAGCCAGAAGTCACCCTGGCCATTTATTATTGCCGGGATCAGTGGGATTCTGTTATTTATTGCCCTAGTGGCTGCCATCACGCTTGTCGTCACAGCCACCCATGGGCGCTAGTCTACCGGCGGCTTGAACAACGCCAGCAGCTCATCCACCTTATTGCGTCCGCTGCCGTTACGGCTGATGGTGCGCTTCACCTTAACCACGGACAGCTCGGCACCGTGGTACAGACGGCGAGTCAGCGTGGTATCGTGATTGGATATCAATACCGGTATGTCACGCTCAGTAGCGGCCTTTTCTGCCACATCGGCCAATGCCGCCTGATCATCTAAGCTAAACCCATTTCCTGCATATGAAGTAAAATTCGCCGTGGTCGACAACGGCGCATAAGGCGGATCGCAGTAAATCACGCACCCTTTACGGGCCCGGGAAAACGTCTGCTGATAGCCTTCGCAAACAAACGTCGCGCGCTTGGCCTTCTCGGCAAAGAAATACATTTCTTCTTCGGGGAAATACGGCTTCTTGTAGGAGCCAAACGGGACGTTGAAGCCGCCTTTCTTATTATAACGACACAAGCCATTAAAGCCATGACGGTTCATATACAGGAAGTACAGAGAACGAAGATAGGGATCATCGGTCTTGTTAAAGGCTTCGCGAATTTCCAGGTATGCGCTTTTCTGGTTGTACTCCGGTGTGAAAAAGCTTTTCACGTCGTTGATATAGGTCTCAGGCTTCTCTTTCAGAGTATTATAGAGATTGATCAGATCCGGATTGATGTCCGCCAGCAGATAATGCTCGAAATCGGTATTCAGAAAGACAGAGCCGGCCCCAACGAAGGGCTCGACCAGTTTACGCGCAGGTGGCAGATGGCGCTCGATATCCTCGACCAGAGAGTATTTGCCTCCAGCCCATTTAAGGAATGCACGATGCTTTTTCATTCAGCTAACCACCACCAGAACCGATATTGTTACGAAAGGTGGCGGATTGTACCTCATTTCACCCCGAGTCTGATACCAATTCACGTAATTATCTGCTTGCCGCTGTGATTATTTCACCCGCTCGATTTCACGATGGATCTGTGCGTAGGATTTTACCCATGGCTGAACAACTTGTAGCCTCTCCGGCAACTGTGTTTCCGCCCTGCGGGCAGCAACAATATTCGGGTAATCACCACTGATCACAATAAACCACGGCTCGCCATTGCGGCGGGTCTCATAGATGGTTGCAATATTGGCGATTTGGTACTCAGCAATGAATTTATTGGCTGCCGACAGTGACTTGAGAGCAGCCAGCTGCAGCGCATAATGGCGCTTGTCGACCCCTTTCAGGGCAGCCCCAAGATTGGTGCTTTCCTCTTCCGCTTGCTCTGCGGGAGCTGCTGAGACAGGCTCAGGCAAAGCATCGGATCCGGGCTCGCTTTGCGGGACCTGCTCACCTGCCACCGATGCGATCTCCCGACCTGTCTGCTCTGCCGTATCCGCAGGCTGAATGGCTTCACTCACAGCCTCTTCAATAGCCGGCTGATCGGCAACCGCCATGGCTCCACTGCCCCCCAGCTCCTGCTCGGTGATCATCGCATCCACGACATCTGACGGCAGGACAACCCGCTGGTTATCATCACTGCGGCCAACAGTCAGCCCCTCCAGCGAGATCTCCTGAGGCAGGTGATGAGAATCATCATTGATGGTATCGGTAACATCTCGCGATAGCGCTGTTTCGCCGGATATTGGCTCAGGCAGCGATTCGCTCAGCTCTTCTTCCACCTGTCCGGTTGACAGGGTCAGTGCCTGACGAGCCTCGTCGGCCGGTTCCGGACTCTCAGTCTGTGCAACAACCGGCTCGGAATCACCTGCCGGAAAAAAGACGAACGCCAGTCCGGCAGCTGCAACAACGAGTAAAACAGCCAGCAATGTCATTGGCGATAAGGTACGTGATCGTGAACTGGCCATATTTGTCTGCTCCGTTTGTTCTAGTTGCATCAGTGCCCCGGGAACAGGCGATGACGCTGCCGCTTTATCCCTCAACGCGCGCCTTCCGTGGGCATCCAACCTATCTGTGGCAAATATCACTTCGACAAAGGTTTGCACTTCTTGTTCACTGAAATCAACAATTTCCAACTCAAGCGGTGCCGCCCCCTGACCATGGGAAACCTGGCTCAGATATTTGTCCAGCCGCCCCGACTGGCTAAAGAGCAACACGTTGATTTGCCAGCCAGGAATGTTCTGCGCCTGTTGCACCAAGGCCCATAGCTCGGCAATGAGCGTCGCACTGAGCAAGTGCGCATCATCAATAACCAGCAGTAAATTGGCAGGACCACTTCCGAGCATGCGATCGACACTTTCCTGCAGCGGGTCCTGTTCGTTGAAAACCGGCTGGGCAACAAGCTGCTTCAGTATGATAGAGCGATGCTGGCTGTCGGACTGTGCCCTGTGGCAAAGCAATAGCGTCTGGTTGCTACCCTGCGCCCATTGTTCCAGGTAACGCTGTGCCAGCCATGTTTTACCGGCCCCTTCGCGGCCAGTTATCTGAATAAGATTAGAACTAAAGCGGGTTAAAAACTGTATACGGGAAAGGAGTTGGACCTGGGTATCCAGATCCAACGCTGCGACTGAGGTGTCACGAGTCATGGTTGTTCACAACTTCAAGAATTAATCACACGACGCAAGATATCGTGGGGCACATCAGCCACGACCTCGGCACTACCGATAGATGTCGGTAATACCAGCCTTAGCTGACCTGACAAGACTTTTTTATCCCGCATCATATGCTTCATATAACAATCAAAATTCATTGATGCCGGGGCTTTGACCGGTAGGTTAGCCCGCTCGAGCAAACGGGTAATTCGCTGGACATCATCTGACGACAATAGACCATGCAGATGGGCAGTCTGGGCGGCCTGTACTGTGCCTGCCGACACCGCTTCGCCGTGCAGCCAGTTGCCATAACCCATTTCAGCCTCAATAGCATGGCCAAAAGTATGCCCCAGATTCAGCAATGCACGTACGCCTGACTCTTTTTCGTCGGCAGCAACAACATCCGCTTTGATCTGGCAGCAGCGACCGATCGCATAGCTGAGCGCATCATTATCCAATGCCTGCAGCTTCTCGAGGTTTTGCTCCAGCCAGGTGAAGAATTCGCTGTCAGCGATAATACCGTACTTGATCACTTCTGCCATCCCGGCAGCAAACTCGCGCTCAGGCAAGGTTTTCAGGCAGTGGTTATCAATCACAACGGCCTTAGGCTGGTAAAAGGCTCCAACCATGTTTTTGCCCAGCGGATGATTTACCGCCGTTTTACCGCCGACAGATGAGTCCACCTGTGACAGCAGGGTGGTCGGTACCTGGATAAAATCAACACCACGCTGGTAGCTGGCAGCTGCAAACCCCACCACATCACCAATAACACCGCCTCCGAGCGCAACAATCACCACATCACGACCGTAATTGCCTTCCAGCAAAAATGTCATGATTTGGTTGAAGGTCTCCAGGGTTTTGTATTGTTCCCCGTCAGGCAGCGAAAGCAGAGCGACATCGCATTGGAGCTGACGGATAGTCGCCATCACTGTATCGGCATACAGCGGCGACACCGTTTCATTGCTGACCACGACAACACGTCGACCGGCACTGATGGCAGAGGAAAACAACGCCGGGTCAGTAAATAACTCGGCGCCGATTGAGATTGGGTAGCTTCTGTCACCTAAGTTGACGTTGATCCGTTCCATGGTCAGCTTCTCTTACTATTGATTAACGCTCTTCAAGCATTTTGATGATTTGGTTTGCAACTACCTTGGCGCTCTGATCGTCAGTGCGAACTACATAGTCTGCAACCTCTTCATACAAAGGGTTACGCTCTTCTGCCAGAGCTTCAAGTACTTCGCGTGGCGTATCTGTCTGTAGCAGAGGACGCTTTTTGTCACGCTGAGTACGGGCGAGTTGTTTTTCTATGGTAGTTTCAAGATAAACCACAATACCACGAGCAGAAAGGCGGTTGCGGTTCTCTTTACTTTTAACGGAACCACCACCTGTCGCAAGGACGATCCCTTGCTCCTGGGTCAGGTCATTGATCACGTTCTCTTCGCGAACACGGAAACCGTCTTCACCTTCCACATCGAATACCCAGCTGATATCGGCTCCAGTACGATCTTCAATGACAGAATCAGAGTCAAAGAATTCCATATGTAGCTGCTGTGCAAGATGTCTACCAATAGTGCTTTTGCCGGCACCCATTGGGCCGACCAGGAAAATATTTCGTTTTTCAGCCATTTTTAGCAATTTTACGCGCGGTTAATAAAACGACACCGCCCGCAGGCTATCGATAAATAAGCCCGAGGCGCCAACTTCCTCACATTTAATTCGTGATAAGACCGAAAATTATCTCAGGACTCGCTATCATTTGGCAATAGCTAGTGTGCCTCATTACCAATTTAATTACCCTTGAGACACGCATCGACACGGGGATCTTGTGGAATAATCGCCTTGTAGAGGCCAAAGCCATCAATAAACACAATAAGTTAGCTTTTCATAATGGTGCTGCGCACATCTAGACAATCACACCGTCAACCCTACCTGCACAGCCCATTACTCCCGTGTACTCACCGCATCACTATCTTCGGGGTCACGAAGATCAGCAACTCTCGCTTGGCCAGCTTGTTCAGTTTGTGGCGGAACAAGGCACCAAGTATCGGCAAATCCCCCAATACGGGGACTTTTCTGATCGAGTTATTAGTTTGGTGCTGATAAATCCCTCCCAGCACCACCGTCTCGCCATTATTCACCAGCACCTGGGTGCCGATTCGCTGGGTATCAATGGCTACCGCCTCGCTGGTACCGGTACTCACGACATCTCCCGGTTTGTCCTGGGTCACCACTAAATCCAGCACCAGTTTGTCATCCGGGGTGATCTGCGGCGTCACCATCAGGCTCAGTACCGCCTTCTTAAAGCCAACAGATACCGCCCCGCTTGACGAGGCCTCCAGGTAGGGGATCTCAGTCCCCTGCTCGATATAGGCCATCTGCTTGTTGGTAGTGACAAGCCGCGGGCTGGAAATGATTTCCAGCTTATTTTCCGACTGCAGGGCAGAGAGCTCGAGATCCAGCAGGATATCGCCCATTTTGGCAACCTGGAAGGCAATACTGGAGGCCCCGGCCTGAGTGGCGGCCAAGTTGACGTTAAGGAAATCTTCCACTGTCGCCTCTTCTTCCAACAGCCCGACAGAGTTGAGATTGCTCTCAATCGAGCCGCCGACCGTCTTGCTGCCGCTGCTACTCAGTACCCCCCAGCGAACCCCGATTTCATCAATATCCCCTTCATTGACCGAAACGATCCTGGCCTCGATATGAACCTGCTTGACCGGAATATCCAGCGCGGCAATGATATTCTTGATAGTATCGATACGCTCACCAAGATCATTGACAATCAATGAGTTGGTACGGTCATCGACATGCAGGGAGCCCCGGTTTGAGAGCATGCTGCTGCCCCCGTCTCCCCCCCGAAGCAACTCGGCAAGATCCGTGGCTTTGGCAAAATTGACCTGAATGATTTCCGAGCGCAATGAAGCCAGTTCCTGCTCCTTACGCCTGGCCTCCAGAACCTGCTGCTCGCTCTGGGTCAGCTCCTGCTTCGGAGCGATCAATACCACCGAGCCCTGCACCCGCTTGTCCAGCCCTTTGGCCTGCAGAATAATTTCCAGCACCTGGGGCCAGGGCACATCATCCAAACGCAGAGTCACACTGCCCTGCACAGAATCTGAGACCACGAGGTTGAAATCGTTATATTCCGCAATCAACTGAAGCACGTTACGAACGGGAATATCCTGAAAGTTAATTGAAATAGGCTTGCCACTGTAGCTCACGTCACGGCTCTGCCCCGCCTTGGCCTGCTCAGGCCGGCCGGCAACAAACACCGTTAACATTGCTCCTTTCAAGTCATAGTCGTAGACAAAGTCGGCGGTTGTGTTGAGCACCAGCCGGGCCCCCTTTTCGGTCCGCAGCGTCTCGACCGACTCGACAACCGTTGCGAAATCGGCAACATCGAGCAGGTACACCATCTCGTCACTGAGCGTCGTCCCCACCATTTCAATGTAAAGCTGCCTGCCGGACTTGCGCATATCAACCAGCGACTGGGGCTTGGCCAGCTTGACACTGAGTACCCCCCTTTGCTTGTCCCGCCTGAAATCTATATCGGCTATCTGGTTATCCACCACCATCACGGCAGTCACAGGAAAAGCCATCGAGACCAGACACAGCCACAAAGGCAGCCAATATCTGGCCCACGCACCAGTGGATACTGGAAAACTCCGTTTCATCTTTTGTTTCTTCCTTCTATACGGCAGAACCTGCGGAAGCGAGTGGCAATGTGGTCAGCCTTTTCAACCAGCACCCCATACCGTCAGGTAATACTTCTTCAATCTCGACACTGCTCGGGCTAACCTGTCGAACCTTGCCGAAATTAAGACCTAGGTAGTGCCCGTCCCGGACTTTTTCCAGCTTGCCGTCTGGCCTGGCAATGATCGCCCAGAGTACACGCTTGTCACCGATAACCCCTTTCATCCTGAGCTGGGCCAAAGGTATGCCCTCCAAAGCGCTGCGTGTACGTGTCATATCCGGCTGCCAGCAAGCCATATCTCTCTCCTGTCCGACTGTCTTCAGTTCCGGGCGAGGGCGTACAAAGGGGATTCGGTTGCTCGCCATAACAAACTCGTCAGCCACGAAAACATACTGTTCCTGCAGGGGTTCTATCTGCACCAGAGCCTGGTTATGGGCCTGTTCGATAAACTGCTGAACAGAATCTTCATTGGCCCGGCAGCCAACCACCAGCCAGCACATGAAGACTAGCAATGACATCCTTTTCAAACTGGCCACCTCTATTTCGGCGCTTTAAAACGATAGGTACTGGCAGACACCTTCAGCGACAGGGTTTCCTGGTTCTGGTGCTGCCGGAGAAAAACTAAATCGAAGTCATTCAGGGTCACAATACGTGATAGCTTGGCAACCGACTCCGCAAACTGACCGATGTTTACGTAGCGGCCAGTCAGGGCAATATTGATGGGAAGTTCGTAATACAGGGGGTGTTCACGCCTGGGGCCCCATTCGATACGTTGAAACTCGAGGCCGTTGCGGACCCCGATGTCATTCACGCCAGACAGCAGGCTTGCCAATTCTTCCTCCTCGGGCAATTGCTGTACGACATACTGATAGCGCTCTTCCAGCGCTTCTATCTGATCTCTTACCTTGGGCAGGGCCGCCACTTGGCTGGCCCGCTTTCCAACCTGCTGGCGAAGCTCCCGTTCTGTATGCTTGAGCTGGGTCAGCTCCTCTTGCAACGGTGTCAGCCAGTACCAATAGCCAGCTGTGCCCATCGCCAATGCCAGAAACAACGCCACGGCACATTGCGGTATCAACGGCCACTCGGTTATTTCATCCAGGTCTAAATCCTGCCAGTCACTCACTGCCGTTTTCCTTGTTGACTATGGGTCTTCTCGGATGCCGACTCCGGATGCGTTGCCAGGGTAAACGAGGCTTTAAACCGGGTCTGGTCCTGTGCCTGGTCACCTTTCGTTGCCACAATCGAGTGCATGGCCACATCCTCCAGCCAGGGGGACTGCTCGGCATTGGATAACAGTATTGCCAACCGACCGGTAGAGTCACCGATCCCATTGACGGCGATCCGGTTGGACGACATAGACACACTGTCGAGGTAGACTCCCTGCGGGACAATACCGGGCAATATACTCAGCAGGTGCGTGGTTTGATTACGCTCCTGCTGAATGTCCCCTATCACCCCAAGCCGCTTGTTAAGTGCAGCGCGCTGCCTGTCGAGGCCGGGTAAAAATGCGAGCTGGCGCTCGAGCGTTGATATTTCCTGCTGCAGCAATTGGTTCCGTGCCTGCTGGTGCGCCTGCTGCTGCTCAATGTAGCTCGCCAGCAGCCATTGTACGGCAGCGACGGCCAGCATGACGCCCGCCAGGATGGTAAAAAAACGTTGCTTATGCTGCTTTCGCTTTTCCTCCCGCCACGGCAACAAATTCAAGCGTGCAATCATTGACTGGCCCCCCTTATAGCCAGCCCGGCCGCAACCGCATACTGGCCGTAATAGCTATTGCTGGCGATCTGCCCCAGCTTTTTGCTGCAGGGAAAATAACGAAAAGGGTTAATCCAGCTCGCTTCGACACCCAGCAGCCGGGCCAGCAGTTCTTCCAGCACAACATGCTGGCCCCCGCCACACAGCCAAATCCCTTTTAGCACCGAGCGCGGGTGTGTCGAGTTATAAAGCTGAAACTGTCGCTTGAGGTGATCTGCCAGCTGCTTGGTAAAGACTTCGGCCTGTCCGAGTTCGGGGACAAAGCCCCCCGGCTCTTCACTGCCGCCAGCCATATTCCCGCTCACCAGTGAGGTACCGAAAGCCATTTCGCGGTGGTAGGCCGCACCGCCAGGTGGCTTGATACTAAATTCTGTACAGTGCATCCCGATATCCACAATGCCCCACAACTCCTGCATCGCGTTGCGTTCGGCTATATACTCGCCCAGCCACAACAGTGCGTGTGTCTGAAGTTCGACCACCCCGGGATGCAGGCCCGCCTTTTTTAATGCCTTGACCCGGCTGTCTATGGTGTCCTTTCGCGCAGCAAACACCTGAAACGGTACGGTCGTTGCCGTTTCAACAAAAGCGTCCGATGACAGCGGAAAAAAATCCAAACTGAGCTCTTCAACCGGAAAGGGGGAAGAAGCACTGAGCGCCTGGATCACCGCAAACTCCGCTTCCTCGTCACTCAGATTCGTATCAAGCTGGATCACTTTGCTAATAACCGCGCTGTCCGGCAGGGCGATGGCCACTTTTCTGGCGTTAAACGGCAGACTCTTTTTTAATTTACGTATTGCTGACAACAAGGCTGAGGTATTCACGCTATGCTGGTCGTTAATAACCGAAGAGGGCAAGGTAATTTCTGCAAAGGCAGAGAGTTCCAGTTGCTCTTTTTTTGGGTTCAAGACGACCGCTTTAACGCTATGATGGCCGATATCAATGCCAATTATTGGTGGGTTCCGAAACATACCGTGCTATGCTCCCTGTTAATGGAAAAGCAATATATTTTTCTAACAAACACCAACCTATGGCGTTAATTTTATTTAAGTTATCTTTATACTATTGGTTGAAATAGATTGAACGGTCGAATGATGGTGTAACAGGAATTCTCAAGTGAAGTTCATAAAGCGATTACTTATCCTTGCAATGATTTGCACAATTCTTGGAGTCGGTACTATCTTTGGTTTTTACCTTTATGTAAAACCAGAGCTCCCAGATGTTGCAACTCTAAAAAATGTTGAATTACAGACACCTATGCAGGTATTCAGTGCAGACGGAAAGCTGATCTCCCAGTTCGGGGAGAAACGACGCATTCCACTGGCACTTGACGATATTCCGCCGCAAATGATCAATGCGGTCATCGCGACCGAAGACAGCCGTTACTACGACCACCCCGGTATTGACCCGATCGGTATCGCCCGTGCCGCCTTTGTCGTGGCCACCTCGGGCTCGGCCAAACAGGGCGCAAGTACGATTACCCAACAGCTGGCCCGAAACTTCTTTCTCTCCAACGAAAAGAAGATAATGCGAAAAATCAAAGAGATTTTTATCGCTATCCATATCGAGCAACTGCTGAGCAAGGAAGAAATCCTCGAGCTTTACCTCAATAAAATTTACCTCGGCTACCGTTCCTACGGTGTCGGTGCAGCAGCACAGGTGTATTTTGGCAAAGAGGTCAGCCAGCTGACCCTGAGCGAAATTGCCATTATCGCCGGCCTGCCGAAAGCCCCGTCGACCATGAACCCGATCTACTCGATGGATCGCGCCACCACACGTCGTAACGTCGTCCTGGGTCGTATGTTTGCCGAAGGCTACATCACCCAGGCTGAACTCAATCAGGCCCGATCCGAGCCAATTCTCGCCCGTTATCACGGTGCAGAAATTGAACTCAATGCACCGTATTTTGCCGAGCGCGCCCGCGCCTGGATGGTTGAGCGCTACGGTGAAGATGCCTATACCTCCGGCATGCGTATCTACACCACGGTTGATCCCAAGCTACAGCGTGCGGCCCAGACGGCAGCAGTCAACAACCTGCTGAGCTATGACCAGCGCCATGGTTTCAGAGGCGCTGTCGCCACGCTTTGGAAACCCGAACAGACAGCCTGGACGACAGACAAGGTTATCGAGCACCTGAACAAACAGCCGAGCTATGGCGAGCTCCAGGCCGCCGTCGTTATGGCCACCAGCGGCAAGAGCGCCCAGGTTCTGACCAATGACGGCGAGCAGCACACCATTGAGTGGAGCGGAATGAAATGGGCCCGTAAGTTTATGACCGACACTCGCCAGGGACCTGCGCCGAAAACCGCGGCAGATATTCTGGCGGCCGGTCAGCAAATCTGGGTACAGCAAAAAGAGCAGCAGTGGGTACTGAGCCAGGTGCCGGATGCCAATACAGCCTTTGTCGCGGTCTCCCCACAAAACGGCGCAGTCAAAGCCATGGTCGGCGGCTTCAACTTTGTCCACAGCAAATTTAACCGTGCCACCCAGTCCATCCGTCAGGTCGGCTCCAGCATCAAACCGTTCATTTACTCGGCGGCGCTGGAAAAAGGCATGACGCTGGCAACCCTGGTCAATGACGCACCAATCAACCGCTGGGACAAGAGCATGGGCACGGCATGGCGTCCTAAAAACTCGCCACCCACCTATAACGGCCCAACACGCTTGCGCCTTGGACTGGCACAGTCGAAAAACGTGATGGCCGTGCGGGTACTTCAAAATGTCGGGCTGGACGATACCATCAGCTACCTCACCCGCTTCGGGTTCAAGCGCGAAGATCTGCCGCGGGCAGAAGCCATTGCCCTGGGCGCAGGCAGCCTGACACCGCTAGAAATGGCCCAGGGTTTCTCTGTCTTTGCCAACGGCGGCTATTATGTCGAGCCTTACTTCATCGAGCGCGTTGAAGATCCTTACGGCAATCTGGTCTATCAGGCCAACCCGAATATTGTCTGCAACAACGACTGTCAGCGGGAACAGCAGCAGGCCGGCAATAACATCGCAGCCAGCCGGGCGGTACTGAATGACATTGCTATCAGCGAGCAGGAACTGGGCGATACCGGCAGTGCCATAGAAAGCGACCAGCAGCAGACGCGCTATGCGCCACAGGTTATTTCCGAGCAAAATGCCTTCCTCGTTCGCGAGATGCTGGAGAGCAATATCTGGGGTGGCGGCGACTGGCGTCATGGCAGCGGCTGGAACGGCACCGGCTGGCGCGGTCAGGTACTCAAGCGACGTGATGTCGGCGGTAAAACCGGTACCACCAATGGCTCGAAAGATGCGTGGTACTCAGGTTTCGGCCCGAATATTGTCGCGACGTCCTGGGTCGGCTTTGATGATCACAGCCGTGAGCTGGGTAAAGCCGCCTGGAACAACAATCTGGACAAGAAACAGATTTCTGGCGGTGAAGCCGGGGCCAAAACAGCCCAGCCGGCTTGGGTAACCTTTATGGAAACTGCCCTAGAAGATGTGCCAGTTCAGCGCAAGCAGCTACCGTCCGATATCGTCAAGGTCCGGATTGACCGCGATACCGGCAAGCTCAGCAACCGTAATGATTACACCTCGATGTTCGAGTACTTCGAGAAAGGGACAGAGCCGACCGAGCAGGTGGGCGAAGGATCCTCTGACGGGATTTTTGAATCAGACAGTTCCGACGAACTGTTCTAAGTCATCATCCTGCAATACCTGCCCCATATCAGGACGGGTTAGCCACACAAAAAAGAGCGCCGATTGGCGCTCTTTTTATATCTGACAACAAAGCCTACGTCTCTAACTTAAGCTGATATCTCATTACAACCTAGTCAGCACTAAAGCGTACCGCAATATGCTGGTTGATCAGCTCGGCGATTTTCTCATAGCGCCCCCGCAGTGGTGAGCCCGGTCGGTATGCCAGAGTGATCAATCGGGTCGGTACCGGATCGCAGGCTTTTACATAGCTCACCCCGTCACGACTCTGCTCTTTGGGCGTTGCCAGTTTAGGCAGCAGTGTGATCCCGCTTCCCGCAGCAACCATATTGCGCAACGTCTCAAGACTGGTCGCCTTGAAGCTGCCATCCTCATGGGCACCGGCGGCAAAGCAAAAGCCCATCGCCTGATCCCGCAAACAATGGCCGTCCCCCAGCATCAGCAAGGTTTCACCATTTAACTGGGCCATATCCAGCGTTTCCTTCTTGGCCCAAGGGTGCTCCTCAGGGACCGCCAGAACCATAGGTTCATTGTAGAGCGGCAGCTCAATGAAATGCTCGGTCTCTTTGACGGCGGCCAGAATAATACAGTCCAGCTTGCCCTCTTCCAGCTGTCGGACCAACTGATGGGTCTGCGCCTCATGGAGGAACAACTCGAGTTGCGGAAACGAAGCCTTGAGCTGCGGAATAATGTGCGGCAGCAAATACGGACCGACGGTCGGAATAAACCCGATATGCAGCGGCCCGGCCATACTTTCCCCCTGCTGGCTCGCAAGCTCCGTCAGCACCTTGACCTCCAGCAGCACTTTTTGCGCCTGCGAGACCAGGCTCAGACCGGCATCGGTAAACAGCACCCGGCGACTGGTTCGCTCCAGCAGGGATACACCGAGCTCGTCTTCAAGCTTGCGGATTTGGCCGCTCAGGGTGGGCTGACTGACAAAACAGGCCTCGGCCGCTTTTCTGAAATGCTTATGCTCAGACAACGCCACCAGATACTCAAGATCTCGAATGTTCATGACTAGATATCTTTTGATAGAAATTAACTATCAAAACCATAGCAGCAAACGATTAGAGCTATCAAGTCAAAATCGACATAATCATCACATCAAAACGGAGCAGCGAAGAGTAAGCTCCGGTTGAGACATAAAAACCATCTATACACATTTGAATTATTGAGGAAAATATTATGTTCGCATCAAAAGAAGGCCAGGCAGTCCCACAGGTTACCTTCCACACCCGCCAGGGAGACCAGTGGGTTGACCTGACAACCAACGAACTTTTTGCCAACAAGACAGTTGTGGTATTCAGCCTGCCAGGCGCCTTCACTCCAACGTGTTCTTCAAGCCACCTGCCTCGCTACAACGAACTGGCTTCAGTTCTTGCCGAACACGGTGTCGACGACATCCTGTGTGTATCGGTCAACGATACCTTTGTTATGAACGCTTGGAAGGCTGATCAGGAAGCAGAAAACATCACCTTCATCCCAGACGGCAACGGCGAGTTCTCAAAAGGTATGGGTATGCTGGTCGACAAGGAGGAACTTGGTTTCGGTCCTCGCTCATGGCGCTACAGCATGCTGGTGAAAAACGGCGTGGTAGAAAAAATGTTCATCGAAAACGAAGAGCCGGGCGACCCGTTCAAAGTTTCTGACGCCGACACCATGCTTCAGTACGTCGCTCCCGAGCACAAACTGCAAGAGTCAATCACTGTATTTACCAAGCCTGGCTGTCCGTTCTGTGCCAAGGCAAAGCAGAACCTTATCGACAAGGGACTGCAATATGAAGAAGTTATCCTGGGCAAGGATGCAACCACTGTCAGCCTGCGTGCAGTTTCCGGTCGCAGCACCGTGCCTCAGGTATTTATCGGCGGCAAGCACATCGGCGGCAGCGAAGAACTAGAAGCATTCCTGGGCTAAATCGGCCAACGCAATAACAAGGTGGGGCGTGATGCCCCACCGTTACAAATAAAGCCGAAAACTGGCAAGATTTGAGTGGAGAGAGCAATAATGAAAACCCTGAATGTTGATGTTGCAGTCATCGGTGGTGGCACCGCAGGCCTGGGCGCATACCGCGCAGCCAAGGCCCATACCGATAGCGTAGTAATGATTGAAGGCGGTCCTTACGGCACAACCTGTGCCCGCGTTGGTTGCATGCCATCTAAACTGCTGATTGCTGCTGCAGAAAGCGTTCACCAGATCGAAAAAGCACCGGCATTTGGTGTCCATCCGCAAGGCGAAATCGTCATTAACGGCCGTGAAGTCATGGACCGTGTCAAACGCGAGCGCGACCGCTTTGTCGGCTTTGTTCTGGAAGGGGTCGACGAAATCCCGTCACAAGACAAGATTTCCGGCTATGCCAAGTTCATCGACAACAACACCCTGACCGTCGACGATCATACCCAAATCACCGCCAAGCGTATTGTGGTGGCAACGGGCTCCCGCCCTGCCTATCCGGCAGTATGGAACGAGCTGGGTGATCGCCTGATCATCAATGATGATGTGTTCAACTGGGACGATCTGCCAAGTTCGGTTGCGGTATTCGGCCCCGGCGTTATCGGCCTAGAACTGGGCCAGGCTCTGAAACGCCTCGGTGTAGAGGTTGTCATGTTTGGACTTGGTGGCCAGGTGGGTCCACTCACCGACCCTGCGGTTATGGCCTATGCCGATAAGGCCTTCAACGAAGAGTTCTACCTCGATGCCGATGTCAGGCTCGAGAGCATGAAACGTATTGGTGATGCTGTCGAGATCCAGTACCTGGATAAAGACGGCGAATTCAAAGTGATCACTGTCGACTATGTCCTGGCTGCCACAGGCCGCCGCCCGAATGTCGATAAGCTGGCGATTGAGAATACTTCGCTGGAACTGGATGAACGTGGTGTACCGGTAGCCGATCACTTTACCCTGCAGACGTCGGCCGAGAATATTTTTATCGCCGGAGATGCCAGCAACCAACTTCCGCTATTACACGAGGCGGCTGACCAGGGGCGTATTGCCGGTGACAACGCCGGCCGCTTCCCGGATATTCGTGCCGGATTGCGCCGCTCGAAAATCTCGGCAGTCTTCTCTGATCCGCAAATTGCAATGGTCGGCGAAACCTACAAGGAAATTACTACACGTCTTGGTAACTGTGGCTGTTTCGAAACCGGTGAGGTGTCGTTTGAAAATCAGGGCCGTTCCCGTGTCATGCTGCGCAACAAAGGGATGCTGCATGTCTACGGCGAACACGGTACCGGCCGCTTCCTAGGGGCCGAAATGATGGGCCCGAATGCCGAGCATCTGGCGCACCTGCTGGCTTGGGCACACCAAAACAAGATGACCGTGGCAGAAATGCTAGACATGCCTTTCTATCACCCGGTAATCGAAGAAGGGGTTCGCACCGCACTGCGTGACCTCAATGCCAAACTGCACCTGGGTCCGGAAATGATCAAGCACTGTCTGGACTGTGGCCCAGGCTGTTAATCAACACAACAACTCTCCTGCACTACCGATCCGCCCTCCATCCGGAGGGCTTTTTTCATGTACAATCCTATTTTCTGTCAAAGCAATTCGGATGACATCATGGGTTGTCGTAGCTGCCAAGCGGCGCAAGTATTCAAACAAAAGCTCGGGCGATGCCGCCAATGTATGGTTCAGCTGTCAGTACTGAGCGTGATCAGTTGGGGCGCCTGGTATTACTTCTACCTGCCTACCCCTACCATCGTGGAGTCCATTACCCTTCTTTTTGCCGCCACCGCCTTCAGCCTGCTGCTGATCGCCCATTGGGTAGTCGCCTTCATGTTGTGGCTAAAAAAGACCAACAAGAGCGCGCGCCAGCAACAATCGCCATGAAAAAATCCGGCCTGCAGGATAACGCCTGCGGCCGGATTTTTTACATTCGAATAGCGAGCTAGCCGTTACGCGACATTTACTGTCGGAATCGCCTGCTCCTGATCCAGACGCACTTCCAGCGCGACTTCGTCACAGGCATGCTGACGCGGGCAACGATCACAGTCTTTCATCACTTTTTCCGGCAACAACGACTTAGATGTCGGGATAAAGCCTTGCTTCATAAAGAACTCAGGCACACGCGTCAGAACAAAGACCTTCTTGATCGCCATCTGACCGGCTTTCTCAATCAAATGTTCGACAATCGCCTTACCCTGGCCCTGCTGCTGCCAGCCGGCCTCTACACCCAGTGAGCGAATTTCTGCCAATCCGGAGTCGTAGACATACAGCGATGCACATCCCGTCACGGTTCCGTGGTGTTCGGCCACGGCGAACGAGCCGATATCACGCACCAGTTCATTGCGCATCCGTGGCAGGTTCTCACCCAGTCCAGCCCAGTAGACAACCATGCCCTCAATGGCATCAAGGTCGGTCAGACGTGCTCCCCGTACCTTCACACCCGGCGAGTATCGCTTCTCAAGACGCTTCTCGGCCTGGCCAATCGCGTAATCGACCTGGTTTGGCGCAACCCCGCCAAGAGCACAACGCTTATCCAGACACGAATCAATCGTCAGGATTGGATACACATCTTCGTCTATCACCTCGGAGAAGGCTTTCATTTCGGCCAGTGACAGCTCTTCCAGTGCGCAGCCTTTGTCGATAGCCGCTACCACCGCCACCCCGACAATATGGTGCGCTTCACGGAACGGGATACCTTTGGCAACCAGGTAGTCGGCCAGCTCGGTAGCATTCGAGTAGCCCTGCATCGCCGCCTCGAGGGTACGATCTTTGTTGACCTTGATACCGTCAAAACATAGCGCTGCCATTTCCATACAGTCATGCCAGCTATCAAGGGCATCAAACAAACCTTCCTTGTCTTCCTGCATGTCTTTGTTGTAGGCCAGCGGCAATGCCTTCACCGTCATCATCATGCCAGCCATCGAACCGTATACCCGGCCACATTTACCCCGGATCAGCTCCAGCGCATCCGGGTTTTTCTTCTGCGGCATCAAAGACGAGCCCGAGGTCACGGTATCCGCCAGCTCGATAAAGTTCGATTCGCCGGAGTTATAGAAGATCAAGTCTTCCGCCATCCGTGACAGGTGCAGCATCGAAATAGAGGCCGTCGACAACAGCTCCATCACGTGGTCACGATCCGACACCGAGTCAAGGCTGTTACGGGTTGCCCGGTGGAAACCCAGGCTATGAGCCAGCTCCTCGCGGTCAATCGGATAGGCCGTACCGGCCAGCGCCCCCGAACCCAGCGGACAGGTATCAAGACGATTAAGCGCATCGTGAAGCCGCGAATGATCACGTTCGAACATTTCCACATAGGCCAGACACCAGTGGGCAAACGTCACCGGCTGGGCCCGCTGCAAATGGGTATAGCCAGGCAATACCGTCCCCTGATGGTCACGGGCGACCGAGACCAACTGGTTCTGCAGCTTATCGAGCATCAACAGTAGCTGCTGGCCCTGCTGACGACACCATAGCTTCAGATCCGTCGCAACCTGATCGTTACGCGAACGACCGGTGTGCAGTTTCTTACCCAGATCCCCCACCTTGCTGATCAATTGCTGCTCAACCCAGCTGTGAATGTCCTCGGCATCAGAGCGCAGGATTTGCTCCGGATCTTCCATCACCGCCAGCTTAAGCTCGTTCAGCGCCAGCTCGAGCCGCTGCTGCTCTTCGTCCGTCAGGACATTCACCTGACGCAGTGCCTTTGACCATGCAATAGAACCAACGATGTCTTGCTCCGCCAAACGGTAATCAAAACGTAGTGAATCGTTGAACTGCTTGAACCGTGTGTCAGCTGCCTGACTAAAACGTCCGCCCCATAGTGCCATGGTACTTCTCCTATGCTTCGCTACTCGACTTGCTCATTGCTTTGAATTATTTATTTTTCTTTTGTTCGTTTAACGCACGAATACGGCTGGCCAGCGAGTACAGGCGGATAAAGCCTTCAGCATGGCTGTGGTCATAAACCTCATCTTCACCAAAGGTGGCAAATTCTTCCGAGTACAGGCTGTTTAACGAGCGCTTCTGAACAACTGTAGCTTGCCCCTTATAGAGTTTCACCACAACTTCACCGCTCACATCCTGAGCAAGCTCATCGGCAGCTGCCAGCAGTGATTTGCAAAGCGGGGTAAACCAACGACCGTCATAGATAAGGTGCGAGGCTTTCAGGCCGATAGACTCACGGAACTCAAACGATTCCTTTTCGAGAACCAGCTGTTCAACTGCACGCAGTGCCTCGTTCATAATCGTGCCACCCGGAGTTTCGTAGCAGCCACGGGATTTCATCCCCACCAGACGGTTCTCGACGATGTCGATACGGCCGACGCCATGCTCGGCACCTTTCTCGTTGAGGTAGGTCAGAACGTTGAGTGGTGACATCGCTTCGCCGTCAACCGCAACAATTTCACCTTTATCAATCAGGATTGACACGGTTTCTGGTTTTTCTGGCGCATCTTCAGGATCTTTGGTCCAGACCCAGCACAGCTCGTTAGGCTGGTTCCAGGTATCTTCCAGTACCCCGCCCTCAGTCGAAATATGCCAGGCATTGGCATCACGCGAGTAGATTTTTTCCAGTGACGCCGTACATGGGATGTCACGCTCGGCCAGATAGTCCAGCAGAGCCTCACGGCTACGCAGATCCCACTCACGCCAAGGCGCAATCACTGTCAGCTGTGGTGCCAGGGCCGCATAGGCACTTTCAAAACGTACCTGGTCATTACCTTTACCGGTACAGCCGTGGCAGACGGCATCAGCACCGACTTCCAGTGCACATTCAACCTGTGCCTTGGCGATAATCGGACGTGCCATTGAAGTACCCAGCAGGTACTTGCCTTCGTAGATAGCACCGGTCTTAAGGCTCGGGTAGATATAGTCAGCGACCATTTCGTCCTTAAGGTCAGCAATGAAGCAAGAAGATGCTCCCGAGGCCAATGCCTTCTCTTCAATCCCTTCCAGCTCTGCCTCACCCTGGCCGACATCGGCCACAAACGCCACAACTTCACAGTCATAGTTTTCTTTCAGCCATGGAATAATCGCTGATGTGTCCAGACCGCCGGAATAGGCCAATACTACTTTAGTTACCTTGCTCATAATGCTCTCCTGCTTGCCTGCTCGACGGTCATACCGCTCAGGCGTTTTAATATAATGGGTGTTCTAATCAAATAAATTCTGTTTCAGTCCGGCTTACACCGAGAACTTGGTGCCGATACTCTGGCCATCGAACAAGGCTTCCAGCTTGTCCGGGTAACGCCAGGTCGCCACTTCAATCGGCCGTCCCAGTGCTTTCGCAGCTTCGAAAGCAGCCCGTACCTTGACGACCATGCCATCGGTGATCACGGCCTGGGTGATCAGCGCCTCGGCTTCGTTTTCAGTCAGGCTGGCAATCAGCCGCCCTTTGCCGTCCAGCACGCCGCTGACATCCGACAGCAGAACCAGTTCAGCATCCAGCGCCGCCGCCACCGCAACCGCCGCCTGATCGGCATTGACGTTCATCAGTTCGCCATCACCATCAAGGCCAATCGAGCTGACAATCGGCAAATAGCCAGAGGCCATAATCAACTTCACCAGTTCGCTATTGCCCGGGGCAGCCTTGCCGACTGAACCCAGCTCCGGGTCCAGCTCAGTGATCTGGCACAGGCCGCCATCGGCAAGGCTCAGGCCCACAGCAGCTACGCCTGATTTAATCGCCTGTCCCTGCAAAACTTTGTTGGCCGTACCGGCCAGCGCGCCGGCAATGAAGGGAATATGCTCTTTCGGGGTCACCCGCAGGCCTTCTTTCTTTACAGTCTCGTGCTGCAGTTTTTCCATCAGGTCGTCAACCAGATAACCGCCGCCGTGAACCAGTAATAGTGGTCGCTGGGCTTTTTCCTGATAATGGCTGATCGCACCGAACAGTTTTTCCAGCGTGTCCGTGCATGACAGCACAGCACCACCTAACTTAATTACCAAAGGGACCTGACTCATGGTGCTACCTCCTAAACCAACGCCGTTAATTGCGGGAAACCGTTTCGAATATTTATGCACTGCATCGCTTGGGATGAAGCACCTTTCAATAAATTATCAATTGCCGATGTTAAAATTATGTGTTGACCCTGTACCTTCCAGCCAATATCGCAGAAGCAAGTGTTAACAACATCCTGAATACTCGCCGTTTGCTCGCCCAGCAGCCTGACGGCATGTTGGGTATTGGTGCCCTGATAGGCTTGCTGCATAACCTCGGCCACTTTCCCGGCATCAACGCCCGCGGCCAACTTGGCCGTAATCGTTGCCAGGATCCCGCGCTTGAAATTGCCAAGGTGCGGGGTGAAAATCACATCGCAGCCAAGGTGTGTTGCAATCTCCGGCTGATGTCGATGTCCGAAGATGCCATAGGCCTGCAGGCTGACCTCGCAGAAGCTGTTGACCATAGTGGCTTTACGGCCTGCGCCGGAAACACCGCTCACCGCGTTGATAACAGGCCATTGGTCTTTATCTATAAGATTAGCTTCCAGAAGCGGTTTCAGCGCCAGCTGCGATGCCGTTGGGTAGCAGCCCGGTACGGCCACAAGCTGCGCCTGCTTTATCGCCTCGCTGTTCCACTCGGCCAAGCCATAAACCGCCTTCTCAAGCCAATGCTGATGCTGATGTTCGAAACCGTAGTACTGGGTATAGAAGTCATCGCCTTGCACCCGAAACGCGCCAGACAAATCAAACACCTGACAGCCTTTGGAGAGAAAAATCGTTGCCAAGTCGTGGCTAACCTCATGGGCCGTGGCCAGCAGGACGATATCTGCCTTGGCAGCAACCGCATCAGGGTCTGTCAAAGGCTGAAGCGGCAGGTCGACAATTCCTTTGAGCTGTCCATGCAGCTCGCTGAGAGGCTTGTTGGCATCAAGGCTGTTGGCCGATACAAACAAGCCCGCCAGATTCAATTGTGGATGGGTGTGCACCATTTTCGCCAGCTCTGCGCCGGTATAACCGCTGGCACCGATAATGAAGGTGTTCAACATATGAAATTCCGTTTTTAATGCATTAAGTAGTTAATACTTGGTGTTTGAAACTATGCTGCAGATACAGCGGATGAAGGGGTGCACGAGCGCACCAGGCGGTGAGACTTAGCGTCGTCGGAGGGAATTCAGATTGTGAATAGTCGCCTGGTTCATGTTAATAACTTCCTACATTCAGCATCTTTAGCTATTCTTTGCGCTGACACTTTGCGTCGAGATTGGCATCAATAAATAGCTAAATTTTTATTCATCTTGATTGCATTTATATGTTTACCGATTAATCCTTGGCCTGTCAACAGCAGGAATAAAAAAAATGTTAATTAGAATTGTCAGATCTAATACCCGCTAAGCGACGAAAGTTATAGCACTATGCGCAGAGAGCACACTATACGGCGCAGATAGCACACTAAATGCGTGTCTTATGACCCATTTTTACGAAAATTTGTTACATACTGGATTTCATATCATGACAAATATCAATCTAGCTTCAATTTATGGCGGCTAAATGTAATCAAAGTTGACCTGAAAGTGGGATCACGGATAGATTGTCACTAACGCAATTGCGATTTGGATGTAACAAAATTACGAGATGGATGCGATATGAACGAAAAGTACAGCGCGTTAAGAAGTAACGTCAGTATGCTCGGCCACCTGCTGGGTAATACCATTAAAGATGCGCATGGCGAGCCATTGCTAGATAAAGTGGAAGCCATACGTAAGTTATCTAAATCTGCCCGCGCAGGAAATCAGGATGATCGTGAGAAACTGATCGATGAGTTGCAAAACCTGCCTGATGACGAACTACTGCCGGTAGCTCGTGCCTTTAGCCAGTTCCTAAACCTAACCAACATTGCCGAGCAGTATCACACGGTATCCCGCCACTGCGAAGAACACATCTGCAGCCCGGACTCTATCGATACCCTGTTTGGCAAACTCAGCAACAGTGATATCAGCCAGTTTGATTCTATTCAGGCAGTACGAGATCTGAACATCGAACTGGTACTGACGGCGCACCCTACCGAAATTGCCCGCCGTACCATGATCCACAAGCTGGTGCAGATCAACAAATGCCTCTCCAAGCTGGAGCTGAGCGAGCTGTCTCCAAGCGAGCGCCAGCGTGTCGAACAGCGCCTCGAGCAGCTAATCGCCCAGGCGTGGCACTCTGATGTGATCCGCCAGCAGCGCCCGACCCCGCTTGACGAGGCCAAATGGGGCTTTGCCGTTGTCGAAAACTCCCTGTGGCAGGCCGTACCGGAATTCCTGCGCCAGTTCGACGAAAAGCTAACAACCCACCTAGGCGAAGGTCTGCCGATTGATGCCTCGCCGGTGAAATTCTCCTCCTGGATGGGTGGTGACCGTGACGGCAACCCGTTTGTGACCTCGTCGGTCACCCGCGAAGTCATGCTACTGTCTCGCTGGAAAGCCGCCGATCTGTACCTGAGCGACATTCAGGAGCTGGTCAGCGAGCTGTCGATGGTCAAATGCAACGACCAGGTACGCGAGCTGGCCGGGGACGAACACGAACCTTACCGTGCCATCCTCAAGGATCTGCGTGCCAAGCTCACCAATACCCGTGACGTGCTCGACGCTCAGATTAAAGGCCTGAGCGTGCCTAACTTCGGCATTATCGAGCATGTCGACCAGTTATGGGATCCGCTTTATGCCTGTTACCAGTCGCTGCACGAATGCGGCATGGGCATCATTGCCGACGGCCTGCTGCTGGATGTGCTGCGCCGCATCAAGTGCTTCGGCGTCCACCTGGTACGTCTGGATATCCGCCAGGAAAGTACCCGCCACTCTGATGTTATTTCCGAGCTGACCCGTCACCTGGGCCTCGGCGACTACGATCAGTGGAGCGAGCAGGACAAGGTCGCCTTCCTTGTGCGCGAGCTGGCCTCCAAACGCCCGCTCCTGCCTCGTGACTGGCAGCCTTCACCTGATGTCCAGGAAGTGATCGAAACCTGTAAGGCGATTGCCGAGCAGCCACGTGAAGCCCTGGGTGCCTATGTGATTTCCATGGCCCGTACTGCCTCAGATGTTCTGGCTGTCCACCTACTGCTGAAAGAAGCAGGTTGTCCGTTCAGAATGGATGTCTGTCCGCTGTTCGAAACTCTGGACGATCTCAACAATGCCGAATCGGTCATCAAGCAGCTACTGAGTATCGACTGGTACCGTGGCTTTATCCAGAATTTCCAGATGGTCATGATCGGCTACTCCGACTCGGCCAAAGATGCCGGTGTGATGGCGGCTGGCTGGGCCCAGTACCGCGCGATGGAAGCCCTGGTTGATGTCTGTGAAGAAGCCGGTGTCGAACTGACCCTGTTCCACGGCCGTGGCGGTTCTATCGGCCGCGGTGGTGCGCCTGCACACGCTGCACTGCTGTCACAGCCGCCACGCAGCCTGAAAGGTGGCCTGCGCGTTACCGAGCAGGGTGAGATGATCCGCTTCAAGCTCGGCCTGCCGGAAGTTGCCGTCAACAGCCTGAGCCTGTACACCAGTGCGATTCTGGAAGCCAACCTGCTACCGCCACCAGCGCCGAAGCAAGACTGGCGTGAGCTGATGGATGTGCTGTCTGAAGTTTCCTGCGAAGCCTACCGCAACGTGGTACGCGGCAACGAAGAGTTCGTCCCGTACTTCCGCGCGGCCACGCCGGAGCTGGAACTGGGCAAACTGCCGCTGGGCTCACGTCCGGCCAAGCGTAACCCGAAAGGCGGCGTAGAGAGCCTGCGTGCCATTCCGTGGATTTTTGCATGGAGTCAGAACCGTCTGCTACTGCCAGCCTGGCTCGGTGCCGGTGAGGCGATTCAGTTCTCGATTGATAAGGGTCATGCCCAACAGCTGGAAGATATGTGTCGCGAGTGGCCATTCTTCTCGACCCGCCTTGGCATGCTGGAAATGGTATTTACCAAAACCAACATCGGGATTGCCGAGTACTATGATCAGCGCCTGACTGACAAGTCACTATGGCCTATGGGTCAGAAACTGCGCGATCAGCTGCAGGAAGACATCAAGGCCGTTCTGAATGTCGAGAACAGTGCTCACCTGATGGAACAGGACCCATGGGGTGCAGAGGCTATCCGCCTGCGTAACATCTATGTTGAGCCGCTGAATATGCTTCAGGCCGAGCTGCTGTACCGTACCCGTCAGCAAGATGAGCCATCTCCGATGCTGGAAGAGGCACTGATGGTAACCATCGCCGGTATCGCGACAGGCATGCGCAACACAGGCTAACCTGATTGCCCGAACATCTAAGTGCTACATTAAGGCCTCCCGCGTGGAGGCCTTTGTTTTTCTGATCTCATCAAAACCCAATCCTTCGCCTCAGCCTGATCAGGCCCGATATGCCATTTATACCTTTTACACACTTTTTTTATTACAGTGACTCAATAATGAGACGTAATGTAACTAGTCGCATAGTCTAAAGTAATCACATGCACTGTGAACATGGATGAATCACAATATATTGCAGTGCATCGGAAACCTTAAGATATAGACAAACATCACAAGATGAACAATTGGACGCTGCCCAAAATGGTTATTATCACCTTCTGGTGTCGATAAAGATCACATTGATGTGTATGCTACGTGATCTCGATCAGGCACTGCAACAAGACGATTATAACAAACGCCAAAGAGCGAAGGGTAACGTCGGTCTGATTGTTTTTTATTTGTAGTATTTTAACGGATAGAAGAGATGTCACTACCACACGTAATTTTGACCGTGCTGAGCAACCGCGACGCAACCGGTTACGATATAACAAAAGAATTTTCCCACAGCATCGGCTACTTCTGGAAGGCAAGCCACCAGCAGGTTTACCGAGAGCTAAACAAAATGGCAACCAACGATCAGGTTACCTGCAAACTGGAACCGCAGGAAGGCAAGCCGGATCGTAAAGTATACTCCATCACTGATCTGGGCCGTCAGGCACTGTTTGAGTGGTTCCAGGAGCCTGCTCGCAACCCAACCATCCGCGATGAGTTCTCTGCCAAGCTACTGGTTTGTGGCGTGCACAATTCTGTGCCGATGCAACAGCAGCTGGAAGGGCTGATTGAAGAGTCTCACACGCTGATGAACCACTACCACGAACTGGAGAAAGTCCATTTCGGTGACTACAAGAACATGGACCGTCAGGCACGCCTTGATCGTCTAACGCTTCGCCGTGGGATCCACAACCGTCAGGCGTGGATTGACTGGGCTGAAGAAGTACTGGTTGAGCTGAAGGACATGGACAGTGCAGACAGCAAGGTAGCCCTTAACGGCTAACTTGGCACCCTTATCCCATTATCGAAAAAAGCCGCTAATAAAGCGGCTTTTTTAATGGCTATCAGTACAGGAAGGAAAGCTTGCTTACGCCTGGACACCGGCCTCGGCACGAACGCCAAGCGTATGGCAGATAGCATACGTCAGCTCTGCACGGTTCAGGGTATAGAAGTGGAAATCCTTGACCCCTTCGCGGCTCAGTACTCGCACCATGTCAATCGCATTGCTGGCACCGACCATCTGGCGGCTCAGCAGGTCGTCATCCAGTCCCTGATACTGCTTCTCCAGCCAGCCCGGGATCTTCACATTGTTTGCCAGGGCAAAGCGTTTGGCCTGAACCATGTTGGAAACCGGCAGGATGCCCGGTACAATTTCCACATCAATCCCGGCAGCGACACAGCGGTCACGGAAACGCAGGTAGCTTTCGACATCGAAGAAGAACTGAGTGATTGCCCGGCTCGCTCCGGCATCAACCTTGCGCTTTAGATTAATCAAATCCGACTGGGCACTCTTTGCCTCGGGATGCACCTCCGGATAGGCCGCTACCGAAATATCAAAGTCAGCTTCCTTTCGCAGCAGTTCGACCAGGTCAGCGGCATACATATCGGGCTTGACGCCTTTCTCCGGCAAATCACCACGCAGTGCCACGATATCGCGGATACCGTTATTCCAGTAGTCACGGGCAATGGTGCGGAGCTCATCGCGGGTAGCGTCAATGCAGGTCAGGTGAGGTGCCGCCACCAGGCCGGTTTGCTCTTTAATATCTTTAATGATGGAGTGGGTGCGATCCCGTTCACCGGAATTGGCACCATAGGTCACAGAAACAAACTTCGGCTTGAGGGTTTTCAAACGGTGAATAGAATTCCACAGGGTCTGTTCCATCTGCTCGCTGCTTGGTGGGAAGAACTCAAACGAAACGTTGATATCACCGTTAAGATCGGCGATGTTCTGGTTAAGCGAATCCAAGTGACTTGCGTGTGAATACCCCATAGTCTATTCCTTTCTGTTCCGGCCCCGGGCCTGCTCCCTAAAATGGTGACGCCATTAAATAACCGTTTAGACGTCTATATGTCTACAGAATGTCTTGTAACCAATTTAATGTCAACAAAGTGAACATGAATATTTCTCAAGTTGATCTTGCACGATCTTCAACATAGCGAACATCGCACTAATAAGCAAAAGCCCGCAAGATGCGGGCTTTTCACAACAAACTAGCGATTCATACTATAAGAGGCTTTCTTGGCGAGACCTTCGACCACACCAGCATTTCCTTAGGCGATCTTTGTCTGCAAAAGCAGCTATAACATCGCTGCCAACCGGTTAATGTCAGACAGCAATGCCCCGGCAGTCACATCCCGACCGGCACCCGGTCCACGGATCACCAGCGGGTTATCCCGGTACCAGCGGCTTTCGATGGCAAAGATATTGTCACAAGGCAGCAGGTTAGCCAGTGCATGCTCCTGCGGCAGAGCTTCGACTCCGACACCGGCCTTGCCGTTTTTGTCCAAACGAGCCACATAGCGCAATACCTTGCCTTCCTTCTGCGCCTTGACCAGCCGCTCATTGAGCAGCTCGTCCAACACGCCAGCCTGCTCGAAAAAGCCGTCCAGTGTCAGCGGAGCCAGTTCCTCGGGTACCAGGGATTCCACCTTGACCTGCTCCGGCTCCAAGTCCAGCCCGGACTCACGGGCCAGAATCACCAGCTTGCGCATCACATCGCTGCCATCGAGATCATGACGAGGATCGGGCTCTGTCAGCCCCTGTTGCCAGGCCTGTTCTATCAGCTGGGAGAAAGGCAGCGAACCGTCGAACTGCTGGAACAGCCATGACAGCGTGCCAGAGAAAATCCCCGACAGGGCAATAATATCATCACCACTTTCACGCAAGTCCCGCACCGTATGGTTGACCGGCAGGCCGGCCCCTACCGTCGCGTTATACAACCAATGACGGCTGCTCTTGGCAAACGCATCCTGCACGGCATGATAGTCCTCTCCCGAGGCAGAACCGGCAACCTTGTTGGCGGAAATCAGATGCAGGCCGCTTTCGGCAATCTGCGGGTATTTGGCAGCCAACTCGGCGCTGGCTGTCACATCCAGTACCATCACATCATCATAAGGGTGTGCAGCCAGCACATTCAGCAGCTCGCCTTCGGCATAATCAACCGCTTCGTCATCAAAAGCTGTCAGTGCCCGGGTCGGTTCAATCCCCTGGAAGTCAATCCAGTGGCGGCAGCTATCGGCCACCCCCACCAGGGTAAAGCTCATGCCATGGCGTTTCTCCAGCTGCACCTTTTCACGGTCAAACAGCTCCAGCCAGCGGCTGCCGATATTACCTTTGCCACACAGTACCAGACCAATCCGCTTTTGTGCTTGGAACAGGCTCTGGTGGATCTGCGCAACCAGCGGGGCCGTATCAATCTTTCTAAGCACAGCCACCAGGCTCAACCCCGAGTCCGGCTCGGTCGTGAACTCAACAGGCTGATTCTTTAGCTGATGATAAAACCCGTAGCAGTGGACGGCGTTGTTGACCACCCCGGCTCCGACAGCGGCCACCACCGAGAAGCCATCCCGCAGACGAAGCTCCGCGGTAATACCGCTGTCTTGCAGCAGGCCCAATACATTGTTGACGACCTCACCGGTATACGCGAGCAGAATACGTCCCTGATCGGCCTCGACACTCTGGGCCAATGGCAGTAGCTGGGCCCGCTGCAGGGTTCGCTCCAGCTCACCCAAAATAGGCTCAAAATCATGAGAGCGAGCCACGTCCAGCTCAATCAGACAGACATCATCGAGCGAGGTAATGATCTTGGCCCCGCGCCCCGATGCCAGTACCCGCTCTACCCGTGTCGATCCCGACTCGGGCTGGTGGCTACAGCGCAATGTGAGGTCAATCGAACTCTGGGCAACAGGCTGTAATGTCCGGCTGTGAAGCACCGGTGCCGCCAGCCTCGCAAGCTCGCTGGCCTCATCCAACCGCAGCAAAGGCAGCAGGCAGGCATCCCCGACCTTACGCGGATCGGCACTGTATACTCCGGCAACGTCACTCCAGATTGTGACTCTCGAAACTTCAGCCAACGCGCCAATGATGGTCGCCGAATAGTCCGAGCCATTGCGCCCCAGCAATACGGTTTCACCTTTCTGGTTACGGGCCATAAAGCCGGTGATCACGATACGGTGCTGACTATGCTGGGCCAGCTGCGCCTTAAGCAGCGGCCACGACTGGGCCCGATCCACTTCCGGCTGGGCCGAGCGCTCCGCCCGTAGAAACTCTCGCGAGTCAAGATGTCCGGATGACAAGCCATTTTGTACCAGCAAGGCGGACAGTAAACGTGCCGACCACAATTCACCATGCCCCAAAATTGCTGCGATCGCTGCTTCGTCGAGCTTTGACTCGCCCAACCGGGCCAGCTCGCTAAGTTCAAAATGTAGCTGAGTCTGCAATTCATCTGCCACCGAACCTGTTACTAGCTCGGTGATCAACTGCTGCTGGAAGGCACGTAGTTCTTGCAGGGCCTCGTGGGCCTGACGGCCATCCTTACCCAGCAGTTCGACCCAGGCAATCAGGCGGTTGGTTGTTTTTCCGGCGGCCGACACCACAATCAAATCATCACTGCCGGAGTGCTCTTGCAAAATCGTCACCACCCGACGATAACAATCAGGATCAGCAAGGCTACTGCCGCCGAACTTATGTAACTGCCGCAGGGCTGTCTGTCTGTTTACAGGCTGGCTCATTCAGTTACCTCCGCCGCTTGCTTGAAGGCCTGTTCCAAATCGGCAATCAGATCGCTTGGATCTTCAAGTCCCACCGACAAGCGTAGCAGCGACGGCTTGATCCCGGCTTCGACCTGCGCCTCGTCAGACATGGCACGGTGCGTCATGCTTGCCGGATGGGCAATCAGACTTTCCGTCCCTCCCAGCGATTCCGCCAGCGAAAAACACGTCAATGCAGAGACAAACACTTCAAGCTGACGGTAACTTCCTGCCAGCTCGAAACTGAGCATCGAGCCGAATCCTTTTTGCTGCTTGACGGCAATATCATGACCAGGGTGATCAGGCTGGCTCGGATGATAGATCTGGCCGACCAGCGGCTGGGTCTGCAGGTAGGCCAGCACTTGCGCACTGTTTTCCTCGTGCATTTTCATTCGTGGTGCCAGCGTACGTAATCCACGCAAGGTCAAATAAGCATCAAACGGCGCCCCGGTCGCCCCGATACAGTTGGCCCACCAGGCAATATTCTCGGCCTGCTCGGCCTCTTTGGAAATCAGCACCCCACCGACCACATCGGAATGACCGTTGATATATTTCGTGGTCGAGTGGACAACAAAGTCGGCACCCAGCGCGATAGGTTGCTGCAGGATAGGTGACAAGAAAGTGTTATCGACCGCCACCAACGCACCGACCTGCTTGCTTTGTTCACACAGTTCGGCGACATCCACCACCCGAAGCAGCGGGTTAGACGGGGTTTCTACCCAAACCAGCTTAGGCTTCCTGGCCAGTGCTGCCGCCAATACATCCGGATCGGACTGATCGATAAACTCAACCTTAAAGTCACCTTTACCGGCCCGGGTATTAAACAAGCGGTAGGTGCCGCCATAGCAGTCATGAGGGGCTATCACCAAATCATCCGGCCCCAGCAGGGCAGAAACCAGCAAATTGATCGCTGCCGTCCCGCAACTGGTGACCACGCCGCCAGCTCCGCCCTCGAGCTCAGACAAGGCATCTGCAAGCATATTTCGAGTCGGGTTGCCGGAACGTGAATAATCATATTGAGGAAGGTCACCCAGCTGTGGGAAGCTATAGGTAGAAGTCAGGTAAATTGGCGGAACGACAGCATTATGCTGCGTGTCTGATTCAATACCGGTACGTACGGCAACGGTGGCAAGCTTCTTGTCACTCATATTTACTTTCCTTGTCTGGGGCAAGCCCTGCATTCGAATAACTTTTAATCAACAACATTAACCACATTTATTTGGGACGTCAACACTTCTAGACGTCCATATGTCTTTGCTTATGGCAGTAAATCCCGCTAAAATTCACCCATATTAAATTTATTGAATCCAACATCGCTGAGAAGGTAGAAAATGGCAGAGTGGAATGGCGAATACATCAGCCCATATGCGGAGCACGGTAAGAAAAACGAACAAGTAAAGAAAATCACCGTTTCGATTCCATTAAAGGTACTCAAAATCCTGACTGACGAGCGCACCCGCCGCCAAGTCAACAACCTGCGTCACGCAACCAACAGTGAGCTGCTGTGCGAAGCCTTCCTGCATGCCTACACAGGCCAGCCGCTACCGACTGACGATGACATCCGTAAAGACCGCCCTGACGATCTGCCGGCAGAAGCCAAGGAGCTGATGGAAGAAATGGGCATCAAATACGAAGACATCAACGAATAATACTAGACTGGCACGTTTTATATAGACTGCCGTTTTCAGATAAAAAAAAACCAGCCCTAGGGCTGGTTTTTTAGTATTTCAACCAAACGGTGACTTACTCGCCCCCCATATAGCCCACAGGCATCTCAATCTGCGCAACACCAGAGTCAATGGCCGCCTGGGCTACCGCCTTGGCAACACGAGGAAGCAGGCGTGAATCCATCGGCTTAGGAATAATATAATCGGCACCGAATTCCAGCTTGTCAGCTCCCGCCGCTTTCACAACTTCGGCAGGCACTGGCTCTTTGGCCAGCTCACGAATGGCATGAACGGCTGCCAGCTTCATTTCGTCATTGATCACGCTAGCGCGTACATCCAGGGCACCACGGAAGATGAAAGGGAAGCAAATTACATTGTTCACCTGGTTCGGGTAATCGGAACGGCCTGTCCCCATCACCAAGTCATCACGCACGGCATGCGCCAGTTCAGGCTTGATCTCAGGATCCGGGTTCGAGCAGGCGAACACAACCGGCTTATCGGCCATCAGCTTAAGCGCTTCCGGCGTCAGCAAGTTAGGGCCAGATACGCCAACGAAAATATCGGCGCCTTCAATCACGTCTTCCAGCGTACGCTTATCGGTATTGTTGGCGAACAGCTGCTTGTATTCATTGATGTCGTCACGGCGGGTATGGATAACTCCCTTGCGATCCAGCATGTAGATTTTCTCGCGCTGGGCACCACACTTGATCAGTAGCTCCATACAGGCAACAGCGGCAGCACCGGCACCCAGGCAGACAATCACAGACTCGCTGATATTTTTGCCCTGGATCTCAAGGGCATTCAGCATACCCGCGGCGGTTACAATAGCCGTACCATGCTGATCATCGTGGAAGACCGGGATCGCACAACGCTCAATCAAGCGTTTCTCGATCTCAAAGCAGTCTGGTGCCTTGATGTCTTCCAGGTTGATACCGCCAAACGTATCGGCAATATTGGCGACCGTATCAACAAACTCATCGATGGTGCGGTGCTTAACTTCGATATCGATAGAATCCAGACCCGCAAAGCGTTTGAATAGCAATGACTTACCTTCCATCACCGGCTTAGATGCCAGTGGGCCAAGGTTACCCAGGCCTAGGATAGCGGTACCATTGGTAATCACGGCAACCATGTTGCCTTTACCCGTGTACTTGTAAACGTTTTCTGCGTTTTGAGCGATCTCTCGAACAGGCTCTGCAACACCCGGGCTATAAGCCAGGGCCAGATCTTCAACCGTATCTGCCGGCTTTGTTAGGGAAATAGCGGTTTTACCTGGAACAGGGTAAGCGTGGTAGTGCAGTGCTTGTTGACGAAAATCTTCAGACATAGTGGTCTTGATCCTGAATGAAAATGATGTTCAGTTCGGTATTGGGAGATAGATCATATTCTATAGCGATACAAAATCCTAGCGCAGCAACGCTGGTCGAGCCAATTAATCCCCACCGGAATACTCAGGTATAGCAGAATTTTGAACAAACACCGGAAGAATGGGTAGAAAACGTGCCAGTTGCCACGTCAAACAACCAGAAACAAAGAAAGGTACAGAGGAAAAGACTAAAATCATCCGCGTTGAGTATCGCCTGCAGACAAAAAAAGGGACGCTTGCGCGTCCCTTTTTCGAAATTCATCTGGCAATTACTTGCTAGAAAGCGCACCGAAACGCTTGTTGAACTTGTCGATACGACCACCAGTGTTAACCTGACGCTGCTTACCAGTGTAGAAAGGGTGGCACTTGTCGCATACATCAAGGTTGATGTCTTTACTCATAGTAGAGTTAAATACGAAAGTGTTGCCGCAAGAACATTTAGCGTTCACTGCTGTGTATTCTGGGTGAATACCTTGTTTCATGGGATAACCTCAAAGCTAAGGCCGTGTCGCTCTCCCGATCCAAAGCCGGGCACCACACGCGTTAATAACAGTATAACGTTTGGCTATCAGCAAGCTGACACCAATACGATAAATTAGGCGGCGTATAGTAATCAATCACGTCGCCCAGATCAACTAATGCGCTCCTTTTTTCACCGCTTTGCGCCCGCAGCCGAGCAATGTACACTTCCTAATCTTAGTATATGTGGATTACTCGGTTAGTTATGACGCCCAACATTGCCCGCGTGGCTCTTCCTGTCCCCCTGGATAAGCTTTTTGATTATTTGATAAAGCCAGGCCAGTCCCCTGTTATCGGCGGCCGGGTCAAGGTACCTTTTGGTCCGAAGCAGCTTATCGGGATCGTTATATCACTGACGGATAAATCCGATTTTCCTCTGGGCCAGCTAAAAGCCGTTAACACTGTACTGGATAGCGAGCCACTGTGGCATCCGCCCTTGTTCGGTCTGCTGAGCTGGGCCAGCAGCTATTACCAGTACCCGCTCGGCGATACGCTGGCCAATGCCATGCCGACGCTATTACGCAAGGGCCGGGAGGCAGCCCCGAGCAGCCTGAAAATGTGGCAGATCACCGAAGCCGGACGCGACCAGCCGCTGGCCGCGCTAAACCGCGCCCCGCGACAGGCGCAGGTGCTCAACACCCTGCGCCATGGTAAAAGCAGCCACGAAAGCCTGCTGGCCGAGGAGGTCAGTTCGGCAATACTGAAAACACTGAGTGACAAAGGCTGGGTTGAATCTCTCGAAGAACGCCCCGACAGCAGGGAATGGCAACCTGACTTTGCCGTCACCGAGGAAAAGCCAAAGCTCAACGACGAGCAGGCACTGGCGGTCGCAACCGTCAATGCCAACCCGGCCTTTGGCTGCTACCTGCTGGAAGGTGTGACCGGCTCCGGCAAGACCGAGGTCTACCTCAACCTGCTCGAACCGGTGCTGGCTGCCGGCAAGCAGGCACTGATCCTGGTGCCCGAAATAGGCCTGACCCCGCAGACCATCAACCGCTTCCGCCGCCGCTTCAACGTCCCGCTGGAAACGGTTCACTCCGGGCTGAATGACACCGAACGGCTGTCATCCTGGCTGGCCGGAAGGGACAACCAGGCTGGCATTATCATCGGTACCCGCTCGGCACTGTTCACCCCCTTTGATAACCTCGGCATCATCATCGTCGACGAAGAGCACGATGCGTCCTACAAACAGCAGGACAGCCTGCGCTACCATGCCCGGGATCTTGCCGTAATGCGGGCCAACCGGGAGAACATCCCGATAATTCTCGGCTCGGCTACCCCTGCCCTGGAAAGCCTCCACAATGCCAAAACCGGTAAGTACCATCATCTGACGCTGACTCGCCGGGCCGGCAATGCCCAGCAGGCGCGGCACGGGGTGCTGGATGTCAAAGGGCTATACTTGGAGGCAGGGCTCTCTGCCCCGCTCATTGCCCGGATGCGCAAGCACCTCGAGGCCGGCAACCAGGTCATGCTGTTCCTCAATCGCCGCGGCTTTTCCCCGGCCGTGATCTGCCACGAGTGTGGCTGGCTCGCCGAATGCAAGCGCTGTGATGCCTATTACACCTTCCACCAGCAGTCGGGAGAGCTTCGCTGCCACCACTGTGCCACCCAGCGCCCGATGATGCCGCAATGCGGCAACTGCGGCTCTACCCAGCTCAATGCCGTCGGAGTCGGTACCGAGCAGCTGGAGCAGCAGCTGGCAACCTTGTTTCCCGAATACAAGACCGTACGCATCGACAGAGACAGCACCCGCCGCAAAGGCAGCCTCGAGAGCTACCTTGAAGCGATCAAAAACAATGAATACCAAATTCTGATCGGGACCCAGATGCTGGCCAAAGGGCACCATTTTCCGGATGTTACCCTGGTCAGCCTGATCGATGTCGACAGTGCCTTATTCAGCAATGACTTCCGGGCATCCGAACGCCTTGCCCAGTTGTTCATCCAGGTCGCCGGGCGGGCGGGCCGTGCAAGCAAACCCGGTGAGGTAATATTGCAAACTCACCACCCCGAACACGCCCTGCTTCAGGCTCTGCTGCATAAAGGCTATGACCAGTTTACCGTCAGTGCACTTGACGAGCGCAGGCAGGCATTTTTGCCCCCATACACCTATCTGACCCTGTTTCGCGCAGAAGCCAACGAGAGTGATCATGTTGAGCAATTTTTACAGCAAGTTCGCGGCATTTTTGAGTCCAGCCCGCTCTGTTGCCAGGAGACACCGGTGATGGGACCCAACCCTGCCCCATTGTCACGCCGGGCCGGCCGCTATCGCTGGCAGTTACTGCTCCAGACGCCGGATCGCAAGACCTTGCAGCAAATGCTGACCATCGCCAAGCCAGCTATCCAACTGCTGCCTCTGGCCAGGAAAGTCAGGTGGTCGATTGATGTCGAACCGCAGGATTTAACTTAAAATGAACAATGCGACTCATGTCACACCTTGAATGTAATTTATGCTATTTCGAGCATGTTTAATCCCCTGCGGAGCGCCTACAATAGTAGGCTCGCTGGTATAGGTATCTGCCCGGTTTGGCTATGATCCTCCGGCAATAATGAGAGAAATATAAATAGAGAGGAACTGTAATTATGGCGACAATGAAGGATGTTGCCCAGCTCGCCGGTGTCTCAACAGCCACGGTCTCCCGTGCCTTGATGAACCCGGAGAAAGTGTCGGCTTCAACCCGAAAAAAAGTTGAACAAGCCGTCATGGATGCTGGCTACTCACCCAACTCGCTGGCTAGGAATCTTCGTCGTAACGAATCAAAAACCATTGTCACTATCGTGCCGGACATCTGTGATCCTTACTTTACAGAGATTATCCGGGGTATCGAGGAAGCTGCCATGGAACATGGCTACCTGGTACTGCTAGGCGACAGCGGTCAGCAAAAAACCCGTGAGAACTCATTCGTCAATCTTGTCTTCACCAAACAGGCTGACGGTATGTTACTGCTCGGCACGGACCTGCCGTTCGATGTCAGCAAACCCGAGCAAAAGAACCTGCCGCCTATGGTCATGGCGTGCGAGTTTGCCCCGGAGCTTGAGCTTCCGACCGTTCATATCGACAACCTGACTGCCGCCTTTGAGGCCGTCAACTACCTAACCCAGATGGGACACAAACGCATTGCCCAAATTTCCGGGCCTGACTCGGCAGCACTGTGCCAGTTCCGATCGCAAGGCTACCAACAGGCATTGCGTCGTGCAGGCGTCGAACTCAACCCGGCCTATACCGTCAAGGGCGATTTCACGTTCGCAGCCGGTGCCCGTGCCGTCACAGCCCTGCTGTCCCTGCCCGAGCCACCAACGGCGCTGTTGTGCCATAACGATGTCATGGCCATCGGAGCTATGCAGCAAGCCAAGCGTCTGGGTTTCCGGGTACCACAAGATTTATCGATTGTCGGCTTCGATGACATTCAGTTCGCCGAATACTGCGATCCACCTCTGACCACTGTGTCTCAGCCACGCTATGAAATCGGCCGTCAGTCGATGCTGATGTTGCTTGAAATTCTCAAGGGCAAGGAGATCTCATCAGGCTCCCGCCTGCTCGATGCCAAGCTGGTGATCCGGGAAAGTGCGGCGCCACCGGCCCAGTAACCGGAACACACCCCCAATGTGAGCTTATGTTTTGGGCATAAGCTCACAAAATTCACCCAATGACATGCAAGCATTTCGTTCAGATCTGATCCCAGCACTAGTCAGCCCCAGCGCAACTTTGTAACATAGCGAGAATTGTTTTCCCCGTTGTGTTTATTCTAACCGTGGCCACAAAAGATTATGTAAAACGCGGACGCTCGCCGAAAAAGCCAGCCCGTAACACGCGTAAAGCCCCCGCCTCCGGCGGCTTCCCGATAAAATGGGCACTGATAGCATTGTGCCTGGTCAGCGCACTCGGCTACGGCCTGTATTTCCTGTCAACGACACCGGCTCCACAGACCGAGACCGTTCAGCCAAAACCCGCGCCGAAGCCACAGCCGAAACCCGCCGTTAAGGCGCAAGAGAAAAAGCTGCCGCCGAAACCGGAAGAGAAATGGCGCTATATCGAGGAGCTGGAAAACAAGGAAGTCCCGGTTGAAGCCAAGAAAGAGCAGAAGCCTAGCCGCCCTTACCTGATGCAGTGTGGCGCCTACCGCAGCCAAGATCAGGCCGAACAGCGCAAGGCTATGATCGCCTTCCAAGGCTTGACCAGCCAGGTCAAGATCAGCCAGGGCGAAAAAGGTAACTGGTACCGGGTGATCCTCGGTCCTTATCCACAAAAGCGCAAAGCCGAGAGTGACCGCAATATGCTGCGCCGGGCCGGTATCGAGCCGTGCGCAATCTGGTTCTGGGAATAGGCTCCCCGCTCAGGACACCCCACCGACATAAGAAAAAAGAAAAAGGATGCAACCGCATCCTTTTCTTTTTCCAATATCGATACCTTGAAAAAAACTTTTCCCACCCCCAGATAAGCATTAATACCGATACCGGCAAAGGCCGGAGAGACTCAAAGAGGTAAAACCGTGACAACTATCGTATCTGTACGTCGAAACGGTAAAGTCGTTATCGCCGGTGATGGCCAGGTTTCCCTGGGCAATACCGTTATGAAAGGTAACGCTCGCAAAGTGCGCCGTTTATACAACAACAAAGTTCTAGCAGGCTTTGCCGGCGGCACGGCTGATGCCTTCACCCTATTCGAGCGTTTTGAGCGCAAGCTGGAAATGCACCAGGGCCATCTTCTCAAGTCAGCCGTCGAGCTAGCCAAAGACTGGCGCACCGACCGTATGCTGCGCAAGCTAGAGGCCCTTCTTGCTGTAGCCGATGAAACCGGCTCTCTGATCATCACCGGCAACGGTGACGTCGTCCAACCGGAAAATGATCTGATTGCAATCGGCTCAGGTGGTAATTTTGCCCAGGCAGCAGCAACGGCCCTACTGGAGAATACCGATCTCAGCGCCCGTGAAATTGCGGAAAAATCACTAAACATTGCCGGTGATATCTGTGTCTTCACCAACCACCAACATACAATCGAAGAGCTTGATACCAAGTAAGGAAGCCGTAATGTCTGAGATGACTCCTCGCGAAATCGTTCATGAGCTTGATCGTCATATCATCGGTCAAGACAAAGCCAAGCGTGCAGTGGCCATTGCCCTGCGTAACCGCTGGCGTCGCATGCAGCTTCCTGAAGAGCTGCGTGTCGAAGTAACCCCGAAAAATATCCTGATGATCGGCCCGACCGGTGTCGGTAAAACCGAAATTGCCCGCCGCCTGGCCAGACTGGCCAACGCCCCCTTCATCAAGGTTGAAGCGACCAAGTTCACCGAAGTGGGCTATGTCGGCAAGGAAGTGGAAACCATCATCCGCGACCTGACTGATGTCGCAGTGAAAATGACCCACCAGCAGGCGATGGAAAAAGTCCGCTTCCGCGCCGAAGAACTGGCCGAAGACCGCATTCTCGATATTCTGCTGCCGCCGGCGCGCGATGCCTGGGGCCAGAACGAAGAAGCAGACAGCAACTCGACGGCCCGCCAGTCTTTCCGCAAGAAACTGCGCGAAGGCAAGCTGGATGACAAAGAGATCGAAATCGAAATCGCCGCCCCGCAGATGGGTGTCGAGATCATGGCCCCTCCGGGCATGGAAGACATGACCAACCAGCTTCAGGGCATGTTCCAGAACCTGGCCGGTAACACCACCAAAAAGCGCAAGATGAAAATCAAAGACGCGATGAAGGCGGCGACCGAAGAAGAAGCGGCGAAACTGGTCAACCAGGAAGAGCTGAAAGAGCAGGCCATCTTTGCGGTTGAAAACAACGGCATCGTGTTCCTCGACGAAATCGACAAGATTTGTAAACGCGGTGAGTCATCGGGCCCGGACGTGTCTCGCGAGGGTGTCCAGCGTGACTTGCTGCCGTTGGTAGAAGGCAGCACCGTATCGACCAAGCACGGTATGGTCAAGACCGATCACATCCTGTTTGTTGCCTCCGGCGCCTTCCAGGTGGCGAAGCCATCGGATCTGATCCCTGAGCTTCAGGGTCGCCTGCCAATCCGCGTCGAGCTTGAAGCCCTTACCAGTGGCGATTTCAAGCGTATCCTGACCGAGCCAAATGCCTCACTGACCGAGCAGTACAAGGCGCTGATGGCCACCGAATCGGTAGAGATTGAGTTTGCCGAAAGTGGGATCAACAAACTGGCCGATGCCGCGTGGCAGGTTAACGAACGTACTGAAAACATCGGTGCCCGCCGCCTGCACACGGTCATGGAGCGCCTGATGGAAGAGCTGTCCTACGACGCGACCGAAAAATCGGGTGACAAGCTGATTATCGACGAAGCCTATGTCAATGAGCGTCTTGGTGAGCTGGTCGAAGACGAAGACTTGAGCCGCTTCATCCTGTAAGCCTGAACAATCTATTTGTTCTTCTCCTATATCAAAACGGTGCCTTATGGTGCCGTTTTTTTGTTCTTGAACAAACAATCTGCCGATAAAGTTGCCCATCGCTGTGTATACGCCATAATAGCCCTTCGACTGATTCCGAAATAAGCACATTATGAATTCATCTTCACTCGCAATCTGGCTGGATGCCGCAAGACCGAAAACCTTGCCGCTGGCCGTCGCATCGATTGTATGCGGAAGTGCAGTCGCAGGATGGCAAGGAAGTTTTTCTGCTTTAGTAGCGGGCCTGGCCCTGCTGACCGCACTCCTACTCCAGATCCTGTCTAATCTGGCCAATGACTATGGCGATGCCGTCAAAGGAACGGACAACGAGCACCGCCTCGGGCCACAACGCGCAATCCAGTCCGGGCTGGTAACCCCGTCAGCGATGCGCAATGCGATGATCTTAAATATCCTGCTGACCGTCACCAGCGGCCTGAGCCTGATCTTCATCGCCTGCAACAACCTCCAGGATATGTTCGGTTTTATGCTGCTGGGCCTGATGGCGATTGCAGCCTCCATTGCCTATACCGTCGGTAACAAGCCCTACGGCTACCGCGGCCTGGGCGATCTCTCGGTACTCATGTTCTTTGGCTGGCTTGGCGTTGCCGGCACCTACTACCTGCAAGCAGGTCAAATCGACTCGGTCATTATGCTGCCTGCCACGGCCTGCGGTCTGCTGGCCGTTGGTGTATTGAATATCAACAACCTGCGGGATATCGACAATGACCGGGCCTGCGGCAAGCTCACCCTGGCGGTACGTATGGGTCCCGACTGGGGACGCAAGTACCATTTGTTCCTGCTGGCCGGCAGCGTACTCTGCCTGGCGTTATTTGCCGCCCTTGAGCTGCACTCGCCGTTTGGCTGGCTGTTTGTCCTGAGTGCCCCCCTGCTATTCAAGCACGGGAAACAGGTACTACAGTCAGCAGACGGAGCCGCCCTGCGCCCGATGATGGCCACCATGGTGAAATGTGCGCTGCTAACAAACCTGCTGTTCGCCGCTGGTGTCGTGCTGGCAGCCGGCTAGAATCTGACGCGCTAACTTGCCCCTGCTTTGTGAGGGGCGTTATTGCAATGTCATATTGGCTAGTTATACTTTCAACAGGTTAGCAGAAAGCCATCAGCAACGACTCATGCTCAGCAGGCTGTATACCGACCCTTTTCAATTGCCACAAGAAGAAGCGAACTTATGGAATATAATACGTCCGAACTATGCGATATCTACCTCGACCAAGTCGATGTTGTTGAGCCAATGTTCAGCTCTTATGGTGGCCGAAACTCTTTCGGCGGCCAGGTAACAACCATTAAGTGCTTTGAAGATAGCGGGCTGATTCGTGATGTGCTGCAACAACCCGGTGCGGGCCGTGTATTGCTTATCGACGGCGGAGGCTCACTGAGACGCGCGCTCATTGATGCTGATATCGCACAGCTGGCTGCCACCAATGAATGGGAAGGAATTATTGTCTACGGCTGTGTCCGCAACGTCGATGATCTGGACGAAATGGAGCTCGGCATCCAAGCGATGGCTTCCATTCCGGTCGGTGCCGATGAGCAAGGTATAGGGGAAGTTGATGTCGCCGTGAATTTTGGCGGGGTCACCTTCCTGCCGGAAGATCACATCTATGCCGATACGACGGGCGTTATCCTTTCACCCGAGCCGCTGGATATCGAGTAGGCAGGATAACGAGCAAGCTGGAGCCATCAGGCTGCCAGCCTCTCATTACATCGCGTCCCTGACAGATAAAAAAACAGAGCCAAAAGGCTCTGTTTTTTTACTCGACGCTGTCCATCTTGCCAAGCAGGTTGCGTACACGCTCCTGCCAGGCCTGATGATCATTTCGTAGCTTCTCGTTGTCTTGTTCCAGCGCTTCTCGGCCAGAGCGTAGCTCTTGAGCTTCAGTCGATAGGCTATCGTTTTGTTCTTTTAGTTCTTCAATTTCCATTTGTAGCAGGGAAATTGTATCAACAGCCATCTGTACTTTGGCTTCTAGCTTTTCCAACATTTCTAATGACATATTGTTCACCTGATCTCCGCCTATCATTTTACCTTAAACCGTTAAGGTAATATCCCACAGGCTCTGTTTACATTACTGTTGCGCCTATTCTAACGAGGCTGCCGCCTTCTAGCATCTACAAATCCGCCGCTTTGCAACAAATGAGTGAAATTTACACAATTCTGACGGTTATTTTGCCTGCCCCCAGCTAAATACAGCCAGTCCTCTCCGGCCACCCTGTCGACATTCGTCCAGCATAGCTTTTTTCACCATAATGCCGAGTAACTGAACAAATGCTCGACGGTGTGTGAGCGCAACGTGACGAAATGCTTAGAATTGCGATCTAACTCTATTTTAATGCAGGGTTGCCATGCTAATTTTTATCTTGATCGTATCTCTCTTGGAGTTATCCAAGATCTTGCCCTTATGGCACATCCGGCCTTTTCATGGCCGGATTTTTTATTCCAATTCAATAAGATAAACCAAAATACCTGAATCAGCATATCAAGCAAATTGCAGTGCACCCAAGCCAGGCTGATCGAGTTCAAAAAAACCGCAACCGTTTGCGCGAACGCGCAAAAGTGAACCTAATTTTATGCTCGAACGCACAAAATTAATTCTTTAACATTTCAATTACGTTTAGTTCGAGTACATTAAGAGCGAATAAGAAAGATAAAAGAAATACCCCTACAACATTCGACAAAAGGACTGAATAATGACTACCCCGAAACAACATACGCTACTTGGCGAATGTATTGCCGAGTTCATTGGTACAGGACTATTGATTTTCTTCGGTGTTGGCTGTGTCGCAGCACTTGTACTGACTGGTGCAAACTTCGGTCAGTGGGAAATCAGCATCATGTGGGGCCTAGGTGTCGCTATCGCCATCTATTGTACCGCTGGTGTATCCGGTGCCCATATCAACCCTGCCGTCACCATTGCCCTGGCACTGTTCCATGGCTTTGACAAACGCAAAGTAGCGCCTTACATTGCTGCTCAGCTACTGGGCGCGTTCTGTACCGCTGCTCTGATCTATAGCCTATACAGCAACCTTTTCGCAGAGTTTGAAGCAACCAACCAAATTGTTCGAGGCAGTGAGGCAAGCCTGGCAACCGCCGGTATTTTCTCTACCTACCCGAATGCCGCCCTATCTTTCAGTGGTGCCTTTGCGGTTGAGTTTGTAATCACAGCCGTACTGATGTTTGCCATCCTGGCCCTGACAGATGACAAAAACGGAGCCCCTCGCGGTCCGATGGCCCCGTTGATGATTGGTATTCTGATCGCGGTGATCGGTGGCTCGCTCGGTCCACTAACCGGTTTTGCCATGAACCCGGCGCGTGACTTCGGTCCGAAATTCTTTGCCTTCCTGGCCGGCTGGGGTGATATGGCACTCACTGGCGGCAAAGACATCCCTTATATGATCGTTCCAATCTTGGCGCCTATCTTCGGTGCCTGCTTCGGCGGTTGGCTATACCCGAAAGCCATTGGTGCTTATCTGCCAGGCAACGCTGAGTCCGTTGCACAAGAGCAAGAAAGCGCAAGTGACAGCGAAGCAGCAAAAGCATAAAAATCTCTCTACTACCCTAAAATATAATTACTACTAGAGGAAACCATCATGACAACAGAGCAAAAGTACATTGTTGCACTAGATCAAGGTACAACCAGCTCCCGCGCCGTTGTGCTGGATCACAACGCAAACATTGTGTGCTCGTCACAGCGTGAATTTACTCAAATCTATCCAAAAGCCGGATGGGTTGAGCATGATCCTCTCGAAATCTACGCGACCCAAAGCTCGACACTGGTTGAAGCTCTCGCCAAGGCCGGTATCCGCTCCGATCAGGTAGCCGGTATCGGTATCACCAACCAGCGCGAAACCACTATCGTGTGGAACAAAAACACCGGTAAACCGGTATACAACGCTATCGTCTGGCAGTGTCGCCGTACCGCCGACACCTGTGAAACTCTGAAGGCACAGGGGCTGGAAGAATATATTCGCGACAATACCGGCCTGGTCGTCGACCCTTATTTCTCGGGCACCAAGATCAAGTGGATCCTGGACAACGTCGAAGGGGCGCGTGAAGAAGCCGAAGCCGGTAACCTTCTGTTCGGTACCGTTGATACTTGGCTGATCTGGAAGATGACTCAGGGACGTGTCCACGTTACTGACTTCACCAATGCCTCACGTACCATGGTGTTCAACATCAACACCATGCAATGGGACGAGAAGCTTCTGAAGGCAATGGATATTCCGCTGTCAATGATGCCGGAAGTGAAGCCATCGTCGGAAGTGTACGGCCAGACCAACATTGGTGGTAAGGGCGGTACCCGTATCCCGATTGCCGGTATTGCCGGTGACCAGCAGGCCGCACTGTTCGGCCAGATGTGTGTCGAGCCGGGCCAGGCAAAAAACACCTACGGGACAGGTTGTTTCCTTCTGATGAACACCGGCAAGGAAAAAGTGACCTCTCACAATGGCCTGCTAACCACCTTGGCCTGTGGCCCTACCGGTGACGTAGCTTATGCCCTCGAGGGTGCGGTATTTATGGGCGGCGCTTCAATTCAGTGGCTGCGCGATGAAGTGAAGCTGCTGGACGATGCCAAAGACTCAGAATACTTTGCCGAGAAAGTGGGCAGTGCCAACGGTGCCTATGTGGTACCGGCCTTTACCGGTCTGGGCGCACCATACTGGGATCCGTATGCGCGTGGCGCGATTGTCGGCCTGACCCGTGGTGTTAACTCCAACCACATTATTCGTGCGACGCTGGAGAGTGTGGCCTACCAGACCCGTGATGTTCTGGATGCAATGCAGACGGACTCCGGCATCAACCTGGCTTCCCTTCGTGTCGATGGCGGCGCTGTGGCCAATAACTTCCTGATGCAGTTCCAGTCCGATATTCTGGCTACCGAAGTTCACCGCCCGGTTGTTACCGAAGTAACTGCACTGGGTGCAGGTTACCTGGCCGGCCTGGCTGTTGGTTTCTGGGGCAGTATTGACGAGCTGAAAGACAAAGCCGTACTGGATCGCAACTTCGTTCCAGACGGTGACGAAGAAAAACGTGAACGCCGCTACAGAGGCTGGAAGCGTGCCGTTGAGTGTGCCAAGAGCTGGGCTGTCGAAGACGACATCTAACAGCATACACTCCCTCTGAGTTCCCCCCTCAAGAAGGCCTGCAATGCAGGCCTTCTTTTTTATTCTCGCTTCCACGCTGGCAATCACGCGTCGCTGGGTGCAAGCGTCTCCATCTTCGCGAATATAGCGCCATTTCGACGGCAAAAAATTAACGCAAACGTTTCACCCAAGCTGTGATAAAATCGCGCCAGATTTTTTTTGGGCCTTTTTTCTTTCTGGAGTAACAATGAAACGCGATTTAGCAATGGCATTTTCTCGTGTCACCGAAGGTGCAGCACTGGCTGGCTACAAATGGCTTGGCCGCGGCGACAAAAACGCCGCTGACGGCGCTGCCGTGGAAGTGATGCGTACCCTTCTCAACCAGACCGAGATCGAGGGCGAAATTGTGATCGGTGAGGGCGAGATTGATGAAGCGCCTATGCTGTATATCGGCGAAAAAGTAGGAACCGGCGGTGATGCCGTCGATATTGCCGTTGACCCTATCGAAGGCACCCGTATGACGGCGATGGGCCAGAACAACGCCCTCGCCGTATTGGCTGCCGGCGAGAAAGGCTCGTTCCTGAAAGCACCGGATATGTATATGGAAAAGCTGGTTGTCGGCCCGACGGCCAAAGGCTGTATCGACCTAAGCCTGCCGCTGACTGAAAACCTGGAAAACATTGCCTCGGCACTGGGAAAAACGCTCGATACCCTGGTAGTCACCACGCTGGCCAAGCCTCGTCATGACGAAGTGATTGCCCAGATGCAGGCGATGGGTGTACGCGTGTTTGCGGTGCCTGACGGTGATGTGGCAGCTTCTATCCTGACCTGTATGCCGGACAGCGAAGTTGACGTCATGTACTGCATCGGCGGCGCGCCGGAAGGTGTCGTCTCGGCGGCAGCGATCCGCGCCCTGGGCGGCGACATGCACGGCCGCCTGCTGCCGCGCCACGAGGTCAAAGGCGACAGCGAGGAAAACCGCCAGCTGGGCCAGGTTGAAATCGATCGCTGCCGCGAAATGGGTATCGAACCGAACATCGTGCTGCGTATGGAAGACATGGCCCAGAGCGACAATGTGATCTTTGCCGGCACCGGCATTACCAAAGGTGATCTGCTTGACGGAATCAGCCGCCAGGGCGATATCGCCACGACGGAAACCCTGCTGATCCGCGGCAAATGCCGTACTATCCGACGTATCAAGTCGACCCATTATCTGGCACGCAAAGACGATGCTGTCAAAGGGCATATTCTGTAACCGGCCCTTCAGGTTGTAACGAAGGCGTGCATTTGATGTACGCCTTTTTTTATCTGCACAGCCAACAGCAGGCTCTCCCACCGGCTTGGCACTTCTGGTTTATACTTAACTTTGTAAAGCTGTTGCTTTATTTACTTAACTGGCTACATAATAAACCAATAAAGGAAGTAGCAGCTGATATGAAAACGATTGAAAAAATACTCTATCGCATGAAGCAGGATGGCCCTGTCACAGCCAAGGTGCTGGCCGAAGAATTCAAACTGACGACCATGGGCGTACGCCAGCACCTACAGGGGCTAGAGGAAGACGGATTGGTTGATTACCAGGATATCAAGGCCAAGGTTGGTCGCCCGACCCGGCACTGGAACCTGACCAGCAAGGGCCACCGCCGCTTTGCCGACCGCCATGGCGAACTTATTATTCAAATGCTTGATTCTGTCGAGGAGCTCTTTGGGACCGACGGGCTCAACCAGGTGGTTGAACGCAGAGAGAATCAAACCTTTGAACAATATCGGCATGCATTGGCAAACAGCTATAATGTAAGAGAAAAACTGGAAATACTTACTACCCTGAGGGAACAGGAAGGCTACATGGCCCAACTTCACCAGGACGGTGAAGACTTCATTCTGGTGGAAAACCACTGCCCGATCTGCCATGCCGCTACGCGCTGTCCTTCCCTATGTAAATCAGAGCTTTCTGTCTTCCAACGTCTGTTGGGCAACGAGTACCGCGTCGAACGAAACGAACACATTATTGCCGGAGAGAGGCGCTGCGCTTATCGAATACAAAAATCATAATTAGGAGATTATTATGGCCGACTGGATCCCCGCGAAGGTTATCACCAATCGTCACTGGAATAGTGACCTGTTTAGCCTTGTCTTGCATGCAAATATAGAGCCCTTCAAGGCTGGGCAGTTTACTAAGCTTGGATTGGAAATTGACGGCAAAATGGTCCAGCGAGCCTACTCCTTTGTCAATCCCCCCAGCGATAACAATATAGAGGTCTATGCTACCCGGGTTGCCGACGGCCTGCTCTCCCCACGCCTCCATGCCCTTGATAGCGGTGATAGCGTGTTTATTTCAGCACGGGCCAATGGCTATTTCACTCTCAATGAAGTCCCTGACAGCGAACACCTATGGCTGCTGGCGACCGGAACCGCTATCGGCCCCTACCTGTCTATCCTGCGTGAAGCCGATGTCTGGCGTCGATTCCGCAAGGTCGTGCTGATCCATGCTGTTCGCTACGCCGCCGATCTCAGTTATCAAGCTGAAATTAACGAGCTCAAGGCACAGTATCCGGAACAGTTGATCGTCCAGCCCTTTGTCAGCCGCGAACCAGCCCCCTTGTCGCTTCCGGGCCGGATCCCGCAGGCGATAGCCGATGGCATGCTGGAGCGCCATATCGGCCTGCCGCTCAGCCCCGAAAAAAGTCAGATCATGCTTTGCGGCAACCCGGAAATGGTCCGTGAGACCAAGGCCGTGCTGGAGTCGATGGGACTTACCAAGAACCTGCGCCGCAAGCCCGGTCAAATCACCATGGAGCACTACTGGTAGGCATTAGCTAACGGTCAAAGATCACCTTGTCTCACTGCAATCTCATGCAACGTCTCACAATTGAGTCAGTCCGCAACAAACGGACTGGCTACCTTTAAAGGCATAACACATACCAGCCCACTCATCGCTCAGGGTGAATCTAGTGGGTATAGACGCCGATGGCGAGATTGGGGGAGCCTTTATGCAGGATTTACCTTCCTTTGATGAATTACGAGCAATGGCGGAACAGGCACCTGACGAGCTGGAAGCACTACGGCTGTCGATGAGCGAAGAAATCATCAGCAATGCCAGTGCCGAGATGCAACCCCGGCTCCGGGCCCAGATGAGCCATATCAACCAGGTCATTGCCAAGGGGAAAAACCCCAACCACACCAACATACTGCTGATGGCCGAACTGCAGGTACAGCTAAAACGCTTTGCCCAGGCACTGAACGCGCCAGAGACGCTAACAGAACACCAGGCGAAGATAATGCCCTTCTCCCGTCCGTCAGAGGAGCAAGAGGTATTGCCCCAGCAACGGGAAGAATGAGCCTGCAGACAGCAAGTTAGCAGCTCACCTTGATAAAGCTGTCACGATCCATGTCGCGCACATCGACAGTCAGGCTATTAATAGTACTTGCGTGCTGCTCCAGTACCGATATCAAGCTTCTGGCCAGCTCCCGCTTTTGCTCCGTAGTGCGCCCCGACAGCATACTCAGCTCAATATGGATAAAGGTATTGAGATCTCCCTCAGTGCCAACTAGCCAGGTATGACAGGGATAGCTGCGGCATTTAACTGAGTCGGGCTCAAACAGGCCGCATGTTAATAAGATTTGGTGTAAGTCTTCCAACAACCCCGGTACATTGACACGTTCGGCAACCGGATCGGCATATTCCATGACAAGATTCGGCACATCTTCCTCCATGACGTTAAGAAATGCTGTTAATCGTTGAAAATACAGGAAACTGTATCCCAGAAGACCCAACTTACCTGATCTATTGCTGACAAGCCAAGCAATTAGCTTATTTTTCAACCATTGATCACTGTCTTTTTCTGCTTTTTTTATCTGCTAAAATAAATTATTTAAAATTATTTTCAGCCGAGAGTTCACTTTTTCTGTTGAAAAAGGTACAACCAAGCACAGAAATGATTTTGGACAGTAAAAGTATAAGCCAAGGCTGTTATATTTTTACAAAATGGCTGGATACCAAACAGCATAGTTGTCTGATCAGATCAGAGAATTACGCTTTTTGGTATTATTATTTACATCAAATTGATTTGGAGAAAAGCTATGCGCCATCCTGTGGTTATGGGTAACTGGAAGCTAAACGGTAGCAAGGAAATGGTATCTAACCTACTTAAGGGCCTTGATGCTGAACTTAAAGGTGTTGAAGGTGTTGACGTAGCAGTAGCTCCACCAGCAATGTACCTTGACCTAGCTGAGCAGCTAATCGGCAAAGGTGAAAGCAAAATCATCCTTGGTGCACAGAATGTCGACGTTAACGCAAGCGGCGCATTCACAGGTGATATCTCTCCTGAGATGCTAAAAGACTTCGGTGCAAGCCACATCATCATCGGCCACTCTGAGCGTCGTGAATACCACAACGAATCAGACGAGTTCGTAGCGAAGAAATTTGCTTTCCTAAAAGAGCACGGCCTGACACCTGTTCTTTGCATCGGTGAGTCTGAAGCTCAGAACGAAGCTGGCGAAACGCTTGCAGTATGTGCTCGTCAGATCGATGCTGTGATCAACACCCAAGGCGTTGAAGCCCTAGACGGTGCAATCATCGCTTACGAACCAATCTGGGCAATCGGTACAGGTAAAGCCGCTACAGCTGACGATGCACAGCGTATTCACGCAGCTATCCGTGCACACATCGCTGAGAAGAGCGAAGAAGTAGCCAAGAAAGTTGTAATCCAGTACGGCGGTTCTGTTAAGCCTGAGAACGCTGAAGCATACTTCGCACAGCCGGACATCGACGGTGCGCTAGTTGGCGGTGCGGCACTGAACGCAGAAAGCTTCGCAGCTATCGCAAAAGCAGCCGCTAAAGCGAAAAAATAATCTTGTTTGATTATTAAGAATAACAAAGGCCACCTTCGGGAGGCCTTTTTAGTAGCCGGCACACGCTAGCAACAGAAACAAAAAAGCCGACTCTCAAGTCGGCTTTTATCTATCAAGCAAAACCTGTCTTAAAACAGTTTGTCAGCCAGATCGTACAGATCTTTGCGAACTGGACGCTTCATGTTTTCAATCGCATCGATGATGTCGTGGTGAACCATTTTTTCATTCTGGATCCCCACACAGCGACCGCCTTGGCCTTCCATCAGAAGATCAACCGCATACGCGCCCATGCGAGATGCAAGAATACGGTCAAATGCCGTTGGTTGTCCGCCACGCTGAATGTGACCGAGCACTGTCGCGCGCGTTTCACGGCCCGTTTCATCTTCGATGTACTTCGCCAGCTCGTTGGCATCCGTCATCAGCTCAGTCAGTGCGATAATCGCATGCTTCTTGCCTTTGTAGATCCCTTCTTTGATCTTCGCCAGCAGCTCTTCTTTGTTCAGGCCTGTTTCCGGTGTGATGATATATTCACAACCACCGGCAATCGCAGACATCAGGGTAAGATCACCACAGTGACGACCCATTACCTCAACTATTGAGATACGCTGGTGAGAAGAAGACGTATCACGCAGACGGTCAATGGCATCAATAACCGTGTTCAGCGCCGTTAGGTAACCGATAGTGTAATCAGTTCCTGCTACGTCATTATCAATGGTGCCCGGCAGACCGATACATGGATAGCCCATTTCAGTCAGCTTCTTCGCACCCATGTACGAACCGTCACCGCCGATCACAACCAGTGCGTCGATACCGTGAATTTTCAGGTTCTCGATAGCCTGTGCACGTACCTTCTCGTCTTTAAACTCAGGAAAACGTGCTGAACCCAGGAATGTACCACCTTTATTGATCACATCTGACACGCTAGAGCGAGTCAGCTTCTCAATACGGTTCTGATGCAGGCCCTGATAGCCGTCATATACACCATAAACTTCCAGGCCTTCTGACAATGCAGCACGAACAACACCGCGAACCGCCGCATTCATACCAGGTGCGTCACCACCACTGGTCAATACACCAATCTTTTTAATCATGGTTACCCTCTGACTTTGGGAATTGAAAAATCAAATCCGGCACGAGTTACCGAGGTTCCCCCTCTCGGCACCATAAGCCGACATGCCGGGCTTATGCTCGTGTAAACTGTAACTTTCCTACTAATGTAGAAGTATTACAATTTTGATAAAAAATTTTGTTGATTCATATCACAATCATCCCTGACTTCAGCCAGCAGCATGATATTTGCCTGATCCGACAACGAATATGAAACGAAACTGTTAGCGTTCTGGTTGACGACCAAGGAGATACCGCATGTAAGGCTTGATCATGCCTTAAGTATATATCCTGCCATCAGAGCCACCAGTTGTGCATCTAGGGAGAGTGATAACCGCGGGCGACTGTGCATTTTCATCCATAATAATCACACTTTTCATAAGCACTCACTGGGCAATGTCACGCAGTATAGCTTTTTTACGGTGAAAATTAATAACAAAAATAATAGAGAAAGGTAATTTACTGAGGGATTTATTGGTTTGAGTAACGGAATGTAAGCCGCAACCTAGGCTGCGGCTTCATCCGTGAGAACCAACTTACTGATTCTTCTCGGCCCAGCGAGCCTGGCATTGCTCGGCGCGGTCTGCCTGTAGCTGCTGGTATTCTGCTTTTTGCTCGGCGGTCAGAATATTTAGCATTTCGTGACGCTTCTTCATCATGGTGATCCGGCGCTCAACCTGCTGCTCTGACATCTGCTGGGCCAGTTCGCGGACTGCGTTTTCATCAAAATCAGCCGCCAGCAGCAAAGATTGCATTTTCTGGTGGTTAGCCTGCATTTCGGCATGCTGCTCACCGAAACTGGCTTTCATCGCCTCGCGGTTGGTTTCACGCATATCCTGCATTTTCTGCTTCTGCTCATCAGTCAGATCCAGCTTGCGGAAAACCTTGTAGCCCTCTTTCATACCGCAGCCACCTTTACCACCATAATAGCCGCCGTGGTGACCATCTTTACCACCGCCAAAAGCCAGCACAGAGGCAGAGCCGAGAGCCAGAGGAAGTGCAATTGCCATTACCAGTGTTTTCTTGAAAGTAGTCATGATGTTCTTCTCCAAATGTCCGTCAGCGGGTATGAGTTAAGAATAACGACTACAAGGTAAACTGCTGTCTAAAGAACGTAAAACTGCGTAAAGCCAACTGACATTAACTTGGTTCCCGCGGTGAGATTAGCGATACTGAGGCTATCTCATTCATCCTGTCGCGTATGTACCTGCATAGGGCGAGACGGAAACAATAAGGTAGCTAACATGGCAAAAATTCTGCTGGTCGACGACGATACGGAGCTGACCTCATTACTCAGCGACATCCTCGAAATGGAGGGGTTCGAGATCCTGGAGGCCAATAACGGCGAGCAGGGCCTCAGCAAAGTCGATGACAGTATCGATCTGATCCTGCTCGATGTCATGATGCCGAAAATGAACGGTACCGAAATGCTGCGCAAACTCAGGGAAAGCTATTCGACGCCGGTACTCATGCTGACGGCGAAAGGCGAAGAGATTGACCGGGTGCTGGGGCTGGAGCTCGGTGCCGATGACTACCTGCCCAAACCCTTCAGTGATCGCGAACTGCTGGCACGAATGCGTGCTATTTTGCGCCGGACACAAACGGCCGGTAACGACTCGCGCAATAATACCCCCGACTGCCTGACCTATCAGGATATCGATATCTATCCGGGGCGACAGGAAGTCTTCTGCAAGGGAGAGCAGATAGAAATGACCGGCACCGAACTGGCCTTGCTAAGTTACTTTATTCAGCATCCGGGCAAAATCATTGCCAAGAATGAGCTCAGCCTTGAGGTGCTGGGCAAGCGCCTGGCGCAGTTCGATCGTGCCATTGATATGCATGTGTCAAACCTACGCAAAAAACTGCCTGAGCGAACTGACGGCAAGCCTCGCATCAAGACCCTTCGCGGTAAAGGCTACCTGTTAGTCGAGGAAATATAATGCAGCCTGGCTCACTGGCAACTAACCGACGCGACCGACAAGGAGGCAGATGATGAAGCTACCTCGTTTTTCCAGCCTGTATGGCCGGATTTTCGCCGTATTCTGGCTGACACTGCTGATTGTCGTCGTGACAGTTTTGTTGCTACCCAATCTCGATCCCCGGGCCCAACATACTATCCCGGAACAGCAGCAAAAACGCTTTCAGGACTCGGCCCAGAGCATTGCCGAGAAAATCACCCGCGACAGGGGGCCACTCAAATACAGGCTACAGCGATTTACCAACCACGACCGCCACAAGGGATTTCAGCTATATTTCACCACCGAGGAAGGTGAAATTATTACGCCGGATGGCCGTAACAAGGCACTGCGTAATTTTATCACCATGGCCGATAGCCCTAGTGCGCCCAAACAGAAACTATACGGGCGCTGGATGATGGCCGGGCCGTTTGCCTTCAGCTACGAGCAGCAAACCGTGCTGATGTATGTCGGCCGGGTCTGGCGCAAGCCTCCGCCATTTTTTATTCAGATCCTGGATAAGCCGTTCCAGCTGCTCCTCGTCACTATGCTGGTCAGTACGCCCCTGCTGCTCTGGCTGGCATGGGCAATCAGTATTCCGGCCCGTCGGCTGCAACAAGCCGCGGAACGGGTGGCAACCGGGCAGTTCGAGGCCGATCCGAAACTGGAGGCTGGGCCGAGGGAGTTCAAGCAGGCCGGGGCCAGCTTCAATCAGATGGTTCAGGCCATCAACCAGATGATCGGGGGTCAGCAGCGGCTGCTATCGGATATCTCCCATGAGCTGCGCTCGCCGCTAACCCGCCTGAGAATGGCTACCGCCCTGGCCCAACGCAAGCAGGGAGAGAGCAAAGAGCTCAGCCGTATCGATACCGAGGCAGAGCGGCTGGAAAAGATGATCAGCGAACTGCTGGAACTGTCGCGAATGCAGGTCAACAGCCATGAGCTTCGCGAACACTCCGATGCGCGCAGCCTATGGTATGAGATGTTGGAAGATGCCCGTTTCGAGGCCGAGCAAAACAACAAAGTTTTCAAAGTCAATGACCTGGGCGAATGGCCTGTCAGCGGAAATCCCAACCTGCTGATCAGCGCCCTGGAAAATGTCGTTCGCAATGCTATCAAATACGGCAACGATGTCATCGAGGTCAACTTCAGTGTCAGGGACCACACCCTCAATATCGTCATCGACGATAACGGTGAAGGGGTGCCCGACAATGAACTGGATGATATTTTCCGTCCGTTCTACCGGGTTTCGACGGCACGGGACCGCAGTAGCGGCGGCACCGGGCTGGGACTGGCCATTACCGAGAGCGCCATCCGCCAGCATAGCGGTACCATCATGGCCAGCCGCAGTCCACTTGGCGGGCTACGGATCACCATCACCCTGCCCCTGACTCTCTAATCAACCGGCATAACTGCATGGCTTTCAGACAATCTGCTGTCTGAAAGCCTGCTTTTTTCGCTACAATATGGCCAAATTTGCAAACTGACAGCCAGACAATGTTTGATATCGCCCTGTACGAACCTGAAATCGCCCCCAATACGGGCAATATAATTCGCCTATGCGCCAACTGCGGTGCCAACCTGCACCTGATCGAGCCGCTCGGTTTTGACCTGGAAGAAAAGAAACTACGTCGTGCCGGGCTGGATTATCACGATCTGGCGCACGTTCATCGCCACAAAAACTTCGATGCCTTCATGGCGGCGATGGAAAACCGTCGGATTTTTGCCTGTACCACCAAAACCACCAACTTCCATACCAACGCCAAGTTCGAAGAAGGGGATGTGCTGTTGTTCGGTCCGGAAACCCGTGGCCTGCCAGCCGAGCTGATTGACAGCCTGCCACTCGAGCAGCGCCTGCGTATCCCAATGCATCCGGACAGTCGCAGTCTGAACCTGTCCAATGCCGCTGCCATCATCGGTTACGAAGCCTGGCGTCAGCTTGGATTTAAAGGGGCGGTATAGATCAACCTCCCGATAAGAAACAAAAAAGCGAGAGCCGTTAAACTCTCGCTTTTGCTATCTGGAACCACAACACCGTACTTAAATACCGTCACCGGCCATAAAGGTTTGGCCGTTGCCGTTAAATTGCTGATCCATATCCATCGCAGGCTTCTCGCTACTTGGACGACCAACAATTTTCGCCGGCACCCCGGCCACCGTGGTATGCGAAGGCACCGGATTGAGCACCACCGAGCAGGATCCGATTTTCGCCCCTTCGCCGACTTCGATATTGCCCAGTATCTTGGCACCAGCACCGATCATCACGCCTTCGCGGATCTTCGGATGACGATCGCCGCCTTCCTTACCCGTACCACCCAGGGTAACGTCCTGAAGGATCGAAACATCATTCTCGATCACGGCTGTTTCACCAATCACAATACCGGTCGCATGGTCAAACATGATCCCCTGACCAATCGTCGCCGCAGGGTGCACGTCTACCTGACAGGCGACCGAAATTTGATTTTGCAGATAAACAGCAAGAGCAACCCGCTTTTGTTTCCACAGCCAGTTGGCGACTCGATAACCCTGCAAGGCGTGATAACCTTTCAGATATAACAGGGGAATGGAGTACATCTCTACCGCAGGATCTCGTTCAACCACGGCACGGATATCGCAGGCTGCCGATTCGGTGATCATACAGTCGGCAGCGAAGGCTTCTTCAATGACCTCGCGCACCGCCATCGCCGGCATAGATGGCGTCGCCAACTTATTGGCCAGTATATAACTAAGCGCAGCGGCTAAATTATCATGCTTGATAATAGTTGCATGATAAAAGCTGGCCAGCATCGGTTCTTGCTCTGACTGCTCCCGCGCTTCCCGCTTGATAGCCTGCCAGATCTCATGTTGTTGACACTCCCTCACATCACCCTCTGTTCGTTTTGTCATCAAGTCGGTATCTGTTTAACTTTAACGTGCTTGAAAAAAAAAACAACGCGGGCTTTGCAGGCACGCGTTGTTATCTTGCTCTTAATCCTGTCCACGACAGCGTAAATTGCCGTTACTCGTCTTTTTTCTCACGGGCTAGCAGATCTTTGGCTGCTTCACGGGCATCTTTGCCCTGATAAAGAACCTGATAGATCTGTTCGGTAATCGGCATCTCAACCCCGTAGCGCTGGGAGAGTACCCAGACTTCCTTGGTGTTGCGATAGCCTTCTACCACCTGGCCAATGTCATCCTGTGCCGCATCAACCGTTTTGCCCTGGCCCAGGGCCAGACCAAAACGACGATTACGTGACTGGTTATCGGTACATGTCAGCACCAAGTCCCCCAGTCCCGCCATCCCCATAAAGGTTTCCGGCTGGGCACCCAGGGCAGCGCCAAGGCGACACATTTCCGCCAGACCGCGAGTGATCAATGCGGTACGAGCATTGGCACCAAAGCCAATACCATCAGACATACCGGCACCAATCGCAATCACGTTCTTCACCGCACCGCCCAGCTGCATGCCGATAAAATCGGTATTGCTGTAGACACGGAATGTCTTGCTGCAGTGAATTTTTTCCTGCAGCTCACGGACGAAAACCTCATCGGGAGAAGACACGGCGATCGCCGTCGGCATCCCCGCTGCCAGCTCTTTGGCAAACGTAGGACCGGAAAGCACGGCTAGCGGAACATCCTCACCCAATGCATCGATGGCAACCTCTTTGAGCAAGCGCCCGGTGTCAGGCTCAAGTCCTTTGGTTGCCCAGCAAATACGTGAATCATCACGCAGGTAAGGCTTCACATTCGACAGTACTTCACCAAACACATGGCTCGGAACGACCACCAGCAAATCCTGACAGGCCTGAACTGATGCCTCCAGATCCGCCGAGACAATCAGCGAATCGGGAAACGGAACGCCCGGCAGGAAAGCCTCATTGGCACGGTCAATCTCGAGCTGCGCCATATGCTCAGGCTCATGGCCCCACAATATGACGTTAGCGCCATTTCGGGCCAGAGAGATGGCCAGGGAGGTGCCGTAAGAGCCGGCACCCAGCACTGTCATCGTGATTGCTTTGTCTACGTTCTGATTCATAACGGCCACTTTAGCGATTAGGCTTCAGTGCTTTCAGGGTTAGCTTGCGCCTGGTTCTGAAGGTAGTTCATGAACAAAGCATCAAAGTTAACAGGTGCCAGGTTCAACTGAGGGAAAGTACCTTTAACCACTAGGCTTGAAATAGTTTCACGCGCATATGGGAATAGGATATTCGGGCAGAATGCACCAAGACAATGTGCAAGCTGAGGCGCTTCCATGCCTGAAACAGAGAAAATACCGCCCTGCTGAACTTCACACAGGAATGCCGTGTCATCGGCGTTCTTCACAGTTACAGTCAGACGAAGAATCACTTCGAAAACACCTTCACCCAACTCGCGGCTCTGGGTATCCAGGTCCAGTTTCACATCAGGGTTCCACTCTTTCTGGAACATATCAGGTGAATTCGGCGCTTCGAAAGAAACATCTTTCAGGAAGATACGCTGGATCTGGAAGTTCTGTTGTGCTTCGTTGTTTGCTGCTTCAGCCATTTTCGTGTCCTTTTCTCTCTCAATCTCATCACATGAGATCATAAATATTCGCAACCATGATAATTATCACACGCTGCACAAATTCGGTTTGCATCGGAGACACTGCCTAGTATGGCGCGTTCCGAGCGACAAGGGGTTACTTCTTGCCCTTGCTGGATTTGCTGCGGATCAGCGGCAGATTGGCTTCATTCCAAGAAATCAGGCCATCCTTCAGCAAATTAACATTCTCAAAACCGGCTTTATGTAACAGATTGGCACTCTCTTGTGCTGTCTGGCCTGTCTTGCATACCACAATGATTGGGGCTGTTTTGTGCTTTTCAAGCTCTGAAAAGTTCTGTTCTTTAATTTGGCTCGGCAAAATGTGAAGGGCACCCGAAATATGACCCTGGCGGTACTCATCACGGCTACGGATATCGATGAATACGCCGTCTTCACGGTTCACCATGACCGTCGCTTCATTGGGGGTAACAACTTTATAGCCCGCGGCCTTCTGTTTCACATAAGACGCCACAAGCGCCACGGCTATACCCACCCACGCTAGGGATAACATTGGATTACTTGTAACAAAATCGATGTATTGCTGCATGACTTTCGCTCTATTTTCCTAATACTAGACACCTGAAAATCAGGGCCAGACTCCACCAAAAAGGAACCTGAGTATACCCGCGGCAACGTTGTTGTACAGCAGGCGTCAACAATTCCGCGTATTGGCTCACTCGATTCCGGCGATAATAGTATACGCCTTGAACAATCGTTTTCAGCTTCCACCTTTCAATGAAATAGAAAAAAACTCTCAATCAGGGCTTACACTCAAAGGCAGAAATGCATATATTTCACGTAGGAAGATAACAATCCATTTACAGCATTGTTTGATCTTGCCCTACAGTTTTAGCCATGACTTGTAGTAAAATTACATACAACCAGACTAATCACCTTAGATAGTTCGCAGATATTTAAGGTAATTGGTCTAAATTACACTCAGATTTCTAACTTTACGAGAGGACAGCATATGTCTGCTAAGAAGCCACTGGCTTTAGTTATCCTGGATGGCTGGGGTTACCGCGAAGACAATTCCGACAACGCAATTGCAAACGCAAACACACCAGTGATGGACGGCTTGATGGCAAATGAAGCCAACACCCTAATTTCTGCTTCTGGCATGGATGTGGGTCTGCCAGACGGTCAGATGGGTAACTCTGAGGTTGGTCACACCAACATTGGTGCCGGTCGCGTTGTTTATCAGGATCTGACACGCATCACCAAATCTATTGCCGACGGCGACTTCTTCGAAAACGAAGCACTGGTTGCGGCAATGGACAAGGCTATCAATGCTGGCAAAGCCGTTCACATCATGGGCCTGATGTCTCCGGGCGGTGTTCACAGCCATGAAGACCACATTGCAGCAGCTGTTGAAATGGCAGCCAAGCGCGGCGCAGAAAAAATCTACCTGCATTGCTTCCTGGACGGCCGTGATACACCACCACGCAGCGCACAGGCATCACTGGAGCGCTTCGATGCCCTGTTTGCCGAACTAGGCAAAGGCCGCGTAGCGTCACTGGTGGGCCGTTACTACGCAATGGACCGTGACAACAACTGGGACCGTGTTGAAGTCGCTTACGACCTGCTTACTGCAGCGAAAGCCGAGTTCTCAGCGGCATCTGCCGTAGAAGGCCTTGAAGCCGCCTACGCGCGTGATGAAAACGATGAGTTCGTGAAAGCCACTGAAATCCGCGCCGAAGGCCAGGACGTGGCAGCGATGGAAGATGGCGATGCCGTTATCTTCATGAACTACCGTGCTGACCGTGCCCGTCAAATCACCCGTGCCTTCGAGACAGACTTCGCTGGCTTCGAACGTGCTAAAGTGCCTGCGTTAGCTGATTTTGTGATGCTAACTCAGTACGCTGCTGATATTAACCTGGCTATTGCTTACCCACCAGCAACCCTTGATAACACGCTGGGCGAGTGGCTATCGAAGAAAGGCAAGAAACAGCTGCGAATCTCTGAAACTGAAAAGTACGCGCACGTGACGTTCTTCTTCAACGGCGGTGTCGAAAACGAGTTTGATGGCGAATCTCGCTCGCTAGTCGCTTCACCAAAAGTGGCGACCTATGATCTACAGCCTGAAATGAGTGCACCGGAACTGACTGAAAAGCTGGTTGCAGCCATCAAGGGCGGTGAATTCGATACCATCATCTGTAACTATCCGAATGGCGACATGGTTGGCCATACCGGTGTTTACGATGCTGCAGTCCAGGCTTGTGAAGCACTGGATAGCTGCATTGGCCAAGTGGTTGAGGCAATCAAAGAAGTCGACGGTCAGTTGCTGATCACTGCCGACCACGGTAACGCCGAAATGATGATCAACCCTGAAACCGGTGGTATCCACACCGCGCACACCAACCTGCCGGTACCGCTGGTTTACGTCGGTGACAAATCTCTGACCCTGAAAGATGACGGTAAACTGTCTGATCTAGCACCAACTATGCTGGCGCTAACAGATATGGAAATCCCTGCAGAGATGACTGGTCAGGTGCTGTTTGATCTGAAATAATCTCCCCCATGCGGGATAAGATCAAATACCTGGGCAACATCCTCCGCGCCAGTGCATTATGCACTGGCGCTTTGTTATGCCTGACATTTGCACAACCAAGCCTGGCGAGCAACCAGAACCAGCTTGAAGGCGTCAAAAAGGAAATCTCACGCCAGCAGGATCAGCTAAGCACCAAGCAAAAAAAAATCAATACGCTGCAACAATCCCTAAAACAGCAAGAGCTTGCTATCGCAACAACCGCCAAAAAAATCCACAAGGCCGATAATCAGCTCAAGCAGCTCGACCGCTCCATCAGTAAGCTTCAGCAAGAACAGCAACGCCTTCAGCAACAGCAGCTCGGCCAGCAAGAGATGCTGAAAGAACTGCTCAATACCCAATACCGTCAGGGAAAAAACAGCCAGCTAGCCTCGTTGCTCAGTGGCGAAGACAGCACCGAGCTTGACCGAATGTCAATCTATGCCGAACGCCTCAGTGAAGCGCGCGCCAAGACCCTGGACGAACTCGCCGCCACCACAACGGAACTACAGCTGAAGGCACACCAGCTGACCCAGCAGCGTCAGCAGCAAAAAACATTGCTGACCCAGCTCAAAACCGAGAAAAGTACGCTGGAGAACGAGCAACGACAACGCCATAAAACAGTGCGTACTATCAGGGGCCAGCTAAAATCAGACTCTCAGTACCTGTCCGAGCTCAAGAGCAACGAACAGCGCCTGGTCAAAGAGATTGCCAAGGCCAAAGCGGCTGCCGAGGCAGCAAGACGCGTACCGATGGACGGGCTGGCAAGACACAAAGGCAAGCTGCCGTGGCCGGTGAAGGGCTCTGTCCTTCATCAATACGGCACAAGCCAGCAAGGGGAGCTGCGCTGGAAAGGAATGGTGATTGGCAACCCGGCCGGCAGTCAGGTCAAGGCCGTGTATTCCGGCAAAATTGTATTTGCCGACTGGTTACGCGGATATGGCCTGATGCTGGTTATCGACCATGGCAAAGGCGATATGAGCTTCTACGGTTACAACCAGACCTTGCTCAAAAAAGTCGGTGATGTGGTACAGGCCAACGAAGCCATTGCACTTGTCGGTGACAGCGGCGGACAGGAACGTTCGGGACTGTATTTTGAAATCCGCCGTAAAGGCAATCCCACTAACCCCAAAGGCTGGCTGAAAAGATAAGCTTGTACCGATAAGGACACCTGACATGCGATGGATTGCACTCTGGTTTTCTCTGCTCTTCAGCTTGGCGCTGCCAGGACACAGCCTCGCAGCCAAACTCGCCATCGTCATTGATGACTTGGGTTACCGGGCCATGCCTGCTGCACTGTCGACCCTGCCGCCGGAAGTCAGTATCTCTATCCTGCCGGACACCCCTTATGATCTTGCCACGGCCAAACAGGCTGGATTGGAGCAGCGTGATACCCTGCTGCATATGCCGATGGAGCCACAACGTACGGCGCCGCTGGAGCTGACGACTCTTACCGGGAAAATGTCACAGGCCGAGCTCCAGCAAACCCTGCGCCATGCCCTGAGCCGGGTGCCAAATGCCGTCGCCATGAATAATCATATGGGCAGTGCCCTTACCCAGAATACCGAGGCGATGGGCTGGGTCATGGATGTCCTGGGGGAGCAGGGAGTCAATTTTCTCGACAGCCGAACAACGGCAAAGTCAGTCGCTCTCAAGCAGGCGCGCGCCCAGGGGATCCCTGCATTGCGCCGCCACATCTTTCTCGACCATTACCGTACCCCGCAGTTTGTTCGCCAGCAACTTGCTCAAGCGGTCAGGCGGGCCAAGCGCAACGGGTATGCCGTTGCCATTGGCCACCCCTACCCCGTTACACTGGCAACACTCGAGGAGCAGCTGCCGGAGCTGGCTAAACAAGACATCCAACTGGTACGTATTTCAGCGCTATACCCCTAACTCCCTACCTTCAGCTTTCAGCTCTCAGCGGAAATCTCAAAGAGCGCCCTGACATATCCGCTCAGACACCTCAGAGCCGGGCTATCAACACTTAAGCATTACGCTTTACCTGCTCGCAGTAGTGCGATTCAAGCAGGATCACCTGCTCTTTTCCTTTCGCCGTTGTCAGCGGCCGCACAATACTCAGCATCTGCAACACGCCCTGGTAGATCACCGCCTTGGTGATTTTTGCCCCGACAGCCTGGGTCGTCTGGTAGCAAATCCAGCTAGAGGCAACCAGCTTAAGCGTATTGGCCAGGCTAAGCAGTTCATCATCATCAAGGTCAAGCAACTCGCTGGCACGGAAGCTATTCATCATCCCCATAATGTTCTGATGCAGCCCTTCTTGCGCCGCCAGGTATTTTTCCTGTAGCTCGAGATCCCTGCGTAGGATATCGGGCAGGTTGGCGTAGAAAAAACGATACCGCCACATCAACATAAATACCGCATCGAGATAACCCAATAAATTATCGGCAGTTACCTTAGATTCTCCTTGAGGCTGGAAACGAATACTCAAATCACGGGCGTATTCGTCAAAAATACTGTGTATAATCTCTTCTTTATTGCGAAAATGATAATACAGATTGCCGGGGCTGATCCCCAGATGAGCGGCAATGTGGTTCGTGGTTATGTTTGGCTCACCGCTTTCATTGAAAAGCTCCAGTGCTGCCTGAATAATTCTGTCGCGGGTCTTCATTTGCTTCTCACTACTTCCGTCGCCCAATGGCAATAGTGTAATGTTATCACAAAGAATATTTATAGCGGTGGCTGTTATGCGGCCGTTGTCCCAATGTATTAAAGACTGGAATAGCCATGATTATCGTAACTGGTGGCGCCGGCATGATCGGCAGCAATATCGTAAAGGCTCTGAACGAGCAAGGACGCAACGACATCCTAGTTGTGGATAACCTGAAGGACGGAACCAAGTTTGCCAACTTGGTTGATCTGGATATCGCTGATTACATGGATAAGGAAGACTTCATTACTCAAATCATGGCCGGTGACGAATTTGGTCCAATCGATGCCATTTTTCATGAAGGCGCATGTTCTGCAACCACGGAGTGGGATGGCAAGTACATGATGCTTAACAATTATGAATATTCAAAAGAATTGTTACATTACTGCCTTGAGCGTCAAATCCCGTTCCTATATGCTTCTTCGGCAGCTACATACGGCGGTCGCGATCATGACTTCATCGAAGAGAAGCAGTATGAGGGTGCGCTGAACGTTTACGGCTACTCCAAGCAGCAGTTTGACAACTATGTCCGTCGTCTGTGGCAAGATGCCGAGGAGCATGGTGAGACCTTGTCTCAAATCACAGGTTTCCGCTACTTTAACGTCTATGGTCCTCGCGAGCAGCATAAAGGCAGCATGGCCTCGGTCGCCTTTCACCTGAACACCCAGATCAACAAAGGTGATAATCCGAAACTGTTCGAAGGCTCCGATACGTTCAAGCGTGACTTTGTCTATGTCGGTGATGTCTGCCAGATGAACCTTTGGTTCTGGGAAAACAATGTCTCAGGCATTTTCAACTGCGGTACCGGCAATGCCGAGTCTTTCCGTGAAGTAGCCAAAGCCGTTATCAAGCATCACGGTAAAGGTGAGGTCGAGGAAATTCCGTTCCCAGAGCACCTGAAAGGTCGCTACCAGGCCTTTACTCAGGCCGATCTGACCAAAGTGCGCACAGCCGGATACGACAAACCATTCAAGTCTGTCGCCGAAGGTGTTGCTGAGTACATGTCGCTAATTAATTAGTAAGCTGACGAGATAAATCCAACAAGGCAAGCTGGGCATACCCAGCTTGTCTTGTTATCTCAATATCAAACAACGGATCTTCAACCGACGAAGCGAGTTGCCTGCCGGCACCCAAAGGTTTTTAAGTCATGTCTAACCAAGCAGTATTGCATATTTGTCTATCCAAGGGTTGGGGTGGATTGGAGATGTACCCAATTCGAACCGGCGGTCAGTTCAGAGAAAAAGGCTGGAAAGTACTCGGACTATGTCTAAAAGGCTCCCGTGTTGCCCAAGGGATGCGAGAGCAAGGCATCGAAACCTATGAAGTCGACTCAAAGTTTGCATCGTTCAGACAGCTTGATCGCATTCATCAATGGCTTCAACAAAGCGGTGTCAACCTGATCCATTGCCACAAATCCGGTGACCTGGTTGTTGCTGCCCTGCTGGATACACTGTCGTCATACCGAGTTATCTTCACCGAGCACATGGGGGTCACCCGGCCGAAAAAAGATATGTATCACCGCTGGGTATATAGCCACGTCGATCAAGTACTGTCGATAAGTGAAGCAACCAAGAAGCGTAACCTGAAAGCACTGCCGGTACCGGCAGAAAAAATCCAACGCCTATGGCTGGGGACAGAGATACGCCCCGCCATTGACGATACCAAACTTGTCCTGAAAACCAAAAAAGAACTGGGTATTCCTGTCGATGCTACAGTCATCGGTACTGTAGGCCGGTTTAACCACGCGAAAGGGCAAAAAGAGTTACTTGACGCATTTATCGCCTTGGTAAGACAAAATCCCGAGCAAAATCTTCACCTTCTGATGGTCGGCGGGTTACAAGCCGATCAAGGCTCAGATATCGAACTAGTAGAAGAGATTCAGGCAACCATCAAGCAAAGCGGCCTATCAGAACAGATCCATCTTCCCGGCTTTCGGAAGGATACCGAGAATATGCTTGCCGTCATGGACATCGTTGCCATCTTGTCGCACAACGAGGCTTTTGGCTTAACCGTCATTGAAGCAATGGCTGCCAATAAACTAATATTGGGAGCTAACACAGGTGCAATTCCTGAAATTCTAGGTGAAAGTTACCCATTTACAGTGAACCCTTTAGACTCAAACCTGATACAACTTAAATTAGTGAAAATAATCAGCGAATCAGAAAATATTTCTATAGTGGGTCAAAAACTGGGCCTGCGAGCAAAAACACACTTTGATATTAGTAAGCATATTGAAAATTTAGCTGTTGTTTATAATAAAACAGCAGTGCAATGAGAAGAAACAAATGTCAGATACAACAATCAAAAAATTAGAAATATTTTTACTTGGATTATTGGGCTTTTCTATTTTTACATCAAAAGCAGGGATCAACATATCAGTAACTATTCTACTTATGCTGTTTCTATACAGCCTGATATCAAACTCAGCTTTTAGAGAAAAAGCACTTTCATCCCCAGTAACAAAAATATCATTAATAGCATATTTAATTGCTGTAGTTTCTTGTCTTATTTCACCAGGAAACTTAGATGACATTGTACACATTGCAAGAAAATCACTATTCTTAGTGGTATTCCCTTACTTGATTATTTTATTTAATAACAAAAAGCATAAACAGTCTGCAATTATTGGTTTACTTCTCGGCCTGTTGCTATCTATTTTTTATGGCTTGTACACCCTTATCCAAATGAAAACAACGGGCCTGAACCCGTTGCGCTTAGAAAGCTTTCTCGATGTCGGACGCTGGTCAGAGAATTTAAGCTATTTCTTGGCTTTTTCTATTCCATTTTGGTTTAACTTAACAAATAATAAGTTCAAATTTGCGCTAATGACCGTAATAATCCTAAGCATTGTGTGCCTAGTATTAACAGGGTCAAGAGGCCCATGGCTAGCAACTTTTATCGTAGTTAACCTATTACTTTTATCTTGTTACAAGCAATTTTTCCTTAAAATTTTCTTGGTCTGTTTAATATCATTACCCATTCTAACCACAGTCTTCCCTACTAAATTTGAAGGGGTAACCAATCGAGTTGAAAGTATTCTTGACACTAAAGTTGATCAATCTAATACAGCCAGATTAATTATGTGGAAAAAAGCAATCGCTTTCACATCTTATAATTGGTCAGAATCTCCGACTAAAGTTATTTTTGGACTGGGTGAGAATAACTACACCAAAGAGTTCAAGATTTACATAAGCAAAACGAGCCCAAATGTTACAAACGAAACGGCATATTTTTCTTTTACTGAGCCTCATAACGCCTATCTAGAAAGCCTTGTCAAACATGGCTTACTTTATGAGCTAACCTTTCTTTCTTTGTTGATTTACATTACTTTTATGTTAATTAGATGTAAACACCAATACAAGCAAGCTGGCATTTGCGTTATATCCTCATTCCTAATTATTGGGATTTTTTACAGTAACCAAATGGTAATTCAAACTTATACGGTCTTCTTTATGCTTGCACTGTGCTTACCTATGTTAAAAGAAGGTAAGAATATCGACAAAATAAGTGAGTTGAAAACTGGGCTTAAAATATGACTATATACTGCAACTCAAGCCTTTAATAAATATGCAAAAAATATGATGCACAGGTAAGGATTAAGAAATGTACAATATGAAACACTTATGGTTTGAAAAAGGTGCTTATGCCTCCAAGAAGGCTCGCTCATATCAAGCTAATGAGTTTGACCCTAGCAAAGTTAAGAATATTGCAGTAATTCGTCATGCAGCTCTAGGCGATCAAGTTATCACACGTCCATTTCTCATTGAGGCTAGAAAATTTTTTCCCAATGCGAAAATTACTCTTTGTGCAACTTCCAACTACCAATATGCAATGCCATCCGATCTTGTTGATGATGTACATATCATGCCTGGCAGACAAAGTGATCGCAAAGTAACCCCATTAGAAAAAATACGTAAAGCCAAAGAGCTTGGTGAACAAGATATTATTTTTGATCTTGCAGCTACAAACCGTTCATATTGGTTGTTAGCTTTAACAAAAGCAAAGCTAAAAATTGGCTTTCCATATCGTTCATCAGTTGCAAAGTTATTATACGATATTGCTATCTTCCGCTCTGACTTCACACCAGAAGTAGAAAGCATGTTGCACATGCTTAAAGTTCTTGGACATAACCCTACTTATCCACTTGATTTTGGCTACCCTGATAACCGCAATCTAAGAGAAAGTGTAAAGCCTTATATTGTCTATTTTGGTGGTGCATCACAAGAGAGGAAAATGTACCCTTTTGATAAATTGACGTCTTTGATGAACCTTGCCGCTGAAAAATTATCTGGTTATCGGCATATCTATCTAGAAGGGATCAGTGAAAGCGAAAAAGCTTCCAAGCTAGGAAAGCTAACGTCTGAAAATATAAACATTCAGCCTTCTATGGATATTGAAGACGTCATTAGTTTCATTGCTAAAGCATCAGTCGTTGTAAGTACAGATACAGGCATACGTAATGTTGCAATTAGCACTCACACTCCAACAGTTGGAATATTTTATGCCACGGTACCATTCAGATACACACCAACTTATGAAAAACATTATATTTCTATGACTCCTAATGCAGTCATACCTAGCCCTGAGGCTATTTTAGATAACATATGCAAAGCAACAAGTGATATAGACTAATGATTGATTTATCCTGCGGTATATCAAAAAATACCGCAGGAAATGTGTTACTACAAGCGCCTGAATATAAAGCCAAAATATAAGAACAAGTTTAACGTTGCTTAAATAAATCCAGCTAAATTAATCCACAGCAATAATAACGAGTTGTTACACCTCTCAAAACCATAAGAACAACTTGTTACCAAAAACCTGTATAGCATATAATAAGTGTATAACGTTTTTTCACACATGGTTGTTTAGCAATGAAAAATATCCTTTTCAAAATAAGAAATAGAGTAAGACTATCTGGAACAAACTCCGTATCAATATCAAGTGGAGCAAGAGTTAGGAAATGTGACATTTCTATAAAAGGAAACAACAATAGACTAATAATAAAAAACGGTGTTAATATAAAAGGCTCAAAGATAGAAATAAATGGAAACAACTGTTCTATTATCTTTGAGGAAAACAGTGTTATTGGTGAAAACTGTTATTTTTCATCACGAGAGAAAGATACATTAATTTCCATTGGCAAAAACTCGATGTTTTCCAGAAACATAAAATTGATGACCAGTGATGGTCATGATATCTTCTGCGGTGACAAAAGAATCAATCTAGCCAAGAACATTATTATTGGTGAACATGTATGGCTAGCAGATAGTGTCACTGTTCTTAAAGGGTGCAATATTGGCAACGGTTCTGTTGTAGGGATTAACTCTCTTGTGACCAAAGATATTGGAGAGAATAAAATAGCAGCTGGAGTACCTGCAGTTGAAATAAAAGACAATATCCATTGGGATGAAGAACTAACCTTTAGTTAATTGGCCTTGTCTCGCTAAGCTATCATAGCTTTTCACCTTATAATAAAGTTGGCCGTGTAGACCAAGTTTGAGGAAGACCTGAAATAACTATCGTTACTCATGAAACAGTCAAATATGCAACCATAAGATTAGCTTTGTCGTTGCCCTGCAGGTAACGATGTATGGTTTGTACCAAATACACCATTCTCAATGGCCGTCATGATTAATAATACCGTCGAAGCAGATAATCATAATGCCAGTAGTCGATTTTCTAGTTGTAATAATCATCCATGAGCCCCGGCTAAAGGCTTCTCTTCGATGAAAGAGCAAAAATTCATTCATTAAATATGATATTCCATATAAACTTCCTAAATTGTCAATTTGATGTGTAGCCTTTCAGGCTTCGGTGGTAAAAATGAAAATTCTGATTATAGGTCCATCCTGGGTGGGCGATATGGTGATGTCCCAAGCATTATATATCAGCCTGAAACAACAACACCCTAATGCATCAATTGACGTCATGGCACCGGCTTGGTGTCGACCTATTTTGGAACGCATGCCCGAGATCGACAATGCCATCGAGATGCCGATCGGCCACGGTGAGTTCAATCTCAAAGGGCGTTACCAGCTCGGCAAGAAACTGCGTAAAGCGCAGTACACCCATGCCTATGTGCTTCCCAATTCGGCTAAGTCAGCCTTGATACCTTTATTCGCGGGCATTCCGTCTCGTACCGGATGGAAGGGCGAGTCGCGCTATGGGCTGCTCAATGATATCCGAACGAACAAAAAAGACTTTGGCCTGATGGTCGAGCGCTACTGTGCCCTGGCCTACCAAAAGCAAGATATGCGTGACAGCAGCTGCCTATCCGCTATCCCCCAACCGAAACTACTCGTCGACAGTGCATCGCAACAGCACTGTGTTGAAACGCTTGCCCTTGATTTAACCCGTCCGATAATCGGAATGTGCCCGGGTGCCGAGTTTGGCCCGGCCAAGCGCTGGCCTGACAAGTATTTTGCACAAGTTGCGAGTGAAATGATCCAAAAAGGCTATCAGGTATGGCTGTTTGGTTCGAATAAAGACCAAGCTGTTACATCAGATATCCAACAACAAATTGCTCCTGAGCTGCGTCAGCACTGTGCCAATCTGGCAGGAAAAACACAACTGGTTGAAGCCGTCGATCTACTGGCAAGGTGTCATATCGTAATAAGCAATGATTCAGGCTTAATGCATATCGCCGCGGCTGTCGGTACCAAGATTATCGCCGTCTATGGCTCGACCTCACCGGATTACACACCGCCGCTTTCACAACAGGTAGAAATCGTTCATACCGATATCAGCTGTCGCCCTTGTTTCAAGCGAGAATGTCCATTCGGCCACTTGAAATGTCTCAATGAACTGCCACCGTCACGTATCATAGAGGCCATCGGCAAGCTTTCTTCATAATAGGTCTACATCCATGATTCGCAGCCTGTACTCAATCTTACTCTATCTTGCGACACCATTATTTCTGAAGAAGTTATACAAATCGCAGGATGACAAACCAGCTTACGGCTCACGCTGGCGTGAGCACTTTGGCCAATGTCCGCCTTTGCAGCACAACAACCCGGTTTGGATACATGCGGTTTCTGTCGGTGAAGTCATCGCGGCAACGCAGCTCATCAAAGCGATTCAGCGCGATTACCCAGATCAAGCCATTTTGATCACCACAACCACCAGCACGGGTGCCGCGCAGGCAGAGAAACTCTCGGGGCGTATTGAGCATCGCTATATGCCCCTTGACTTTAGCTGGGCCATAAAACGCTTCCTTCGAGTGGCAAAACCTAAGGCTCTGCTCATTATGGAAACGGAGCTATGGCCAAATACGCTTGCCCAGGCCAAACGAGCCGGACTCCCCGTCTATGTACTCAATGCCCGGCTTTCGGAGCGTTCCTGTCAACGATACAAAAAGGTGCAGCCACTCTTTGATATCGTCAAAAACAACCTTGACCACCTTCTGTGCCAGCACAAAGATGATGCCGAGCGTTTTGTGCAACTCGGATTGAATGAAAACCAGGTTGCCGTTACCGGCTCGATAAAGTTTGATATCTCGGTCAATCAGGAGATCCACAAGAATGGCAGCCAACTCCGCCAGCTTCTCGGACAGCAGCGCCCCATCTGGATTGCAGCCAGTACCCATCGCGGAGAGGATGAACAACTGCTCGACGCCTTTAGCCAAGTCAGAGCGGAAATACCTAATTCTCTATTGATCCTGGTGCCCCGCCATCCCGAGCGCTTCGCTGAAGTCGCCGATCTCTGTCGCTCAAGCGGCCTGATGGTTGTTCGCCGTACCGAGGCAACAGATCTGGTACCCGATCAATGCGATATCTATCTGGGTGATACCATGGGCGAGATGTTAGTCATGTTGGCTGCTGCTGATATTGCCTTCATCGGCGGCAGCTTGCTGGGAGATAAAGTGGGTGGCCATAACCTGCTTGAACCGGCAGCGCTGAGCAAACCCATAATCACCGGCCCCAGCTATTTCAACTTCACGGATATCACCCAGCAGCTCCTCGAGAACAATGGATGTGTGGTTTGCCAGGACAGCAAGGAAATAGCCGCCCAGCTCATAGCTTGGTTCAAAAATGAGGTATCGCGAGAAGAAACTGGGCAGCAAGCTCTCCAGGTGGTGGAGTTGAATCAGGGCGCGATTGAAAAAACGATAAGCAATCTAAAAGCTGTGCTCAGCCATTAACGAACAATGCTCAGTCCTTTCGCAAAGGACTGAGCATTCTTTCTATACTTCAACAAGTCATTAATCTTTCGATTCTGTGTTCTCGTCCTTGATCAAATCTTCTGGTGCAGTATGTATCCACTTGCCTCGTGGCTTATCAAGGTACTGGAAGTGCTCATTGGTAAAGCTACCCTGAATACATGTGTAGCGGTAACTTCTGAACTCAACACCTTCTTCGCCTTCCAGAGCATCACTTAGCACTTGCGGGCCTGTGGTTGAGTAGACTCCCTTGGTTTCGTCCCTGTTTTTTATATTGTCGACAATAAGGTCGATTGTTTTCTGATAGATAGGGTTATTGGGTGCCGTTGCCAGAAAAAAATTGGTGATCTGGCTATCTTGTTTATTTTTAATAAATATTTGACTCTCGCCTTGAGTAATTTTGGATAGCGGCCAAACCAGATTGGCGTCAATATCAAGGTATACGCCACCCTTAACATTAAGGACGACTAATCGCCACAAATCAGCCTTTGCCGCGCCATCATTAATCCTTTTATAGCACTCATAGACCTCTTCCGAAGCGTTCTCTCTGATAAACTCTTCAATCCCCTCATTGTCTACATAATAGTAGTCATGATCCAGTGACATCAGGCGATTAAACAAGTAGTTAAGGTATACAGGCAGCGTGGATTTGTTCGAAAAATTGGTTTGCCAGATCACTTTCGGAATGTCAGAGGTTTTGCTCGATAGTACCTTAGCTCGCGAATACGATGGTATTTCAAACCGTTTTTTTGGGAAAAACAAATGGAATGGATACGAGAGCAACTTACAGATGTTGCCAATAATTTTACTTAACCGGTTAACCAATAAAATAACTGCATTCATAGTTTCACTTTCTATCTTCTATTCACGTCAAAAATATTTACTTTTCAATAGTATTTAACTTTCTTTATAGCCGTTATATAGCCAATTCCATTCGCTCTCATCCCATATTATAGAAAACCGCTGTACCTCTTTCCTCAACGAACGTTGTAAACGTTCAAGATTCCCTTGCTTCCACTTGTCACCCTTGCTCTGATAGCACTTATCAAAGTCGATAAGCCAGAACTGCCCCTTATCGTCCAATAATATGTTATGTATATTCAAATCGGTGTGACATACCTGCAGAGTATGCATTTTCCTAATTAACAGCCCGACATCCCGCCACTCGCTTTCAGACAACTTTCTCTGTTGCAGCACATCAACCAGATCCCTGGCATTAGAAACCTGCTCGGTGAGAATATCTGCACGGTATGTCAAGCCGCACCTTACTGCTCTGGCCGCCACCGGCCTTGGCACTCTGACACCGCCTTTAGCCAAGAGTTGCAATAGTTTGATCTCTTCAGCACAACGGGTCTTTTCCCAGCCGGTAAAGAAATACTGATCTTTCACCAGCTTTCCCAATAATCCCCCACGCCAATAATGACGCAGGGCCATCGGCAGTTGAGGAGTAGAAATAAAGTATGTAGTGCCACGACCACTAGCCTTTCCGGTAATCGCATCCTGTTGCTGCCAGTAATTAGGATCAAAGCAGCGTGCTGGCTCTGTTTTAAGTAGCGAATCATCAAACCAGATCCGGCTTCCATTAAGTGACAATACTTGCATAATCGTTAAGATGAGTCGTTTTACAATTTTAAATCCCAGCTGCATAATGCAGGTTAATGAGTTCCAGAGCAATTGTATATGGCCCTATTTTCGTCCCCTCCGTCTTCATTATGTATCCTCCGTCTTTCCGCTATCGGCGATGCGTGTAATACCTGCGCCATGGTTCAGGCGATACAGCGCCAATGGCCCACAACAAAAATTACGTGGATCATGGGCAAGGCGGAAGCGCAGCTGCTGGGTGATTTACCCGGAGTGCGTGTCATTACCTTTGACAAAAAGCAGGGATGGAGAGGCTATACCCGGTTATGGCAACAGCTTCGCGGCGAACGGTTTGATGCATTGTTACATTTACAAACTGCACTAAGAGCCAGCATTGCCAGCCTGGGGATCCGGGCAAAATACCGTCTCGGTTTCGATAAAACCCGAAGCAGTGATCTGCAAAACTGGTTCATTAATACCCCGGTAACATCACCAGACTCTCCCCATGTGCTCGATGGGTTTATAGCCTTTGCCCAGACCATAGGCATTGAAGATACCAATCCCCGCTGGGAACTTGAACTCTCTCAGGCAGATCAAGACTGGGCCAAACAATACTCAGATTCAGCGCCAGTACTGGTTATCGTGCCAGCAGCCAGCAAAGCATTCAAAAACTGGACTGCCGATGGCTACGCAAAAGTTGCCGAGCATGCGGTCGCCAGGGGAATGAAAGTCATTTTGGCCGGCAGTCCGGCCGAGGTCGAAATACAGCTGGCCGAGCAGGTCTGCCAACAGAGCAACGTGCCACTGACCAATCTGGTCGGAAAGAGTAGTCTGAAGCAAATGCTTGCCTTGTTGGCAGAGGCAAAACTGGTAATTGCACCTGATACCGGCCCGGCCCATATGGCCGTTGCGACCAATACACCGGTTATTGGCCTCTACGCCCATCACAATCCGAAGCGAACCGGTCCCTACCGTTACCTGGATTACGTTGTCAGTGCCTACCAGGAAGCCATTGAGGCAGAAACGGGTAAACAGTTAAGCGAACTGTCCTGGCGAAGCCGGGTCAAAGATCCTGATGCTATGCAGCGCATTCGTGCCGAAGCCGTTATTACCATGCTCGACAAAGCCCTATCTGATTTTCATATCCTTAAGGAGACACAATGAGTGCCACTAAGCCGACCCTTGCTGTTGCGCTGATCGTCAAAAATGAAGCCGATAACTTACAGGCCTGCCTGGAGTCAGTCTCAGGCTGGGTAGACGAGATTGTTGTACTCGATGCCGGAAGTACTGACAATACAGAGACTATTGCCCGTCAGCACACCGACAAGTTCTTCGTCAACGCCGAATGGCCGGGATTCGGCCCCCAGCGCCGACTGGCCCAGAGCCATGTTGAGTCTGACTACATCTTGTGGCTAGATGCCGACGAGCGAGTCACTCCGGAGCTCAAGCAGAACATCATGGACGTGCTCTCATCCCCTCAGGACAATACGGTATACAGTATTCCACGTCTGAGCTGGGTATTTGGCCGCTATATCCGCCATTGTGGCTGGTATCCGGATCGCGTCAACCGCCTATATCCGACCAAGCTGACACAGTACAACCAGGATCTGGTACACGAGAAAGTTGAGCTATCCCCGGAGATGAAAGTACAGCCGCTGCAAGGCGATCTGCTGCACTTCACCTACAACGACTTGCACCACTATCTGGTCAAATCGGCCGGCTATGCCAAAGCCTGGGCTGAACAGCGGGAAAAGCGCGGCAAACGCAGCAGCATCGGTCAGGGCCTGCTGCACGCTATTGGCTGCTTCCTGAAAATGTATGTGCTTAGAGCGGGCTTCCTTGATGGCAAGCAGGGCTTTCTGCTATCAATTCTATCGGCACACTCCACTTTTGTGAAATATGCCGATCTGTGGATCAGGAGCAGTACTGAGCCACCCAAGGCTTAGCGTCTTCCAGCACCGTCTCAATCTCAATCAGTCCCATGTCCGTCTCCTGCTCCTTGCCGGCAGGCGGACAGAACGCCAAATGACGCCCGGCCGTATTCAGTGTCTTCCACCGCAACGGGGTTGCTGAGCGCTTGCTCGGGAAGAAACCAATCGTCGGCACATCAAGGGCAGCCGCGATATGCAGCGGGCCTGTCGATCCGGCCATAAACAGATCGGCACATGCCAGAGAACGGGTGAAATCTTGCAGGCCGTCATTTTTGTCATAGACATAGGCAGACACCCCGGTCTTGATTAATGCATACAGCGACGCCGCCATAGCTTCCTCGCCCGGCCCGGCAGTCAGTACAAATTCACAATGCTGCTGTTTTGCCACGCCTTTAATCAACTCGGCATACTGCGCCAGCGACAGATTGTTGGCAGAACCGCCACTGCCGACGTGGATAAAACACCATGGTTTGCCGCTATCCAAAGCCAACTGCGAGACCAATTTCTCTTTTTGAGCCGCCAGTACCTCTTTGTCAAAGGCCAAATAAGGACCCTGCGGCTCGTGGCAGTCAATCTGGTTATCCGCCAAGAAGAACCGGATCAAATCCAGATTGTACTCAAACTCCGGCTTTTCCGAGCGGGAGCGACGCTGCTTCAGGCGACGGTTGAACAGTAGCTGTGCGAGCTTGGTGGCCGGTGCCAGGCGGTAAGGGATCCCAGCCTTCCAGAGCAACTTGGCATTATAGCCATTCGAGAACAGGCAAATTGCCGCATCAAACCCTCGTTGCTTGATATCTGATACCAGCTCAGCCTGCTCTGCCTTGCTCGACTTTGCAGTCGGATCGATCATCACCTCATCAATCCACGGACAAAGTCTGGCAACCGGTGCAGTATAGTTGGGAACAAGAGCAGTAACCCGACACTCTGGCAGTGATTGCTTGAGCATCGCAAAACTGGGCCAGGCCAGCATGAAATCGCCAATTTTATCATTTCGCACAACGAGAACTTTCTTCATAGCACCTTGTTCCAACTAAAACCAATCCGTCCGGATAATACAAGATAGGGAAAAATTAACCATAGCAATTGGCGTGAAAGATGGAGCAGCCAGCTGCTTTTTTGATAGCATAACGTCATCTTTGTATTGAGGATCTCCTTGTGAAGCACAATAAGAATACCCGTGTCATCTATCCCGGCACCTTTGATCCCATCACCAACGGGCACCTTGATCTCATCGAACGCGCTGCTGCGATGTTTGACCATGTCGTCGTCGGCATTGCATTTAGCCCGAGCAAAAAGCCCCTGTTCGATCTTGAAGAGCGGGTTCGGCTGGCCAAGCGCATTACCCAGCACCTGTCCAATGTCGAGATTGTCGGCTTCTCCGGACTGCTGGTTGATTTTGCCAAAGAGTACCAGGCCAATATCCTGGTTCGGGGGCTGCGGGCCGTATCCGACTTTGAATACGAATTCCAGCTCGCCAACATGAACCGCCGCCTGATGCCAGAGCTCGAGACGGTATTTTTAACGCCGGCGGAAGAGAATTCATTTATCTCCTCGACCATCGTCAAGGAGGTCGCGCTGCATCACGGTGATGTCAGCCAGTTTGTCGACCCGGAAATTACCGACGCCCTGCTGGAAAAGCTCCACGGCAAATAAAGCCCATATACCAAAAAGGAGGCGCTCGCCTCCTTTGTTGTCTTTGTCCCTGTCACCGAATGCGACACCGGCTAATCAAGATAAAACTTCCTATACCAGTCCACAAAAGCCTTCACCCCGTCTCTCACTGACACAGCCGGCTTATAATCAATGGTCTTGAACAAGTCTTCTGTATCCGCATAGGTCGCATACACATCGCCCGGCTGCATCGGCATTAAATTTTTTCTGGCTTCGATACCCAATGCTTCTTCCAGCGCCTCAATGAAATCCATCAGCTTCACAGGGCTGCCATGGCCGATATTGTAGACACGGTACGGTGCCGAGCTGGTTGCCGGTGTACCCGCCTCAACCGTCCAGTCAGTATTCTTTGCCGGGATCACACCCTGAATACGGATAATCCCTTCGACGATATCATCAATATAAGTAAAGTCACGGCGCATATCACCATGGTTGTAGACATCAATCGGCTCGCCATCAACAATCTTCTTGGTGAACTTAAACAGCGCCATATCTGGCCTGCCCCATGGGCCGTAAACGGTAAAAAAGCGCAAACCGGTAGTCGGGATACCGTACAGGTGGGAATAGGTATGAGCCATCAGCTCGTTGGATTTCTTGGTTGCCGCATAAAGTGAGATGGGATGATCAACACTGTCCGTCGTCGCAAACGGCATCTTCTGATTCAGGCCATATACCGAACTAGAGGAAGCATACACCAGATGCTGGACTTTATGCCGGCGACAGCCTTCGAGAATCGTCAGGTGCCCGACTAGATTACTGTCGGCATACGCCATCGGATTATCAATGGAATAGCGTACCCCGGCCTGCGCAGCAAGGTGGATCACCCGATCAAAATGATGATCGGCAAACAACCCAGCCATTCCGTCACGATCAGCAAGATCCATTTTGATAAGACAAAAGGCCGGATGACGAATACGATCCAGCCGCGCCAGCTTGAGGTTTATATCATAATAATCATTGATATTATCGATTCCGATAACCTCGTGCCCCTGCGCGCACAGACGCTCAGAAACCGCACTGCCGATAAACCCAGCAGCACCCGTGACAAGATATTTCATATATTCCCTTCCCGGCAGATATGCCGACACGACACATCATCAATCTATACAATCACCATTGAATCATAGTGATAGACTGACTGTTTCGCTATGGTACCAAGGTATGAATAAAGCCAACCGGTGACAAACACATCAGTTATGTCTGGCAGTCAGAGCAATAGACCGTTGCCCGCTGGCCAATTTTCATCTCGCTCAGTGTCTTGTCACAGCGAGGGCATGGTTCGCCGCCCTTACCGTACACCAATAGCTCCTGGGCAAAATAGCCCGGCTTGCCGTCGGCATTTTTGAAGTCTTTCAGGGTCGTTCCGCCCTGCTCGATAGCAAACGCCAGGACAGCTTTCACCTCAGCCACCAGGACTGCCATCCGTTGCAAGGAAATCTTGCCTGCCGCTCTTTTCGGATGGATCCCCGCACTGAACAGGGACTCGTTGGCATAGATGTTCCCGACGCCCACCACCACCTGGTTGTCCATCAGAAACTGCTTGATAGCCGTTCGCTTTCCCTGCGCCCTGTCAAACAGGTAATCAGCGGTAAATGCATCACTTAAAGGCTCGGGACCGAGCTTGCTCAGCACCGTATGCTCTTCATCGAGAGGCTGTTGCCACAACCAGGCACCGAATCGCCGCGGATCGTTATATCTCAGAACCTCGCCGCTCGACAGCACCAGATCCACATGGTCATGCTTTTCTGGCGGCACCGAGGCCGGCAGCACGCGCAAGCTTCCCGACATCCCTAAATGGACAATGGCGTAACCGATATCCGTTTCAAGCAACAGGTATTTCGCCCTCCGGCTGACCCTACGGATCACCTGCCCTTCAATCTGGCGGATCTCTTCAGGCACCGGCCAGCGTAGCTTGGGATTACGGACAATGATTTCGGCCACACGATGGCCCGTAACATGAGGGGTGATCCCCATTCTACTGACTTCAACTTCAGGTAATTCAGGCATGGTTCAATCCATTCAAACAATCAGTGAGGGAACAAATAAGATTCGTCAACAGAGATCGCCAGCCAGTTACCCTGCCAGTTCTTTAGCAGCCAAAACTGCGGCAGCTGATAGACAGTTACCCGTACCGGCTCGTCAGCAGAATGCAGCCAGACTTCAACAGTCTCCGGGGCACTCAGCTGCGGTTTGAGCTGGGTCATGGTATTGTCGTCGACAAGCGTACCGGTGATCGACTGCCAGTGCTCGACAATCGTCTGGGGAGCCCCTTCAACCTGGGGCGCGGCAGTCCAACGGCCATCCTCGGCGGTGAAGACATGCTGTGGCAGGACCAATCGCGAGATGACAGCCTGCTCCGGCAACAAGGCCTGCACTTCCGGCGATGCCTGTGTGGCCCCCGGCTCCAGGCGCGCCCTGATCAGGTCAGGAAACTGGATAGCAGCAATAAAAAGAACAACGGAAATAATAATAACGTTGTTCCATCCCCGTCGTGACAGCTTTATCCCCATAGTTCTTCCCCTGTAATCCCAGTCTGACTTCTCTATGAATATAACACCAAAGCCCGTTACACACGGTATCGAACAAGTGCGGCCACCAATAAATCGCAGGCATAAAAAAACCCAGCATAATGCCGGGTTTTTATCAAAGAACAGAAAAAATCAATTACTTGATTTTAGCTTCTTTGTACATAACGTGCTTGCGAACTACAGGATCAAATTTTTTGATCTCGAATTTGCCTGGCATGTTACGCTTGTTTTTGTCGGTAGTGTAGAAGTGGCCTGTACCAGCAGATGATACTAGACGGATCTTCTCACGAATGCCTTTAGCCATTGTTCAAATCCTCTTAAACGTTCTCGCCGCGAGTACGCATATCTGCAAGAACGGCATCGATGCCTTTCTTATCAATGATACGCATACCTTTCGCAGAAAGGCGTAGTTTAACGAAGCGTTTTTCGCTTTCTACCCAGAAACGATGAGTTTGCAGGTTCGGCAGAAAACGACGCTTGGTGGCATTACGTGCGTGTGAACGGTTGTTACCCGTTACAGGACGCTTACCAGTTACTTGGCATACTCGGGACATTACTGTCTTCTCCAAATCGTTTCAGCTCGATATCTACCGTGGTTAATTCAATGCGAAAAAACTTTTCACATACAACCACAGCTATCAAAGGTCGCGCATTATACTAAGTCAAAACCAGTTGCTCAAGTCCCGAGCAGTCCTTTCTCAACTTTTTGATCGAATTTTGGCTATTTTATAGCCAATTTCGTTCAGCGAAAGAAACTATCTCCCCATCGCCAACAACAAAATGATCTAGGATGCGAATATCGACCAAGGCCAGCGCATCGCTGATTCTTCGTGTAATTCGACGGTCTGCCTGACTCGGCTCTGCTACGCCTGACGGGTGATTATGCGCTAAAATGAGCGCGGCTGCATTAAGTTCCAGTGATCTTTTTACAACTTCCCGTGGATAAACGCTTGCAGCGTCGATCGTCCCCTCAAAAAGAACCTCGCCGGTCAGCACCCGATGCTGGTTATCCAAAAACAGCACATAAAATGCTTCACGATGTCTGTCCCTCAACTTCTGGCTCAGGTAACGACGGGTATGGGCCGGGCTGGTCAGGGCATCTTCTTTCTTTAGTGTTTCTTCAAAATGCCGGTGACTCATCGCCAATACAGCCTGAAGCAAGGCATACTTCGCCGGTCCCAATCCTTTATGCCGGCAAAACTCCTCCTTGCTTGCTGCCAACAAGGCCCGTAGCGAACCAAACTGATCCAACAGCGATGTCGCCAGCTCGATAGCATTCATCCCGGCAATACCGGTCCGCAGGAATATCGCCAGCAACTCGGCATCGGTTAAGGCTTCCGGACCGTGCGACAATAGCTTTTCCCGCGGGCGGGAAGCCGGTGGTAACTGCTTCAAAGACATAGAGTCTCTCCTGTAATTAGCTACAGAAGAGGACTTTATCGACCACCAGACAAGAACTTGTCGCTACTTGTGAGAAAACCTTCGCAAAAATATCCTCGGCTTGCATTACACCCCGCCGCCGGTTGTAGCTTGATCTCGGACGGTGAATCTCACGGCCTTTGGTGCTATCTTGTTGGCCTGATTGAATTGGCTCACAGAGACAGGCAGAACAATGGAAACACTGGCAGGAAAAAAAATACTTCTGGGGATCAGCGGCGGTATTGCAGCTTATAAATGCGCAGAGCTGACGCGCCGCTTGATAGAGCGCGGCGCCGAGGTACGTGTCGTAATGACCCAGTCCGCCCAGGAGTTTATTACTCCGCTTACCATGCAGGCAGTCTCGGGAAATCCTGTCTCTGATAGCCTTTTCGACCCCGCCGCCGAGGCCTCTATGGGCCATATCGAACTGGCCAAATGGGCCGATTTGGTTCTGCTGGCACCGGCAACGGCCGATCTGATTGCCCGCATCGCTGCCGGTATGGGCAATGATCTGCTCAGCACCCTGTGCCTTGCCACGGACTCGCCGATTGCCGTTGCCCCGGCGATGAACCAGCAGATGTACAGCAATATCGCGACTCAGGAAAACCTGGCCACCCTGGCACGACGCAGCTTCCATATCTGGGGGCCGGCCAGCGGCGAGCAGGCCTGTGGCGATGTCGGCCCGGGGCGCATGCTCGAGCCGATGGATCTGGTTCACCGTGCCGAGGACTTCTTTCAGCCTGCCGATTTAAGCAATATCAAGATTGCTATCACCGCCGGTCCGACACGGGAAGCGATCGATCCGGTCCGCTACCTGACCAACCACAGCTCCGGCAAGATGGGCTATGCCATAGCCGAGGCTGCCGCCAAGCGCGGCGCACACGTCACCCTGATCAGCGGCCCGGTCAATCTGGCGACCCCTGCGGACGTCGAGCGAGTCGACACCGACAGTGCCGAGCAGATGCATCAGGCAGCGATGGACGCAGCAACCAGCCACGATATTTTCATCTCCTGCGCCGCCGTAGCTGATTTTCGCCCGGCAGAAATCGCCACTCAGAAAATGAAGAAAAAGTCCGGTGAAGACGAAATGGTACTTCGACTGGTCAAAAATCCGGATATTGTTGCCAGCGTCGCCGGGCTGACCGAACAGCGCCCCTTCACGGTCGGCTTTGCCGCAGAAACCCAGGACGTAGAGCAATACGCCCGCGGTAAACTGAGCCGCAAAAACCTAGATTTAATTTGTGCCAATGATGTCTCCCAGCAAGGCCTGGGCTTTAACAGCGACAGCAATGCCCTGCATCTGTACTGGCCAGAAGGCGACAAGGCACTGCCACTGGCATCAAAGCAAGACCTCGGCCAGCAGCTGATCAGCGAAATCATTGACCAGTTTAAAAAGAAACAACACTAAGAGAACACGCATGAAGAACATTGACCTGAAAATCCTCGACCCGCGCGTCGGTAACGAGTTTCCGCTTCCGGCCTACGCAACGGAAGGATCGGCAGGCCTCGACCTCCGTGCCTGTCTGGACGAAGCCCTGACCGTCGAGCCGGGCCAAACCCACCTGATCCCGACTGGCATTGCCATCCACATTGCCGATCCGGGCCTGGCGGCCACCATTTTGCCTCGCTCGGGGCTCGGCCATAAACACGGTATCGTGCTGGGTAACCTGGTCGGGCTTATCGACTCGGATTATCAGGGCCAGCTGATGGTCTCGGTGTGGAACCGCGGCCACAGCACCTTTAGTATCGAGCCGGGCGATCGTATTGCCCAGTTGGTCTTTGTCCCTGTGGTGCAGGCTGACTTCAACATCGTGTCGGACTTCGATGCCAGCGACCGCGGCGAAGGCGGATTCGGTCACTCCGGCCGACAATAATATACCTCGGAGGTTCGCCTTCCACTCAGGGCTGGTTTCAGACCGGGTTTCAAGGCTGATGACGAATTAGTCGAATCAGATCAAATATAAAGCTCGCCGCTTCAGGTTGAGCTTTTTTTGCCGATAAAGAGATCAGTATCTAACGCCAGCGCTTTTCACGGCGCGGCTGCATCGCTAAGATAAGCGGGTTTGATCGGCAGGTTAGCGCTGTCGGCAACAGACTCATTTCGAAAAGGAACGGTTATTCATGGCTGGCAATAAAAAAAACAATCGCCGCGAAGAAATTTTGCAAGCGCTGGCGCAAATGCTGGAGTCTGCCCAGGGCAGTCAACGCATTACCACCGCCAAGCTGGCAGCACAGGTTGGTGTTTCAGAAGCCGCCCTGTACCGCCATTTCCCGAGCAAGGCACGGATGTTCGAAGGACTGATTGAATTTATCGAAGACTCAATCACCACCCGCATCAATCGCATCCTCGATGACGAAAAGGACACCCTTAACCGTCTGCGCATGGTATTACAGTTGATCCTCGGTTTTGCCGAACGCAATCCAGGCCTGAGCCGCATTATGACCGGCCACGCCCTGATGTTCGAACAAGACCGCCTGCAGGCACGGATCAACCAGCTGTTCGAACGCATCGAGACCCAGCTGCGCCAAATCCTGCGCGAGCGCAAACTGCGCGAAGGCAAAGGCTTCCCTGTCGATGAAAGCATCCTGGCAGCACAGCTACTGGGCCAGGTAGAAGGCAGTCTCAATCGCTTCGTGCGTTCTAATTTCAAGTACAAGCCGACCGAGAGCTTTGACGACTACTGGCGACTGCTGAGTGCGGAATTAGGTTAAGTCCAGAACCAAGTTCCGAGGCGCAAGTTTCGAGATAAAAAAGCGAGTGGTAAATACCACTCGCTTTTTAGTTTATACAGACCACGCCAAACTCAAAGTACGCAATTTTTGCTCCTCCCACTTTTCAAGGGGGAGGCTGGGAGGGGTTAAACTTTACCCCTCCCCTTTCTATAATCGCAATTACACCCCGTACTCAGCACGGTATGCTTTAACCGCCTCAAGGTGCGCTTCCATGCCGTCCTGCTCTTCCAGGTAGCTCACCACATCACCCAGCGACACAATGGAAATCACCGCACAGCCGAAGTCACGCTCAACTTCCTGAATCGCCGACAGCTCACCCTTGCCTTTTTCCTGACGGTCAATCGCCACCAGTACACTGGCCAAATCGGCACCGTTGGCCTTGATGATTTCCATCGACTCACGGATAGCTGTTCCTGCCGTGATCACATCGTCAACCAGCATAATGCGGCCTTCCAGCGCGCTGCCGACCAGGTTGCCGCCCTCACCGTGCGCTTTCGCCTCTTTGCGGTTGAAGCAATAAGGCGTGTCGACATCATGGTGATCAGCCAGTGCAACCGCCGTGGTGGTAGCAATCGGGATCCCCTTGTACGCAGGGCCAAACAGCACATCATACTCGATGCCTGCATCCACCAAAGCTTCAGCGTAAAAACGGCCCAGACGTGCAAGATCACGACCTGTGTTGAACAGGCCCGCATTAAAAAAGTACGGACTCTTACGGCCAGATTTCAGAGTAAACTCACCAAACTTAAGAACACCTTTTTCCAGGGCGAATTCGATGAACTGACGCTGATATGCTTTCATGGTTTCTCCTATCTTTATCGGTATTAGTACTGCTACACAAAGTCCAAATTTGGCGGGTTCACACTCTCTCACCAAAATTTAGACAAAAAAAAGCGACTCAATAGAGTCGCTCAATAATTAATTTTCCAACGCTCGCTTCTGAACGCTGATAATGTCGTCAATGCCGGACTTGGCCAATGCCAGCATCGCCAGTAACTCTTCGTGGCTGAAGGCCTCGCCCTCTGCCGTACCCTGGATCTCGATCATCTTGCCTTCTTCGGTCATCACCACGTTCATGTCGGTTTCGGCAGCGGAATCTTCGACATATTCCAGATCGCAAATCGGCTCGCCGTTATAGATACCGACCGACACAGCCGCCACCATTCCCTTCAGCGGGCTTTCCTTCAGCAGGCCTTTCTCGATCATGTAGTTGATAGCATCAACCAGAGCAACCATTGCACCGGTAATAGAAGCCGTACGGGTACCGCCGTCAGCCTGGATAACATCACAGTCAACGGTGATCATCTGCTCGCCTAGGGCTTCCAGGTCAACCGCCGCACGCAGGCTACGGGCAATCAGGCGCTGAATTTCCATGGTACGGCCGCCTTGCTTGCCGCTGGCCGCTTCACGGCGGTTGCGCGAATGGGTTGCGCGTGGCAGCATGCCGTATTCAGCCGTCACCCAGCCTTGTCCCTTGCCTTTGAGCCAGCGCGGTACATTCTCTTCAACACTTGCTGTACAAATCACTTTGGTATCGCCGAACTCGACTAATACCGAGCCTTCCGCATGAGCTGTGAAGTTACGGGTGATCGTAATTGGACGTACTTGACTGGTGCTTCTTCCGCTTGGACGCATCGGGACCTTACCTTTAGCTGGGCTACATTAACCGGCGATTATAGCCAGTTCTCAGGCACAGTGCACGTGAATCCCGATTCCGTCCTGTTGCCAACACGGCCATACCGCCGCACTTCATTTCTTTTGTCCCGGATGGTGAGTATAATCAACACTATCCGGTAACTACGCACCGACTGTTTCTATTTCGCTTCCGGCCACAGCGTCGTAAGCCAAATAAGTAGTTACATCCATCATCTTAAAAGGGCCATCAGCCAATGATCCATAGCATGACCGCCTATGCCCGTCGCGAAGTAAAAGGCGACTGGGGCACTGCCGTTTGGGAAATTCGTTCTGTTAACCAGCGTTACCTGGAAACCTATCTTCGTATGCCTGAACAGTTCCGCAGCTTAGAACCTGTACTGCGCGAGCGATTCCGCAAGCGTCTGGCCCGCGGCAAGGTAGAGTGCAACCTGCGCTTTGAAGCCAACACCGCCGCCAGCAACGAGCTGAGCATCAACGAGGAGCTGGCCAAGCAGGTGATCAAGGCGGCCAAGTGGGTCAAGGATACCTCCGGCGAAGGCAGTATCGGTCCGTTCCAGGTTCTGAACTGGCCGGGCGTAATGGAAGCACCAGAGCAAGATCTGGATGCCATCAACAAAGACTTGCTGGCAGGGTTTGACGAAGCCATCAATGACTTTATCGCGGCACGCGCCAGCGAAGGCAAGAACATGAAGGATCTGATTGACCAGCGTCTGGAAGCCATCGCCGTTGAAGCGGCCAAGGTACGTGAGCAGATGCCAGAGATCATCAACTGGCAGCGTGAACGCCTGATGACCCGATTTGAAGAAGCCAAGGTTGAGCTGGATCCGGGCCGTATCGAGCAGGAACTGATCCTGATGGCACAAAAGAGCGATGTTGCCGAAGAATTAGACCGCCTTGATTCCCATGTCAAAGAAACCCAGAAAATCATGAAAAAAGGCGGTGCCTGCGGTCGTCGTCTCGACTTCATGATGCAGGAGTTCAACCGCGAGTCGAACACCCTGGCCTCCAAGTCAATCAGTACCGATATCACCGCCTCTGCCGTTGAGCTGAAAGTACTGATCGAGCAGATGCGCGAGCAGATCCAGAACATCGAGTAATCAACGCGTTTGTATAACAAAAAGGCAGTGCTACCGCTGCCTTTTTTGATCGCTTTGTGCAGGCAGACACCAGCCTGAAATCCATCTAGGCTTAAGATTACGGCCATAACGTTTGAAAAAGATGATTTTTCAGGCAACCAGATAATTTCAATTGTGCCCAGATCATGATAATCTGCGCGCCCTTCTATCACTGAGTGAAACAGGCAATGAGCAAAGGTACTCTATACATCGTGTCGGCACCAAGTGGCGCTGGTAAATCAAGCTTGATTAACGCCCTTCTTGAAACAAACCCGACCTATGACATGAAAGTATCCGTATCCCACACCACACGCGGCATGCGCCCGGGTGAGGAACACGGCGTTCATTACAATTTCATTAGTGTCGAAGAGTTTACTGAGCTGGCAGAGCAAGGTGCATTCCTTGAACATGCCGAAGTCTTTGGCAACTACTACGGTACCTCCCGTCCTTGGATTGAAGAACAGCTTAATAAAGGTATCGATGTCTTTCTGGATATCGATTGGCAGGGTGCGCGTCAGATTCGCAAGCAAATGCCACAAGCCAAGAGCCTGTTCATTCTGCCTCCGTCAAAGGAGGAGCTGGAGCGTCGACTGAACGCCCGCGGCCAGGACAGCGATGCCATTATTGCCCGTCGTATGCAGGAAGCACGCTCGGAAATCTCCCATTATGACGAGTACGATTATGTTATCGTCAATGATGATTTCGACGTTGCGCTGATGGACTTTAAAGCCATTATTCGTGCAGAACGATTGAAGCAAGACAAACAAGCTGCTAAATATAACAGCATGCTCAATGCCCTACTGGCAGAACAGTAACAATTTTTGTACAATTTCCCATCTTTTATATATAACCACTGGAGTCCTCCATGGCACGCGTAACCGTTCAAGACGCTGTTGATAAAATTGGCAACCGTTTCGATCTGATCCAAATTGCTTCACGCCGCGCTCGTCAGATGCAAACTGGCGGTAAGGATCCACTGGTTCCGGAAGAAAACGATAAGTATACAGTGATCGCGCTTCGTGAAATCGAAGAAGGCCTGATCACTAAAGATATCCTGGATGCTCGCGAGCGTCAGGAACTTCAAGAGCAAGAAGCAGCAGAGCTAGCAGCCGTTAGCGCTATTGCAGGCGACCACCGTTAATTCAGGGAACCGGGCGAATTGTATCTTTTTGATAGCCTGAAAGAAGTCGCAATCGAATACCTGCCTGAGTCTCAAATTGAGGCGCTCAGGCAGGCGTATCTCGTTGCGCGAGATGCCCACGAAGGGCAGACCCGCTCAAGCGGCGAACCATATATCATCCACCCGATTGCCGTAGCCCGCATCCTGGCGGAAATGCGCCTCGACTACGAGACGCTGATGGCAGCCCTCCTCCACGACGTTATCGAAGATACCGAGGTCACCAAAGACGATCTCGACAGCCGTTTCGGCTCAACGGTAGCCGAGCTGGTCGACGGGGTATCGAAGCTGGATAAACTGAAGTTCCGCGATCGCAAAGAAGCGCAAGCCGAGAACTTCCGTAAAATGATCATGGCCATGGCCCATGACATCCGCGTTATTCTGATCAAGCTCGCAGACCGCACACACAATATGCGGACCCTCGGCGCCTTGCGTCCGGACAAACGCCGTCGTATTGCCCGCGAAACACTGGAGATTTTCTCTCCGCTGGCCCACCGCCTGGGTATCCACAACATCAAGACCGAGCTCGAAGAGCTGGGCTTTGAAGCGCTATATCCAAATCGCTACCGGGTACTGAAAGAAGTGGTGGCAGCAGCCCGCGGCAATCGTAAAGAAATGATTAACAAGATCCACGCCGAAATCGAGGGACGTCTCGACGATGCGGGGATCGAAGGCAAGGTACTGGGCCGCGAAAAGAACCTGTACTCCATCTATAACAAGATGAAGAACAAGGAGCAGCGTTTCCACTCGATCATGGACATCTACGCCTTCCGCGTACTGGTCACTGATCTGGATACCTGTTACCGCGTGCTTGGCCAGGTCCATAACCTGTACAAGCCCCGTCCGAGCCGGATGAAAGACTATATCGCCATTCCGAAAGCCAATGGCTACCAGTCACTGCACACCTCGCTGGTCGGCCCGCACGGGGTGCCGGTCGAAGTCCAGATCCGTACCGATGATATGGATCAGATGGCGGACAAAGGGGTGGCTGCCCACTGGACCTACAAAGATGGTGAAAGCAGCGGCACGACAGCGCAGGTTAAGGCCCAGCGCTGGATGCAGAGCCTTCTGGAACTGCAGCAGAGTGCCGGTAGCTCGTTCGAGTTCATCGAGAACGTCAAATCAGATCTGTTCCCGGATGAACTGTACGTCTTCACGCCAAAAGGCCGGATTGTCGAGCTGCCTGTCGGGGCGACGGCGGTCGATTTTGCCTATGCTGTCCATACCGATGTCGGCAATGCCTGTGTCGGTGCTCGTGTGGAGCGACAACCTTACCCGCTGAGCAAGCCGCTGAAAAACGGCCAGACCATTGACATTATCAGTGCACCGGGCGCACGCCCGAATGCAGCCTGGCTCAATTATGTCGTAACGTCGCGCGCGCGGACCAAAATCCGCCAGGTCCTCAAGACCATGCGCCGCGAAGAGTCCATCACACTGGGACGCCGCCTGCTCAACCATGCACTGGGCGAGCTGAGCATCGACCAAATCGATCCGGACAACCTGCATCAGGTACTGACCGACTTACGTCTTGAGACCATTGACGACCTGCTGGCCGCTATCGGCCTGGGTGAGCTGATGAGCGTGGTGATTGCCCGCCGTCTGCTGGGCAATGTCGACGAGCTGACCGTCAAGGAAACCACCCATCGCCTGCCGATCCAGGGTGCGGACGGTATCCTGCTGACGTTTGCCAACTGCTGTCATCCAATCCATGGCGACCCGATCATGGCCCATGTCAGCCCGGGCAAAGGCCTGGTGATCCACCGGGAAGAGTGCGCCAATATCCGTGGCTACCAGAAAGAGCCGGACAAATACATGCCGGTCGAATGGAGCGAGGACTTCGAGCAGGAGTTCGTCACCAACCTGAAGGTTGATATGCAGAACCATCAGGGGGCGCTGGCCGATCTGACCAATACCATCGCGGGCACCGGCTCCAATATCCAGGGGCTGGCAACCGAAGAAAAAGATGGCCGTCTCTATACCATTACGGTACGCCTGACGACCAAAGGACGCATCCATCTGGCCAATATCATGCGCCGTATCCGGGTCATGCCGAATGTGGTCCGCGTATCACGCCAGAAGAACTGATGGCCCAAAGGACAACTGGTTAGCCCAGCTTTCCTATACTGAACATAAACGCCCGTTTTCGGGCGTTTTCTTTATTAAAGAACGACAAAGAACACTATGACTCCCGATCGTTTTCAACGTATTCAGTCTGTCCTGGCGACCCGCCAGCCGGATCTGACGGTATGCATGGAAGAAGTGCATAAACCCAACAACGTCTCCGCTATTATCCGTACGGCCGATGCTGTAGGCGTACACAAAGTCCACGCCGTCTGGCCCAAGGAAGGCATGCGTGTGCTGAGCCACACCTCGGCTGGTGCCCGCAACTGGGTCGAGCTCGAAACCCATGACAATATGGTCAATGCCGTCAGCACACTGAAAGAGCAAGGCATGCAGGTACTGGCGACCAACTTGTCGGATACTGCGATTGACTTTCGTGAGGTGGATTACACCAAACCTACCGCCATTATCCTCGGTGGCGAGAAAAATGGGATCACGCCTGAAGCCCTCGCCCTTGCCGACCAGGACATCATCATTCCGATGGTCGGTATGGTACAGTCATTGAATGTCTCAGTGGCCAGCGCCCTGATCCTCTACGAGGCCCAGCGTCAGCGCCAGAATGCCGGCATGTACGATCTGGAGAAAACCCAGCTACCTGATGAGGTCGTCCACCGGATTTTGTTTGAACGCGGCCATCCGGTACTGGCAAAAGTCGCCCGCCGTAAAGGGCTACCGTACCCGCCACTGGATGAGCATGGGCAGATTGCCGCTGATGACCAGTGGTGGAGCATCATGCAGGCCACCGAGCCAAAGAAAAAAACCAAATAACAGCCACAATCGGGATTAGCGATGAGCGGAAAACTACTTGATACCATAGCCCTGACCGAACTGTCCGGTGTTGGTGCCAAAATGGCAGAAAAGCTGGAAAAGATTGGTCTGAACACCGTCCAGGACCTGCTTTTTCACCTGCCGCTCCGCTATGAAGACCGAACCCGGATTTGGCCGATAGCCAGTGCCATGCCCGGCCAGTACCTGACTATTCAGGGCGAAGTGCTAAACAGCAATATCAGCTTTGGCAAACGGCGGATGCTGACGGTAAAAATCAGCGACAGCAGCGGCTCGGCGACCCTGCGCTTTTTCAACTTCAATGCGGCGATGAAAAACAGCCTCAGTGAAGGCAAACAGGTCAAAGCCTACGGCGAGCTCAAGCGCGGCAAGTTCGGGCTGGAAATCATCCACCCGGATTACAAGGTCTTCTCCGAACCGACCGAGCTCAGCGTCGAGGAAACCCTCACCCCGGTCTACCCGACTACTGACGGTCTGCGCCAGCTGACCCTGCGTAACCTGACCGATCAGGCCCTTCGCCTGCTCGACAAGGCAGCCGTCAGCGAGCTATTACCTGATGGCTTGTACGATCGCCAGATGACGCTGGCCCAAGCACTGCATGTCATGCACCGTCCGACCCCGGACGTCTCCCTCGATCAGCTAGAGGAAGGCAAGCATCCGGCCCAGCACCGACTGATCCTCGAAGAGCTGCTGGCACAAAACCTGTCGATGCTGGCTGTTCGCAGCAAAAGCCAGCAGCACGAAGCCTGGCCGCTAACCGCCTCCGATAGCTTGAAAATCCGGCTTCTTGATAGCCTTCCGTTCAGCCCGACCGGGGCTCAGCAAAGGGTTGTCGCCGATATCGAGACGGATCTGGCCAAACCGCACCCGATGATGAGGCTGGTACAGGGCGATGTCGGATCGGGCAAGACGCTGGTGGCGGCATTGGCAGCGCTGCGCGCCATTGAACACGGCTATCAGGTCGCCCTCATGGCCCCGACCGAGCTACTGGCCGAGCAGCACGCAATCAACTTTGCCAACTGGCTCAACCCGATGGGTATCCAGGTAGGCTGGCTGGCCGGCAAGCTCAAGGGCAAGGCAAGGGATAGCGAGCTGGCCCGCATCGAAAGCGGTGAAGCCAAAATGGTAGTCGGCACCCACGCCCTGTTTCAGGAGCAAGTGGTATTTAGCAACCTCGCACTGGTAATCATCGATGAACAACACAGATTCGGTGTCCACCAGCGCCTGGAGCTACGCGAGAAAGGGGCCAATGAAGGTCGCTACCCGCACCAGCTGATCATGACCGCGACCCCGATCCCCCGTACCCTGGCCATGACCGCCTATGCCGATCTCGAAACCTCGGTGATTGACGAGCTGCCGCCGGGCCGGACCCCGATCCAGACCGTCGCCCTACCCGATTCGCGCCGGGCAGAAATTATCGAACGCATCCGCTCAGCCTGCCTCAACGAAGACCGGCAGGCATACTGGGTCTGTACTCTGATTGATGAATCCGAGGTCCTAGAGGCGCAAGCCGCTTCCGACACCGCCGACGAGCTCACCGCACAGCTTCCCGATCTCAATATCGGGCTCGTGCACGGCCGGATGAAGCCGGCTGAAAAACAAGAAATCATGAAGCGCTTCAAGGACGGCGAGCTGCACCTGCTGGTTGCCACCACCGTCATAGAGGTCGGGGTCGACGTGCCCAATGCCAGCCTGATGATCATCGAAAACCCTGAGCGGCTCGGTCTGGCGCAGCTCCACCAGCTGCGAGGACGGGTCGGCCGGGGCAGTGTTGCCAGCCATTGTGTCCTGCTCTATCACGCCCCGCTGTCAAAGACCGCCCAGAAACGCCTCGCCGTGCTTCGTGAAAGCAGCGACGGTTTCGTGATTGCCCAGCGCGATCTGGAAATTCGCGGACCGGGAGAACTGCTGGGTACCAAGCAGACCGGCATCGCCGAATTCAAAATTGCCGATCTGGTTCGTGACCAACACCTGATCCCCCAGGTGCAGAAGCTGGCCCGCTATGTCCACGACCGCTACCCGGACAATGCCAAGGCCATCATTGATCGCTGGCTGGGACAACGCGAGAACTACTCAAACGCCTAACCAATACGGCAATTCAGCCAGAGAAGGTAAAAAAATACCTTTCTGGCTGATAGCAATCGCTTGGCTGACACTATAATTCCGTACTGTGATCTTGGCAGCCTAGGATAAATAACGCCTCTGGCACATTTCTTACGTTTTTATCCTTCCGCTCTGTATTTCCGATGCAAATAAAAATAATCTAAAACAAAACACGCAAACGTTTGCTATTTACAGAAAGATAATTAAAATAGCGCACAAATTTCACCCACTTTCACTTCACCCGGTGTCAGCTTGGATCTGAGTAACAGCAATCACAGATATAACCAGCTTTCACAACGCAGTGCCCATTCAGCGTATTGCAAAGGGATACCGAAGTAAGTCCAAGGAAAAACGGCCATGACCCGCCAGCATAGCGACATCGAAACACCACGAAATTCTGATCTGATCTACCGTCTGGAAGACAGGCCGCCACTGCCACAAACCCTGTTTGCAGCCACCCAGCACTTGCTAGCCATGTTTGTTGCCGTGATCACCCCGTCGCTGATCATCTGCCAAGCTCTGGGCGTGCCGGCCAGCGATACCAATACCATCGTCAGTATGTCCCTGTTTGCCTCGGGGCTGGCTTCATTCATCCAAATTCGTACCTTTGGTCCTGTCGGCTCCGGTCTGCTGTCGATTCAGGGTACCAGCTTCAACTTCCTCGGCCCGATTATTGGTGCCGGTCTGGCGCTCAAAGCCGGCGGAGCCGATATCCCAACCATGATGGCCGCCATTTTCGGTACTATCCTGGTTGCCTCGCTGACTGAGGTCTTTATCTCCCGGGTTCTCCAGCATGCCCAGCGCGTGATCACCCCGCTGGTCTCCGGCATCGTGGTGACTCTGATTGGCCTGACCCTGATCCAGATCGGCCTGACGTCAATGGGCGGTGGCTACGCCGCAATTGAAAACGGCAGCTTCGGTAGCCTCGACAACCTGATGCTGGCCGGCACTGTTCTGGGTTTAATCGTACTACTCAACCGGGTCAAGAACCCATATCTGCGAGTTTCATCGATTGTTATCGCGATGGCTGCCGGCACCGTGCTGGCATGGCTGACCGGCATGATCGATACCTCGCGCTCAGCCGATACCGACCTGATAGCCATCCCGCTGCCGATGCAATACGGTCTGGGATTTGACTGGTCGCTGCTGATCCCGCTTGTAATCGTCTTTGCCATCACGTCACTTGAAGCCATCGGCGATATTACCGCAACCTCGGAAACCTCCGAACAACCTGTAGCCGGACCGGTCTACATGAAACGCATCAAAGGCGGGGTACTGGCCGACGGTATCAACTCAGCACTAGCCTCGGTATTAAACAGTTTCCCGAATTCAACCTTCAGCCAGAACAACGGCATCATCCAGCTGACCGGTGTCGCCAGCCGCTATATCGGTTACTTCGTTGCCGGTATGCTGGTACTGCTTGGGCTGTTCCCGGGTGTTGCCAATCTGGTTCAGCTCATCCCGGAGCCGGTCCTGGGCGGCGCAACCATCGTGATGTTCGGTACCATTGCCGCCTCAGGGGTCCGCATTATTTCCCGCTGTGAGCTCGACCGCCGCGCCATTCTGATCATGGCCCTGTCTTTCTCGATGGGCTTGGGCATTGCCCAGAAACCGGAAATTCTCCAGTTCATGCCAGAATGGGTGAAAAGCATCTTATCGTCGGGGATGGCGGCAGGCGGTATCACGGCCATCGTGCTGAATCTGGTACTACCGGAAGAGAATAAATAGTCAAAGAAAGTGTCGCTAACGACATAAGCAATATGCAAATAAAAAGCGAGAGCCTCTTGGCTCTCGCTTTGGTTGTGACGTTTGCTTTTTCAGGGTAAATCCAGGCTTAGCTATTTTTTGCTCACCACCAGCGGCAGGCTCACCTGTACTTTCAGGCCACCGGCACTGCGGTTGGTCACCATGATTGTCCCTTCATGCTGGTCGATGATCCGCTGCACGATAGCCAGACCCAATCCGGTCCCCTCGGCTTCACTGCCCCGGGCAGAATCTCCCCGGGTCAGGGGCTGAAACATCTTGGCGACCTGATCCGGTTCAATCCCGGGACCGTCATCCTCGACACAGAACCAGGCCGTTTTGCGATCAGCGGTCACCCCACTGGAAAGCTTGACCCATCCGTTACCGTAGCGGATCGCATTGACGACCAGATTGGCCACCGAGCGTTTGATCGCCACGCCATTGGCACGCACGATACCGGGAATATCACCCTGCTCGAGTTCAATCTCGCACTCGTAGCCTCCTTCGGCCTCGGCCACTTCCTGCAGCAGGAGATTCAAATCAAGATCTTCCTCTTCCAGCTGCTTGGTCGACTTCAGGTAATCCATAAACTGGCTGATGATCTCGTTACACTCCTCGGTGTCCTTAATCATGCTCTCGGCCAGATAGCCGTCTTCCGGCGACATCATTTCAGTAGCCAGACGGATCCGGGTCAGCGGGGTGCGCAAGTCATGGCTGACCCCGGCCAGCAACAGTGCCCGGTCATCTTCCAGCTGCTTGATCCCCTCGGACATCCGATTAAACGACTTAGTTACCGCACGGATTTCCGATGCCCCTCTTTCCGGCAGGTGGGGCGGCGTTTCACCACGGGCCACCTGAAGCGCCGCCTGCTCCAACGCAACCAAAGGCCGGTTCTGGATCCGAATAAAGAGCCAGCCACCGGCAATCACCATAAAGGCAATGATCAAGCTGTAGTGAAACAGGGGCGAGAAATCGTCTTCCTGCAGCTCCGACAACGGGATCCGCATAAAGTAGCCTGGCATCGCATCGCACCGCATCCACAGCACATAGCTATCAGCGCCCAACACCAACCGCACCTCGGTAGGCGCACCAAGCTCACGGGTCATCTCCTCGCTGAGGTACTCGATACGGGTTGCCTGCTCATACTCGCTGAGATCAGGGCTGTCCTCGAGGTGCAGCGTTACTCCGAGCTGCTCGAGCAACTGCCGACGAACCGGGGGATCGAGGTGGAAGGTCTTGCCGTCGGCAAGCTCGACATCCTCACGCAGCATCAGCCGCACTTCATAGGCCAGAATACGGTTGAACTGCTGCAAGCTGGGCAACAGCGCATAATTCAGGACTGCCAGATAGGAAAAAATCTGGCTGGCAATCAGCAAGCCAGCCAGAAGAATAAGTGTACGGGTAAATGTACTGCGCGGTGACATCCGCATCATGGTTGCCTCACTTAGGCCTCGCTACCGTCAGGAACGAATACGTACCCTAGCCCCCACACTGTCTGGATATAGCGTGGACGGCTCGGATCTTCCTCTACCATCCGGCGCAAACGGGAAATCTGTACATCAATCGAACGCTCCATCGCCGAGTACTCACGGCCGCGGGCCATGTTCATCAGCTTGTCGCGGGACATCGGTTCCCGGGCATTGGTAACCAGCGCCTTGAGCACGGCAAACTCACCGGACGTCAGCGGCATCGACTCTTCGCCACGGAACATCTCACGGGTGCCCAGGTTTAGGCGGAAATCACCGAACTCAATGACTTTACTGTCGACACTCGGCGCACCGGGTGCTTCTATGGTCTGGCGACGCAGCACAGCACGGATCCGGGCCAGCAATTCACGCGGATTAAAAGGTTTAGGCAGATAGTCATCAGCCCCTACCTCAAGCCCGACAATACGGTCAACTTCATCGCCTTTGGCGGTCAGCATCAGGACAGGCAACATATTGTTGGCATTACGCAGCCGGCGACAAATAGACAGGCCATCTTCGCCCGGCAGCATCAAATCGAGCACCATCAGATGAAAAGTTTCACGGGATAACAAGCGATCCATCTGCTCACCGTTGGCCACGCTACGTACCTGGAAACCCTGCTCCGACAGATAACGCTCCAACAGTGCGCGTAGGCGCATGTCATCATCAACAACCAGAATCTTGTAATTTTCCTGCATATCTCACCTTACCTGCATCGACAATAGTATCGAAATCTATTCATATCTTACTCGACAACAGCTGATAGACGCTGAACAGTGCTGCTAAATCATACCTCAAATTGTTACAGAGTATGTCGTGTGTTCACCATCCCGGCGGAAAGGTGCGAATTCGATCTAACTTTCACCACCATTTACGTCATCCGCGCCATAACGAGTCAAAGTTAACTCATAAGTCAGGAATATCTCTCCCCACCCATTGATAAATTTGATAATAGAAAAGCTTTCCATATAATCCGACCAAATCAACTATTTGCACTGAGCAAATACGAACAGATAAAAAATGCAGTACAACTGTTTTTATCTGCATCCGGGTGAAAAACATACCCGTGCGACATAGCGACAATACTTCCTCCACTACGTCAAACAAACAGATAAGTACAATATGAACAAATTTACATTCCCTGCTCTTCTTGCCCTTTTTCCTCTTAGCCTGCACGCCGCGGACTTTAATGCAATCTCAAACTTCGGCGATAGCCTGTCCGATATGGGCAACAAACACCTTATCACTGTCGATATGAATCAGGCGACCTCCGGCAATATCGGTATCCGCGCATTGGAACCCAACGTCAATGGCCGATTCAGCAACGGACCGGTCTGGACCGAATACCTGGCGACCTTTCTCGATATGCCAGCCCCGACACGCGCCCACGGCCGCATTGAAAGCACCCTGGTATTAACGGGCCCGGACGGCCAGCAAGTCAGCTACCAATACCAAGATCAGCCGCTGGCCGGGACCAACTGGGCAACCGGTGGGGCCATGTCCGGACCGGGCCGTTTCCTTGATATTGATGCCGCCAACGGCTTCACCGCCAACTCAGGCCTCGACGTGCTGTCAAACAGCGGCCTGCAAATTCAGCAACGCGTTCACAGCAAGGGGCAGTTCAACGGCAGTGAGCTGGTAAGCTATATGAGTGGTACTAACAACTTATGGTTCACCCTGTTTGGCGATCTCGGCCAGAGCGGTGACAAGGCCGCCGCCCTTGCCCTGAAAGATATCGAATCCCTGATTGACGCAGGGGCTACACAAATCCTCGCGGCAAACATTCCAAACTTTGTCGATGCGCCATGGTTTGCCGGCCAGCAAGACAAAGTCACCCAGTTTATCGGCCAGCACAACCAGGCACTCAAAGCCGGTCTGGAAAAACTGGCGTCAAGCAATCCGGACATCGAGATTTTCCACTTCGACGCCTTTGCTGCGTTTGACAAGGTGATCAACGAAGTAAAACAAAACGGCCAGTACCATGATACCGACCTGGCTGTCACCATCACCGATGTCACCGGTGAAGCCTACAGCTATGCTACCGGCAAGGTCATTGCCAAACCGAACAACAACCTGTACTGGGACGGCCTGCACCCGACCACAGCAATGCATAAAGTGATCGCCAAGGATGCCGCCAACCTCGTCAAAGCCGGAATAGCATTATGATTTCACTCAAGTCTATACGTCATCAGATCATACTCGGCGCAGCCAGCTGCCTGTTTTTCTCGCTCGTTGCGGTGCTTCTGGTCGGACTGAAATACTCCGGCCAACTAGAGGACATGGTGCACAGCAAAACCTATAACTTTGCTGACAGTACGCTGACCGAACTGCTGGAGGAAACCAGCAAGTTTCATTCCGAGCAGATCCAAAACCAGCTCTCGGTAGCGATGAACTCGGCAGAAGCCATGGCCAGTGTCGTCTCGGGGATGGCAGGGTCGACTGACAAGCCAAACAGACTGAGCCGTGAAGACCTCTCGCTGATGGTCCGTGATCTGCTGGCCGGTAACCAGAAGTTCCTGGGGGCCTATATCGCTTTCGAGCCCGACGCCTGGGATGGCAAAGATTCGACCTATGAGGCCATCGACGGCAAGGGCCAGTTCAACGTCTACTGGACCCGCGGCAGCGATAACCAGCTCAAGCCCTCGGCAGTAGATTCCGATCGCTTTTATATCCAGGACCAGACCAAAACAGGTACCCGCGTCAGCGAATGGTATCTCTGCCCGCTGGAAACCGGGCGCAGCTGTCTGATCGACCCCTGGGCCTATGATGTACAAGGCAAGCAGGTGCTGATGGCCAACCTAGTCACCCCGATCAAGGCCAACGGCCGTACTATCGGTATGCTCGGCATCGATTTGTCGGTCAACTTTATCAACGAGCTGGCACTCAAGCTCCAGCGCGATAAATTCGGTCCGAACTCCCATGTCAGCATTATCACCTACCGCGGGGTGGTCGCCGGAGACACCAACCCGGTCTCCCCGCTCGGTGAGGTGCTGTCTGACTGGAGCCAGCGCAAAGCCCAGTTCCAGGCCGGAAAGCAAGTCTGGAACTCGACAGAGGAATTCTCCAGCCTGGTGACACCAATCCGGGTCGGTAATACCGATACACCGTGGATGCTGTGGATCTCGGTCCCCAAGGCCGAGCTGCTAGCGGACATTAATGCCCTGCAGCGCGAGCTGAACAGCTCGTTCGGCGACTTCCTCAACAGCCAGCTGATTGCAGGCGTGGTGATCTCCCTCTTTGCCCTTGCTGTGCTCTATCTGATGGCCAAGCGGATTTCCACACCAATTCAGCAAGTGGTGGATATCGTCCGCCAGCTCGGTCAGGCCGGCGGCGATCTGACCTATCGCCTGAATGTCACCAGAAAAGACGAAACCGGTTCGCTGATGCACGGGCTTAACACCCTCATGGCCTCATTGCAGGGGATGATCCGCGATATTGCCGGCTCGGTAGAAAATCTGAAGTTGTCTGCCAATCGCTCGGCCGGTATCGCCGAAACCTCGCACCAGGGCGTGCAGCAACAACGCCAGGAGCTGGAACAAGTCGCTACCGCCATCAATGAGATGGCCTGTACTGCCAGCGAGGTCGCTAACAATGTGGCCAATACCGCCAGCTCAGTAGAAGAAGCCAACCAGGCGATTACACGCTGTAGCGACGTGGTCAATGACAGTGCCAGCATGATCAGCCAGCTCGGAGAGGAGATGGAACGCTCCACGGAGACCATTGTTGAGCTGGAGACCCAGAGCCACCAGATCAGCAGCATTCTCGAGGTCATTCGCAGCATTTCCGATCAGACCAACTTGCTGGCGTTAAATGCCGCAATTGAAGCCGCACGTGCCGGCGAGCACGGTCGCGGGTTTGCCGTTGTTGCCGATGAGGTACGCCAGTTGGCTTCCAAGACGCAGAACTCGACGGAAGAAATCCAGCAGATGATCGACCGCTTCCAGAGCCAGATACAGCTGACAGTTGAAGCGATTTCCAACGGCCAGACCTACAGTCGCAACAGCATCGAAAGCAGTCGCACCGCGGTCATGGAGCTTGAGGCGTTGATGGCAACCACCTCGACCATGCAGGAGATGGTCTGCCAAATCGCTACCGCGGCTGAGGAGCAGCATCAGGTCACAGAGGATATCAACCGTAATATCAGTGCGATCACAGATATCACCGTCAAGGCCGCCCAGAGTGCAGAAACTTCCAGCCAGGAGGCAAAGGGGATGCTGACACAAACCAGCGACGTGGAAGATAAGCTAAACAAGTTTAAATACTAACGTTTATCTGGTCGATTGTTACCCTACCAACCAAAGGCGAGAGGATTTCAATATCTCTCGCCTTTTCTTTTCTCTTTTCTTCTTTCTTTTCCAGCTTATTCGCCGCTTTCCTGAAGAAGCCGAATCATGATGAAACAGTCGCAATTCGAGCGCGAAGATTGACCTCACCGTCAAAGCGTTAGAAGATTTATCCAGCCTACAACCAGATTTGGATCCACACCATGAAAACCAACCTGATTACGCGCGAGGGATATACCAAGCTCAGAGAGGAGTTAGACTTCCTGTGGAAGGAAGAACGGCCGGAAGTGACCAAGAAAGTCACCTGGGCAGCCAGCCTGGGCGATCGCAGCGAAAACGCTGACTACCAGTACAACAAGAAGCGCCTGCGGGAAATTGATCGCCGGGTACGCTTTTTGCGCAAACGGCTGGAAATCGTCCAGGTCGTTGACTATTCCCCGCAGCAGGACGGCAAAGTCTTCTTCGGTGCCTGGGTCGAGATCGAGAACGATGACGGCGAAACAAAAACCTTCCGCATTGTCGGCCCGGATGAAATCTATGGCCGAAATGACTATATCTCCATCGACTCGCCGATGGCGAGGGCGCTGCTGAAAAAAGAGGTCGACGACGAGTTCGAGGTCAACACCCCGGCTGGCAGGAAGGAATGGTTCGTCAACAGCATCCGCTATACCTGACAGCTCACTACAAGCTCGTTACTGCGCATATTCCCGGTCTTGCAACTGTTCGCAGCACAGGGCATAGAATGCATTGGCCGCCGGCGAAATGTGGCGGTCAAACAGACGGAAAATCCCAATCTGCCGCTCCACTTTAGGATCGACCAGAGGCCGCCACACCAGCGGCGTTTCGGTCTCGGGAAACGCCAGCTTAGGCAGTGTCGTCACCCCAATCCCTAGCGACAATACCGAAAACAAAGAGGTAATGTTTTCTACCGTATACAACGCACTTTCGCTCAGGACCCGGGCCGGTGTCGGATCCAGCAGCTTACAGGTGCCATTTTTGATAAACGGATACGCCGTGACCTGGCGCCACTTCACCCCGTCGGCCATTGCCGCGATGGGATGATCCTGCAAGCACACCACCCCCAGCCGATCAGACAGCAAAGGCGTAAAATCAATCCGCTCGTCGTTAACATGCAGGCAGTTGCCTAGCGCCAGGTCAACTTCCCCGGCCAGCAGCCTTGCCTCGACCCCGGCGGCATTGTCGTCAACCAGCGATACCTCGACCTGCGGATAGCTGGTACTGAACTGTGCCAACACCTTGGGGATCAGCTTTGCCGCCACCGACGGCACGCAGGCAATCCTAACCTGCCCCTGCTGGCCGATAGCCGCCGCCCGCAAGTCGCTATCCAGCGCCTGATATAACCGAAGAAACTGATCAACTTTCGGCAGACAGACCTCGCCATAAGGGGTCAGTTTGGCTTTATGGCCAGACTCAAACAAAGGCTGGCCAAGGATTTTTTCCAGCTCTTTGACCGACGTCGACAGCGCTGCCTGCGAACGGTTCGCCTTGGCGGAAGCCGCCCGAAAGCCCCCCTCCTGCACAACCAGCGAAAAGTGCTTCAGCTGCTGTAGCTTCATATCCATACCATTGTCCTTATTGATACCTGCAACGCGATCAATTCACCGCCTCTTTTGATAAAAAAAACTTATCAAGTGTCAGAAATAAACCATTCGATTTATCACCCTATTATGTGCATTATTTAACCATATTGAAACATTCTCGTTACATTACAGGTGAGATATGTCAGCCACAGCAAAGAAAGCCGTCCCTACATCACTGTTTGCCTCGAAGGCTCCCCTGGAGTGGGCTGTCGTCAACAACGGCACCCTATACACCGCACAGATACCTATCGATCAATCCGGCAGCGTCGTCGAGGGCGGAATTGAAGCCCAGACTCGCCAGACCCTGGATAACCTGGTTCACACCCTGGAGTGTGCTGGTGTCTCGACCGATGCCGTCCTCCAGGTACTGATTTATGTGACCGACCGTAGCTACCTGGCTACCGTCAACAAGATTTACGCCGATTATTTCAACGCCCCTTACCCTAACCGTGCCGCCGTTGTTGTTGCCGGGCTGGCACGGGAAGAGATGCTTGTCGAACTGGTCGTCTACGCTGCCGTCGGTGATCAATGACAGACAGATCTAGCACTACGAATAAAGGTTGATCAGAAACCCAGATCAGATCACGCACTATTTCAAGGACAGTCCCATGACATTTGACGCAGAAAAAGCCCTCTATATTGCCGGTGAGTGGCAGTCAGGCACAACGACTATCAGCAACATCAACCCGTCTGATATCAGCAAGAACCTCGGAGAATTTGCCCAGGCCAGCCAGCAGCAGGTTCAGCACGCTATCGATGCCGCCAGAGCGGCACAGCCCGAGTGGGAAAAAACGCCGCTGGAGCAAAAACAAAAAGTCCTGCAGGGCATTGGCGACGAGCTGATCGCCCGCTGCGACGAGCTCGGCACTTTGCTGTCGAGCGAAGAAGGCAAGCCCTTTGCCGAAGGGCGCGGAGAACTCTACCGGGCTGGCCAGTTCTTCCAGTACTACGCGGCCGAAGTTCTGCGTCAGATGGGTGACATTGCCGAGTCTGTTCGTCCGGGTGTCTCGGTCGAAGTCAGCCGGGAAGCCGTCGGCGTCGTGGCTATCATTTCGCCCTGGAACTTCCCGACAGCCACAGCGGCCTGGAAAATTGCCCCGGCACTGGCCTTCGGCAACAGCGTGATCTGGAAGCCGGCCAACCTGACTCCGGCCAGTGCCGTTGCCCTGACTGAAATTATTCACCGCCAGGGCCTGCCGGCAGGGGCCTTCAACCTGGTACTCGGCAGTGGTTCCGAGGTTGGCAACACCCTGATCAACTCCGAGCAAATCAATGCCGTCAGCTTCACCGGCTCGGTTGATACCGGCCGCAAGGTCGCTGCCGCCACGGCACCCAACTTTGTTCGCTGTCAGCTTGAAATGGGCAGCAAAAACGCCCTGGTCGTTGCCGACGATGCCGATATCCACACAGCTGTCGAGGCAACCATCATGGGTTCCTTCTCCGGCGCCGGCCAGAAATGCACTGCCTCGTCACGGCTGGTAGTGGTTGACAGCATCCATGATGCCTATGTCGAGGCACTCATCAAGCGCATGAGTACGCTCAAAATCGGCCATGCCCTCGAAGACGGGGTGTTCATGGGGCCGGTAGTCGATGGCAACCAGCTGCAGTCAAACCTGGACTGGATTGAAAAGGCCCGCCAGCACGGTGCCGAACTGGCCTTCGGTGGCGAAAAGCTCAGCCTGGAACATGACGGCTACTACATGGCACCCACCCTATTCCTTGGTACCGAGAACCACTGGGACGTCAACCAGGAAGAAGTCTTTGCCCCGATGGCCAGTGTTATTCGTGTCGCCGATCTGGATGAAGCCATTGCCACGGTCAACGATACTCGCTTCGGCCTGACTGGCGGCATTATTACCCAGAGCCTGCGAACCAGTGCCTTATTCAAGCAACAGGCGCAAACGGGATGCGTCATGGTGAACCTGCCAACGGCAGGTACGGACTATCATGTCCCGTTCGGTGGCCGCAAGCAGTCAAGCTTTGGTCCCCGCGAGCAGGGCCAGTACGCCAAAGAGTTCTACACCGTAGTGAAAACTGCCTACCAGCGCCCTTACTAAGGAGCTTTTATGTATCAGGATCGCATCATCATCGACGGGCTGCAGTACTGCAACTGGGATCGGGCCTACTTTGAAACGTTGAAGGCCAGCGGGATCACCGCGGTACATGCCACGTTGGTGTATCACGAAACCGCCCGTGAGACCCTCACCCGTTTTGCCGAGTGGAACCTCCACTTCGAGCAGCACAGTGACCTTATCATGCCAGTGATGAGCATGGCCGATATCGAAACGGCCAAGGAAACAGGAAAGGTCGGTATCTTTTTCGGGGCCCAGAATTGCTCGCCGATTGATGATGAAATCGGCCTGATCGAAGTCATGCGCAAGCAGGGGCTGCTGATCATGCAGCTTACCTACAACAACCAGAGCCTGCTGGCGACGGGTTGCTATGAGCAGGAAGACAGCGGGGTCACCCGCTTTGGCAAGCAGGCCATCGCGGAGATGAACCGGGTCGGGATGATCATCGATATGTCACACAGTGCCGAGCGCTCGACCCTCGAGGCGATTGACCTGTCAACCCGGCCAATCTGTATCAGCCATGCCAACCCGGCCTCGGCCCACGACGCGCTGCGCAACAAATCCGACGAGGTCATCAAGTCGCTGGCCAGCCGCGGCGGATTACTCGGCTTCAGCCTCTACCCGTTTCACCTGCCGGACGGCAGCCAGTGCTCGCTAGAACGCTTCTGTCAAATGATTGCCGACACCGCTGAGCTGATCGGGGTGGAACACCTGGGTATCGGCAGCGATCTTTGCCTCAACCAACCGCAGGCAGTACTGGAGTGGATGCGCAACGGCCGCTGGTCGAAGGCCATGGACTATGGCGAAGGCTCGTCCAGCAATGCCGGCTGGCCGGATGCTCTGCCCTGGTTCTGTGACAACAAAGGGATGGAAAATATCTATAACGGCTTGTTGAAACAAGGATTCAGCGACACGGAAACAAGCCAGATCATGGGAGGAAACTGGTTCAGCTTCCTGAAAGACGGCCTCGCGCCCGCCAAATAACTGACCGCCTGCCCATAACTATACTCTTACGCAGGCCATCACCATTACGTTTTTTGCCCATGCAAATCCGATAACGTCTGGAGACATTGTATGTCCGACATCATGAACACAGCTAAAGCACAGCCTATGACCCGTCATCCATCGGCAAAGCAGCAAACCGCATCAGACAAGCTGGGACTTAAAAGCCCGGTGCAATGGCTGAGCGGTGGGTTTATCGCCCTGTTTGTTGCCCTCGCCCTGTATGACAATGCCCTGCTCTCCACCTTCGTCAATACCGGCTTTTCCTGGTCGGTCACCTTTTTCGGCCCGTACTGGCAAATCTTGCTGCTACTGACCTTTTTGATCGGCCTGGCCCTTGCGGCCGGTAAAACCGGCCATGTCAGACTGGGCAGCCTGGATACACCGGAAATCGACAGCTTCCGCTGGATAGCCATCCTGCTCTGCACCCTGCTCGCCGGCGGCGGCGTATTCTGGGCGGCGGCAGAGCCGATTGCCCACTATGTCAGCCCGCCGCCGCTGTATGGCGTGCCTGACAGCCCATGGCAGACCGCCATCAATGCCTTGTCGCAGTCGTTCATGCACTGGGGATTCCTGGCCTGGGCCATTACCGGCAGCCTGACGTCCATCGTCCTGATGCACCTGCACTATGACAAAGGACTGCCGCTTCAGCCTCGCACTCTGCTGTACCCATTGCTGGGTGAGCGCGCACTGAAAGGGGCGATGGGCAACACCATCGATGCCTGCTGTATCATTGCAGTTGCGGCCGGCACAATCGGTCCTATCGGTTTCCTTGGCCTGCAAATCAGCTTCGCCCTGAACTCATTATTCGATATTCCCGATGGCTTCACCACCCAGTTCATCATTATCCTTTTTGCCATCGCGATCTATACGCTGTCTGCACTGAGCGGGCTGAACCGCGGGATCCAGTTCCTGAGTCGCTGGAACATCATTCTGGCCGTCGCGCTGATGGCCTACCTGCTACTGGTTGGCCCGACCGGCTTTATTATTAACGGCTACCTGCAAGGCGTCGGTGCCATGCTCGACAACTTTGTGCCTATGGCAACCTACCGCGGTGACGAAGGCTGGCTCAGCTGGTGGACGGTATTCTTCTGGGGCTGGTTCCTGGGTTACGGTCCGATGATGGCCATCTTTATCTCCCGAATTTCACGCGGCCGCACTATTCGCCAGCTGGTTATGACCCTGAGCATTATTGCTCCGCTGATCACCTGTTTCTGGTTCACTATCGTCGGCGGCTCCGGGATTGCCTTTGAAATTGCCGATCCGGGCTCGGTAAGCAAAGCCTTCGAAGGCTTCAACCTGCCTGGTGCCCTGCTGGCCATCACCCAGCAACTACCGTTCCCGTTAATTGTTTCTATCCTGTTTCTGATCCTGACGACTATCTTTATCGTCACCACCGGGGACTCGATGACCTATACCATCAGTGTCGTGATCAGCGGCGAGACAGAGCCCAATGCGTTTATTCGTACTTTCTGGGGGATCATGATGGGACTGACAGCAATCATCCTGATTTCGCTCGGTTCGGGCGGTGTCTCTGCCCTGCAGTCCTTCATAGTCATTACCGCAGTGCCTGTTTCACTCATCTTGCTGCCGTCACTCTGGGACGCGCCAAAGCTGGCACTCAAGATGGCAAAGGAACAAGGCTTATAAGCCGCACTACCCTACACCACGCTTTACAGCTAAGGTCAGGCAGCCTGTCGAGCTGCCTTCCATAATAATAGTGAGCCGTCACCGGCTCAGACAACTTGGATATGGTGAGCAAAATGGATGCACATCGTTGTACTGGAACCCAACCACAACTTCGTCACCCGGATACCGTCATGGCCCCGGAGCGACTAGGCGCCATGCATCAGACCCGGATCAGCTTCGTCAGGAGCCTGATCCGCCGGATGGCCAATCAGCACTGGCAAGTTAGCCAATATCGCTGGGCTTTGTCCGAGCTCGGATTCGGTACGGCGATCTATCGCCTGCAAACACCCGAGAACCACTACCATCTGGTAGTCTTTTCCGATGCCATCGCCGATGAAGAGCGTAACGACCGGGTTATCGCGGAAAAGTGGGATATCACTTTCGCCCTGGTACAAGGCGATGTAGACGATGCGCTATTGACCCAGCTGCAAAGCAATGTGCCGCTCCAGGAAGCCGGCCGCAATTCCAGCAAAGTGCTCGTACTTGCTCGAGCCAACAAAAGCGTCCGGGTGTTTGACCATCTGGTCGAAGCCCTGTCCCGGGGCCGCCAGCCTGACAGCCAGGTACTTGCCAGTGTCGGCTATATTCTGCGTACCACTGCCGTCTACGGTAACGGCAAGTTCGGTATTGCCGACTTCGAGATTTTAAAAAACAACTGCGACTTCAACCTCTCCTTCAGCGCCCAGATGTGCGCCGTATATATGTTGCGCCAGTTCAGCCTCGACTGGATCCACTTTCTTGCCAGGCAGCAAGGTGGCGACGAGGCTGTCGAGCTGGCACGTCCCCTCCAGCGGTACCTGGGTGTCGGCAATGCAACCGGACTGGGCATGGCACCTTACCTCATCAACCACCCCCGCATCGTCGACCAGTGGTTGTCCGAGCGAGAAAAAGCCGTTGCTGCTATCAGCAATAAGGCAGTGACTCCGGCGGGTTGCGAGACAATAATTCCGCTGCTCCAGCGTGCCTGTCTGCACCTGCAGCAGGTCGTCACGATTGACGATCACCAGCGGGCATTGAACCATCAGGCTGTCAGTGACATCGAAGCTGTGATCAGCTCGCTGCACGTCGCCGCCAAGCAGCGCAGCACTTGGCAGCACTGGCTGGAGCAGAACCAACGCTATAGCTACGAGGCACAGGAAATTGCCCTGGCCTGCCTGCTGGAGCTCTACCCTGAGGATATCGACAACTTCGAAAACACCATGAATGCCGATGAGAACCTAGTCCTGAGTCCGGGTATTACCGTCAGTGATCTGCAGCAACTGCTCGCTACCCGGTACCGCTGGGCGCTGGACATCGATTTCAATCAGCCGGAAAACACCTACTGGTTCTGGTACCGTTCGGAGGACAAAGAAGAACCGCGAATGGGTATTCGAGGTCAGGAACCAGGTGAAGACCGAGAGCTCGGGCTCGATATTGCCCGTCAGGTTTACCGCTTAAACCAGGCACTATCAGCAGAATCCGGCCAATGCTCGCTGGCGGAGTTTCTGCTCAAGCAGCCACAGTTCCGCTCCATCGCCCGTAGAGCCTGGACCCTGGGCCATTGCCCGATGGGCGACATTCAGATGAACGTGCTCAGCCAGACGGCACTGCCAATGCATCTTCTACGCTGCAAGCTGGCCATGTTTGGTGCCACCAAGTTTGACCCGCGCTCGGATCGCTGGGTACGGGTGACCTTTTTCCAGGGCGCGCCCCTTTGCGATGAAATACATGACGGCGAATGGTTATTCCCGCTACTGCCAGTCAACGACATCACTACCGACGCAGCTACCGACACCACTGCCAACACAAGCTCTCAGCCGGAGGACAACGCATGATGCAAGTCTCACACAACGAACTGGTCGTACTGACAGGCAAAGCCTTTACCGGCCTGCGACGCAGCTGTGGTGAAGCCGACATGATAGCCAATATGGTTGCCGACCTGGAAATGGTCGGCCTCAACGGCGTCGAACACTTCGTCAAGGCGCTGGACTTTCTGCAGCAGGAGCGCGACTGTCCGGTGGATGTCGAAGCCACCTCTGAAGCCCAGCTCACAGCCAACCTGCATGGCTGCAGCATTCTCTGCCACCTGCCGACAGTGCTTGATTTCACCCTTGAAAAGCTGATTGGCCGAAACAACATTACCCTCGATATCCAGCAATGCCATAACCGCTGGCTGGCCTTTGGTGAACTGGTCAAGCTGGCAGCCAAGGGGCTATCGGTTAAAGCGACCTGGTATAACGGCCATGATCCCAAGCATGTCGTGTATGTCCTCAACAAAGGCTGCGTTAGCCCCGAGCTATTTGTCTCTGCTCTGCCAGCAAAGCAGCCGTCGTGCCTGCACAGCCTGAGGATTGAGATCAGCACCCAGCCTATCCCGTTGCCTTCCAGCGCCGAGTTCGATCACCATATCTCGTCGCAGACCCTGGCTGAAACCCAGGCGCAAGCCTGGCAGGAAGGCATCACCGTCGATGAAACACACTGGCAGCGGATCAAACAGGCTGCTGGCGCAATCTTGGTCGAATCCAGCGATACCTCCCGCCGCGGTGCTGGTGAATCGGAACCGTCTCTGTAACCCTTTCCCCCGCTTTTCACGAGTTGGTGCCTGTCCTTACCGCTGACTCGTGAGTAAAGCGCGATTCCCCTCGCTCTGAAGCCATATCGTATTCTTGCTCCCAACCGCCTACGCTTAACGGGCACTGACACACTCTTAACAGATCACGCCTTGCTACTCCTCCATTCCTCCGTAGAATGGGCGGGTTAACGACAACCAAGAGATACAACGGATGAGCAACGCTATTAATCAGATGATTGCCAGCGAGCTGAATGTTCGCAACGAGCAAATCACGGCAGCAGTCACTCTGTTAGATGACGGTAACACGGTGCCCTTTATTGCCCGCTACCGTAAGGAAGTCACCGGAGGACTGGACGATACCCAACTTCGTAACCTGGAATCCCGCCTCGGTTACCTGCGCGAGCTGGACGATCGCCGCCAGGTTATCCTCAAATCCATTACCGAGCAGGGCAAGCTGACCCCAGAGCTAGAAGCAGAAATCACCGGGGCCGACAGCAAAACCCGCCTTGAAGATCTGTACCTGCCTTATAAGCCAAAACGCCGTACCAAAGGACAGATTGCCATTGAAGCCGGCCTGGCTCCGCTTGCCGACACCCTGTGGCAGCAACCGAGCCAGGAACCGGAAGCCACAGCAGCAGGCTATGTGGATGCCGACAAGGGCGTGGCCGACACCAAGGCTGCCCTTGATGGTGCCCGTGCCATTTTGATGGAACGCTTTGCCGAAGACGCCGCGCTGCTGGACAAAGTCCGCCGCCACCTGCAAAGCAATGCCGAGCTGACTTCCCGCCTGGTTGATGGCAAAGAGCAGGAAGGCGCCAAGTTCAAGGATTACTTCGAATACAACGAACCGCTGAAAAACATTCCGTCGCACCGTGCCCTGGCCCTGTTCCGAGGCCGGAACGAAGGTTTTCTGCAGCTATCATTGAACGCCGATCCCCAGCAGGAAGAAGGTGTCCGCGGCTCTTACTGCGAAATCATGATTGCCGATCACTATGGCGTGACCCTCGGCAGCCAGCCTGCTGATACCTGGCGCAAACAGGTGATCAGCTGGGCATGGCGGATCAAAATTCTGATGCACATGGAAACCGAGCTGATGAGCGCACTGCGCGAGAAAGCCGAAGACGGTGCGATGCAGGTATTCGCCGACAACCTCAAAGACCTGTTGATGGCAGCGCCGGCCGGGCCGCGTATCACCCTGGCACTGGATCCGGGCCTGCGTACCGGCTGTAAGGTAGCCGTTGTCGATCAGACCGGCAAGCTGCTCGATACTGCCACTATTTACCCGCATCAGCCGCAGCGTCAGGTTGCCCAGTCAGAAGCAACGGTGTTAGCGCTGATCACCAAGCATAACGTCAACCTGATCGCGATTGGTAACGGCACTGCTTCACGTGAAACAGACAGCTTTGTCGCCAACTTGCTCAAAGACAACAACCTGAAAGTCCAGAGCGTCATGGTGAGCGAGGCCGGTGCCTCGGTCTACTCGGCCTCGGAGCTGGCAGCCAACGAGTTCCCTAACCTGGATGTCTCCCTGCGTGGTGCCGTGTCTATCGGCCGCCGCCTGCAGGACCCGCTAGCTGAGCTAGTGAAGATTGACCCGAAATCCATCGGTGTCGGCCAGTACCAGCACGATGTCAGCCAAAGCATGCTGGCCAAGCGTCTGGATGCGGTCGTGGAAGACTGTGTAAACGCCGTCGGTGTCGATGTCAACACCGCCTCACCGGCGCTGCTGACCCGGGTTGCAGGCCTGAACACCACCATTGCCCAGAATATTGTCAGCTACCGCGACGAGAACGGCCGTTTTGATGCCCGTACCACCCTGAAGAAAGTGGCGCGCCTCGGGCCGAAAGCCTTCGAGCAGTGTGCCGGCTTCCTGCGCATCATGAACGGCAAGAACCCGCTCGACAGCTCGGCGGTACACCCTGAATCCTACGCCGTTGTCAAAGCTATTGCCGCCAGCAATGACAAGCCGGTCGATGCCATTATCGGCAACAGCGATTTCCTCCGCGGACTCAAGCCTGCCGACTATACCGATGAGAAGTTCGGCCTGCCGACAGTCACCGATATCATCAGCGAACTGGACAAGCCGGGCCGCGATCCGCGTCCGGAGTTCAAGACAGCTACATTTGCCGAAGGCGTCAACGAGGTCAAAGATCTGATCCCGGGCATGGTACTCGAGGGCGTGATCACCAATGTCACCAACTTCGGGGCCTTCGTCGATGTCGGTGTCCACCAGGACGGACTGGTCCACATCTCGGCGCTGTCTGACAAGTTTGTGTCGGATCCGCGCGAGGTGGTCAAAGCCGGTGATATCGTCAAGGTGAAAGTGATGGAGGTCGACCTGCAACGCAAGCGGATCGGCATGTCGATGCGCCTCAACGATGAGCCGGGACAAGAGAAACCGGCCCGCAAACCGCAAGGCCAGCGCCAGCAGCCTCGTGAACAGCGCCAACCGCGAGGCAATAGCAGCCGCGGTCATCAACAAGGCCAAGGCAATAACAGCGCGATGGGCGGTGCCTTTGCCGCAGCCTTTGCCAACGCGAAAAAGAAATAAGCAGTAACGAAGGGCTAACAACGAGCCTAGAGTGAAAGCAAAAGAGCCAGCATTCTCATGCTGGCTCTTTTTATATGGCTTCTGCAGACCAAGATCCAAAAGTTGCAAGAAGTACTCTGCTCTTGCTTTTCCTCGAACCTGCTCTTTCTAGGGGCTGAATCAATTCCTATAACACCACCAGATATTCCGTCGGCGGGTTAGGCACGGTGGCCTGTGCGTAGCGGTGGGCGACAACCCCCTTGGTGCGCTCGACCTGGCTGATTTTCTCCAGCTCCTCAAGCAAGTCTCTCGGCAGCTGAATGTGCATGGAATAGCCCAGCTCGCTTACATCGGCCATATAGCTATCGGCTGACAGCGCCTTGACCAGCTGCTCGAAGTCCTCCTGATAGCCATACTGTTGCTCGGTAACAGCAAGCTCATGATAGTCGGGGTGCTCGCTCGGATCCCAGGAAGGCTTTTTTAACTGTTTTTCATCGCTGCTGAGTGGTTTCTCCCGCGCAGATTCGGCGGTTTGGGTCGGTGGGACGATTTTTTCACGAACGCGATTATCCCGCGCGACCTGTTCGGTAGGCGGGTTCACTGAAGGAGCTACGGTTGGCGCTCCTACCTGTATTGGGGAAACAATCATGCTGACGCTCTTCTCCGGGCATCAGCTGACGGGGTCAATCAGGCGATTGCAAGCAACACCGTCGCTACCGTACCCAGGGCTGACAGCACTTGCCCTGCAGTATAGAAATCATCGGTATTTTGCTTCACTTCATCGGGGTGATCCATACCCAATGCACCATAGGCGAACGACTCAGCGAGCTGCGTCGTTTGCGTACCATCATCAGCTTCAGTTTTCTGTTTGCCCGTGTCTGCCGCCTGCATCCGTTTCGCCTCCTCGGAGATCGATACGGAGCTTTCGCCGGTTTTCACGGAACGGGTTTGCTCAGCCGTCTGACTCCCTTCATTGGTCTTGGCTGAAGCTGCAGCCGACGCTTTTAGCGTCGCAGGCGAATAAACAGTTGTATTCGCAACACTTCCTACTGTCATTATGGCCTCTCTCCTTTACAGAGCAACTCCATTTTTAATGTATCGGCATCATTTTCGAAAAGTTTAATAAAATGTTACCGATGCGCCACACATGACCAGTATTTCGTTAAGCCTACCCGATGAAGGTCCGTAGTGCCTTCACAAACTCCTCGGGGTGCGAGATGAACGGGGCATGCGATGCCGCGGCAAACACTTGCCGCTCGGACCGGGGTGCCAGCGCATCCAGTTCGGCAGCAACCTTCACCGGCACCAGGCCGTCAAGCCGCCCGTACAAGCGCAGCCAGGGCTGAGAGATCTGATCCAGCTGCTCGCGCAAATCGACATCGGCCAACAGCTGCAATCCGGACGCCAGCGCCTTTGGATTGGGCTGGGGACGCGATAGCACCGCCTGCTTCAGCAGTTTGATGTCCTGCCTTGCCGTCGGGCTTCCCATTGCCTGCAGCGCCATAAAGCGCTCAACGGTCAGCTGGAAGTCATCACTCAGCTGGCGCTGAAAATCGTTCAATACCTGGGGCTTAATACCTCGCCATGTGTTTTCGGCTGCAAAACGCGGGGAACTGGCAACCGTTACCAGTGCATTCACCCGCTCAGGTGCCTGAATGGCAGCCTGGGTAGCCACCAGCCCGCCAAGGGACCAGCCCAACCAAATTGCAGACTCTGGTGAATTTTCAAGCAATTGGTATGCCATTTCTTCAATATTGCCAGCATGATGTTCACGACTGTGACCATAGCCGGGTAAGTCGACCAAGTGCACCCGAAAATGCGGTGTCAGCAATGGCAATAGCTGCTGCCAAACGGCCCCGTTCATGCCCCAGCCATGAATGAGAACCAGATCCGAACCTTGGCCTTCAGTTTGCCAGTGTAGCTTGGCAGTCATTTACACTTCCCTCTATGAATCGCACGAACAGGCAATAATCAGCCCGACAGGATAGTTAGGATGTTATCCCCTTTCTCGCTAAGATCAATCTTTCAATGGCCCAACCAGCACTGCCAGCTGTGCCACTTGCCGCTATGCCGGCATGAACAACTCTGGTGCCGGCACTGTCTCGACCGCTTTCCCCGGCCTCCCTATTGCGCCCGGTGCGGCGCCACCACACTGCAGCCATCCAGCCAATGCGGCCATTGTCTGTCGAAGCCGCCGCCCTGGCAGCAGTTCTACCGGCTCGGCGAGTATGACTTTCCCCTGCGCCAGCTGGTACACCAGCTCAAGTTCGGCGGTAAGTTCTGGCTGGCCGAGCCGCTCGGACACCTGCTTGGCCGACACATCACCCACCCGGCACCCGCCGTCATCCCAGTCCCGCTTCACCCGCTGCGCCGACTTTCCCGCAGCTTCAACCAAAGTACCTTGCTGGCCCGGGCAGTGGCCCGTGAAACAGACAGCCTGTGCCTGTACAATGCGATAAGCCGAACCCGCCATACCCCGGCCCAGCGCCAGCTGAGCAAAAGCGAGCGCAAGAAAAACCTCAACCAAGCCTTTATACTTAAAGCAAAGCAGCTGCCTGAACATGTCGCCATCGTCGATGATGTCGTCACCACAGGCAGTACTGTGGCAGAGCTGACGCGCCTACTCCTGCGCGGCGGAGTCCGGCAGGTCGATATCTACTGTCTCTGCTATACCCCGCCACGGAAATAATCGCAGAATGTAGCCAGAAATGTGATTAAAGCATAGTCACAACGATTAGGGGGTGATACAAAGGGCGTCTAAGAGTAGAATAGAATTAGTCTTACTAAATAAGTCAGGTATTACGTCGTGTCTATGATTACTATTTCTGAAAGTGCTCAACAGCATTTTGGCAAACTTCTTGCCCAGCAGCCGGAAGGCACTAACATCCGAGTATTCGTGGTTAATCCTGGTACTCAAAACGCAGAGTGCGGCGTGTCCTACTGCCCACCGGAAGCCGTCGAAGCCAGCGATACTGAGATTAAGCTTGAGCTGTTCTCTGCCTTCATCGACGAGCTAAGCCTACCGTTTCTTGAAGAAGCGGAAATTGACTTTGTCACCGACAAAATGGGCTCGCAGCTGACGCTAAAAGCGCCAAACGCCAAAGTTCGCAAGGTATCTGACGATGCCTCGCTGATGGAGCGTGTCGACTACGTTATCCAGACTCAGGTTAACCCGCAGCTGGCAGGCCACGGTGGTCATGTCTCTTTGGCAGAGATCACCGAAGAGGGTGTCGCTATCCTTCAGTTCGGTGGCGGCTGTAACGGCTGCTCAATGGTCGATGTCACCCTGAAGGAAGGGATCGAGAAAGAGCTGCTGGCCCAGTTCAGCGGTGAGCTGACCGGTGTGCGTGATGTTACTGAACACGCCCGTGGTGAGCACTCTTACTACTAACTGCCCAACCGCAGTATAAAAAAAGCGAGAGCCGAGGCTCTCGCTTTTTGTATCTGTATGTTCTTTGCCTTGTTGCTTTTCAGCTTGGCTATTACGACTCGACTATCGTAATTGTCACCGAGCGGCGGCCCCAGTTTCTGGCTGCCTGAATATCTTTGCCCATATAGATGTCAATCTTACGGCTCCAGCGCTTGTTCATTTTATCCAGCACCACGTACTCCCCCGGCAACCCGGAAATCTTCACCTTGGTCCCGTGGGTGATCCCCATCTTCAGCAGATCACGGGATACAGCAATCACCTTCATCCCCGGCTTCAGGCGATCGCCCCAGGCCGCAATAGTCGGATTGCTATTGGTCTGAGCACGAACAGAATTATAGGCTGTCGCCGTTACTTTTAACGTCTTGCCCTGCATACTCGCCAGTGCGGAGGTTCCCCAGCCCAGCGCCATAACGGCCAATATGAAGCCAACTATTGCTTGTTTCATTTACACTACCTGTTCAATAATTGAGCGCATTTAAACAAATAGCCAGCCCCATGTGTAGCCCTTTTTTGCTGCAAAATTGACCAATTAGAGTTGAAAAAATATAACTCTTTGTTTGCGTTAACAGCTTCTTGATGCGCCATGGATAAGTTTTTTTATTGCTTGTAGACAGATATCACCCAGTGTCAGCAAAGACTTACATAGCTGCCTACAAACAAGGCTTACCACCAGGCCTGTAACCAGTGATCGGCCAGCAAGACCACAAACAACGCCAGCAGGTGCCAGATGGAATACTTGAACGTTGCCCATGCGTGACCGGGAGAGTCGGCAAACTTCAACTTGACGGCATAGGCCACGAAACCGAGGTTCAGCACCGTACTACCGACCAGATACAGGGCGCCGCTCATTCCGGTCAGCCACGGCAACAAACCAACCAACGCCAGCAAAACGGTATAAAGCAGCACCATGGTCTTGGTGAATGCAATCCCATGGGTAACCGGCAACATAGGGATCCCGGCCTTGGCATAGTCATCCCGGCGGTGAATAGCCAGCGCCCAGAAGTGCGGCGGAGTCCAGGTAAACACCAGCATCACCAGCAACAGGGCATGCGGGTCAAGCTGCCCGGTTACCGCCGTCCAGCCCAGCAGCGGCGGTGCCGCCCCGGCCAGCCCGCCGATCACGATATTCTGCGGCGTCGCATGTTTCAGCCACACCGTATAGATAACCGCATAACCAACTAAGCTGGCAAAGGTCAGCCAGGCCGTCAGGGCATTCAACTGCCACAGCAAGGCAAAACCGGCCACCATCAGGACAGAAGCAAAGGCAACCGCCTTGGGGGTTTCGATCCGCCCCTTGGCCAGCGGACGGTGGTGTGTCCGGGCCATCTGGGCGTCAAAACGCCGGTCCAGCACATGGTTAAAGGCGGCGGCCGCCGCCGACTGCAAGCCGATACCCGCCAGACCAAAGACCACAGCCTTCAGCGGCGGGATATCCGAGACTGCCAAACACATTCCGACCAGTGCTGTCAGCAGCAACATCGCCACCACCTTGGGTTTGGTCATGGTCAGGTAATCCTGCCAAACCCGCTGGCGATGACGGGCTAATTTAAGGCCGGCGCTGCCAGCCAACTGTACTTTAGCCATGATTTCAGCCCTCCCTAGCATTATTCCAATGACTTCGAAGCGGTGTCCGATAGCTGTAAATTTGATAGTTTGCTGCCACCAGCGTCAGCAGCAGCATTGCCCCGACGACGTTATGCCCAACGGCCACCAGCAGCGGCAGGCTGGCAACAATATTGGTAATCCCCAGTGACAGCTGTAGCAGCAAGGCACCGCTGACGGCCAGTGCCAGCCCGCGCAAGATAGCGAACTGCCACAACCGCCAAACCAGTACCAGCAAGACCACGGTGGTTAGCGCCGCCCCCAGCCGGTGTGCGACATGTATAGAGACGCGCTGGGGAAAATTCAGGACGCCATACTGGTAACTGTCGTGCTCTGGCTGGATCGGATTAAAAGCCGAGAGATCGAAATGCTGCTGCCAGTCCACTTCGCATATCGGCAACTGGGTACAGACAACAGCCGCATAGTTGGCTGCTGTCCAGCCCCCTAGCGCCACCTGGCCGATAGTCACCGCCAAGGCCGCGGCCGCCAGCAGTGATGCGCCCGTCAATGAATGGGATGAGGAATGCCGGTGAAACTGGCTAACAATCCGGGCTTCGCGGCGGCGTACCCGCAGCGCCAGCAACAGCAGCAAGGCCGCGGTGGTAAACCCTCCTAGCAAATGCCCCATCACCACCACCGGCATCAATGACATCGTCACCGTCCACATTCCGAGCACGGCCTGGAAGATCACCGTACCAAGCAGCAGCGCCGGCAGGCCCCGCGGGGTATTCCGGCGCCGCCAGGCAATCAGATTAATGAGAAGGATAAAGATCCCCAGCGTACCGGCCAGATAACGGTGAAGCATCTCATTCCAGGCTTTCTCGATATCGACCGGGCTGTCGGGAAATGCCGCCAGCGCCTGAAGTTGCTGCTCACTGGTCTGGGGAACGGTGGCAAAGCCATAACATCCCGGCCAGTCCGGACAGCCGAGTCCGGCTTCAGTCAGCCGCGTATAGGCACCCAGTGCAATCACGCAGAGAGAGAGCGCAAAGGTTACATAGACAAGATATTTAAAACGAAACAACCCCATAGCCACTCCTTAGCCAATCTTTGATACCTTCAGCAACCGCTTCAGATCACGGAGCAAATCCTTGCCCTGAGCAAGAATCGCAGCGCGTCCCTTGACCAGGGGATAGGCCATCATGACATTGCCGAGGGGATCGGCAATGTAGATAGCCCGGGCACCGTATTCCAGCGTCCGGAGCTGCTCTATTATATGATCTGGCGCCAGCACCTGCTCCACACCCTGCAGTTGGTCGTCTTCCGGCTGGTTCGCCTCAGTCACCAGCAGCACACTTCCCACCCGGTCCTGCCCGGCCCCGACGGCGAGCGGTATTTGCCTCAGGTTAAACAGTGCACCGGCACAAAGCTCATCGCACTCGTCAGGCATCAGGTAAACCAGCTGCCACTTACCTTTCTGGCCGAGCCAGTCAGCGGCGACCGGCGTCGACAGCAACTCACCGCGGTTGGTCACCCCGCCCTGGTACCAGTTCAAATCGAGCACCAGCTTGGCCAGTGCCACCGGCAGCAAAAACGCACTGAGTAACAACAACAACGTTCCGTGTTTCTTCATACCTTGCTCCGTTTCAACCACCAGGCAGCCAGCCCGGTTATGGCAACAGCCATTAAAAACCACTGCACCGCATAGGCGTAATGCTTCTGGGGGCCAACAACAACCGGGGTCCATGTCTGTTGCAGGGCTATCGAGTTGTCAGGGTCGATCTGTAGTACCCATGGCTTAAGCGGCAATGCCATCTTCTCGCTCAACTGGTCGATATGCAGATTTTGCACCCGTATCGGCCAATCGGATTCCAGCGGGGCCGAACGCAATTCCAGCAATAACGACGGGGGCGCAATCACCCCGGAAATTCTCAGCTCGCCATGATGTTCGGGCAGCACCGGGGTTTGCTCCCGATAATCTGGGGCCGCAATCCAGCCAAGATTCACCAGCACCCAGCCGTTGTCAGCCTCGAAGGGATACAACACATGATAGCCCGGCCTGCCGCGGTAAAGCTGGTTGTCGAGCAGCACCGCCTTGCTGTGGTCAAACTCGCCATGCAGGGTCAGGCTGTACCAGCGCGGATCGCCGGGCAGGCTGGCCAGGCTGTAATACATCTGGTCGCTGCGGTATTTCAGCGCCGAGCTCAATGCCTCTTTCTCCTGCGCCCGCGACAGTTGCCAAAAACCAAGCTTGACCAATGTCACCAGTACCGCCACAGTAAAAAGTATGAAACCTATCCTTCGCATGTTCACCTGTGATCTGTTGGAGTACCTATGCTGCTGAAAGCCATTATCGTCTGCCTGCTGGTGTTTATTGTTCTGAACCTGTTCCGTGCCCTGCCCGCGATGCTCAAAAGCCAGGGCAAACAGCCGATGAGTCACTACCTCGGGCGGCGGGTGATGATTTCTGTCATCGTTTTTGCCCTGCTGCTGATCGCGATCGCCAGCGGGTATATCTCACCGAACCCAAGGCCGTATTGAGCCTCTCGTCCCCTTTTATGGTCTCCTAGAGGATATAGACGAAGACGAACAGCCCGAGCCATACGACATCGACAAAGTGCCAGTACCAGGCGCCGGCCTGAAAGGCAAAATGCTTCTCGGACGTGAAATGGCCCCTTAGCACCCGCAGCCAGACAATAAACAGGATCAGGGTCCCCAGCGTCACATGAAGGCCGTGAAATCCGGTAAGCAGAAAGAAGGTATTGCCGTAAATACCGGAATCCAGCATCAGTCCCATATCCTGATAGGCGTGGATATACTCAACCCCCTGAAGGTAGACAAACAGTGAACCCAGCAACACCGTCAGCAGCAGGAACAGCGTCAGCCGCTGCCGGTCACCCTGCTCAAGGGCGGTATGGGCAATATGGACCGTTACCGACGAGGTCAGCAGGATCATGGTGTTATACAGCGGCAGTCCCAGCGGCCCCATCCCCTGGGTTTCGGTGCCGCCCGGCGTCAGTACCAGAGGCCACTGGGCAATAAATTCCGGCCACAGTACCTCATGGGTCATCGCGTTATTTCCCGCCCCGCCGAGCCAGGGCACGGCTATCATCCGGGCATAGAAAAGCGCCCCAAAAAAGGCGGCAAAAAACATTACCTCCGAGAAGATGAACCAGCTCATCCCCTGCTTGAACGAACGATCCATCTGGCTGCTGTACAGCCCGCCCATGGACTCGCGGATAACATCCCGAAACCAGCCTACCAGCATCAGCAGCAACAGGCCGACACCGGACAACAGGATCCACGGTCCCTGGCCGTTAAACAGATCGCCAACCGTCGCGCCGGCACCAAGGGCAATCAGAAACAGGGCAGCCGCGCCGACGATGGGCCAGACGCTAGCCTCCGGCACATAGTAGTTTTCATGGGGCGTTTTCATTGATTGATCATGTTCAGTGTAAGGATTCGCCATCTTTCTACCTCATTGCGTTTGTGCCGTGGCTGTCGGCTGGGCGTTATATAAGGTATATGCCAACGTCAGGGTATTGATGTCCTCGGGCAGTTCCGGGTCAACATAGAATATGAGAGGCAGCTGTGCCGACTCCCCCGCTTCAAGCGGCTGACGGTTAAAGCAAAAGCATTCAATCTTGTTAAAATACTGGGCACCGAGACCGGGCGTGACCGAGGGCACAGCCTGGCCGATACTCGCCTGCCGGGTCAGGTTGCGGGCGGCATAGTTGATAGTCTGGGTTTCGCCGGGATGGACCACCATCCGGCGCACCTCGGGCTCGAAGGTCCATTCCATTCCCGGGTTGATATAGGCCACGAACTCCACCGTCACCTGCCGCTGGGTATCGACCTTCATGCTGGATACGGCCGGGGTATCCGCCGTCTTGCCATTGATGCCGGTAATATCGCAAAAGACGTCATACAGCGGCACCAGCGCAAAGGCGAAGCCGAACATGGCAACGGCCATGACCACCAGCGACCATGTAGATCGCCGGGTGTTGTTGGTCTCCCGTGACGGTTCGGACGGCTTGCTCATAATGCCCCCTAGTCAATCTTCGGCGGTGTTGAGAAGGTATGGTGCGGCGCCGGAGAGGCCACGGTCCACTCCAGGCCCTCGGCCCCGTCCCACGGCTTGGCCGATGCCTTCTCGCCGCCACGGACACATTTGATGATCACGGCCAGGAAAATCAGCTGTGACAGGCCAAACAGGAATCCGCCGATACTGACAACCGCGTTAATATCGGCAAACTGCAGCGCATAGTCCGGGATACGGCGCGGCATCCCGGCCAGGCCAAGGAAGTGCATCGGGAAAAACAGAATATTGACCGAGACAATCGAGCACCAGAAGTGCCATTTCGCCAGCCTTTCATCGAACATGTAGCCGGTCCACTTGGGCAGCCAGTAATAGGCCGCCGCCATGATGGAGAAGATTGCTCCCGACACCAGGACATAGTGGAAATGTGCGACCACAAAGTAGGTATCATGATATTGGAAATCGGCCGGGGTAATGGCCAGCATCAGGCCCGAGAAGCCACCGATGGTAAACAGCACGATAAAGGCGATGGCAAACATCATCGGTATCTCGAAGGTCAGCGACCCTCGCCACATGGTTGCCACCCAGTTAAAGACCTTGACCCCAGTCGGCACCGAAATCAGCATAGTGCAGTACATAAAGAACAACTCGGCCGCCACCGGCATCCCGGTGGTAAACATGTGGTGCGCCCATACCAAAAAGCTCAAACCGGCTATCGAGGCCGTGGCATACACCATCGAACTGTAACCAAAAAGCTTCTTACGTGAAAATGCGGGGATAATAGCGGAAATAATACCGAAACTCGGCAAAATCATAATGTAGACTTCCGGATGACCAAAGAACCAGAAGATATGCTGGAACATTACCGGATCACCGCCACCGGCGGCATCGAAGAAGCTGGTGCCGAAATACTTGTCAGTCAGCACCATAGTCACCGCCCCGGCCAGCACCGGCATCACGGCAATCAGCAAGAAGGCGGTGATCAGCCAGGTCCAGACAAACAGCGGCATCTTCATATAGGTCATCCCCGGCGCCCGGAGATTGACAATGGTGACAATCACATTGATGGCACCCATGATGGAGCTGATCCCCATGATATGGATAGCAAACACAAACAAGCCGGTACTTTCCGGACTGAACGTCGTCGACAGCGGCGCATAGAAGGTCCAGCCAAAGTTGGGGCCGCCCCCTTCCATGAACAACGAAGCCAGCAGCAACGAAAAGGCAAAGGGCAAAATCCAGAAGCTCCAGTTGTTCATCCGCGGCAGTGCCATATCCGGCGCCCCGATCATCATCGGGATCATCCAGTTAGCCAGCCCGGTAAAGGCCGGCATTACGGCACCAAATACCATGATCAGGCCGTGAACTGTCGTCATCTGGTTGAAAAAGTTCGGCTCGACCAGCTGCAGGCCCGGTTGGAACAACTCGGCCCTGATCACCATCGCCATAGCACCGCCGACCAGAAACATCGCGAAGCTAAAGATCAGATACAGCGAGCCAATGTCTTTGTGGTTGGTGGTAAACAGCCAGCGTTTCAGCCCACTCTGATGATGTTCGTGATGGGTCTGAGTCTCTTCGACCTCGGTCTGTTCACGCAGCATATCCGTCATTCTCTCAATCTCCCTTAAAGCTCTTCACCATTGAGGACAGCCTGAACTTCTGCCGCCTGAACCGTCTCGCCCGTATTGTTGCCCCAGGCATTACGCTCATAGGTAATGACCGCCGCCAGCTGCTTCAGGCTCAGCTGCGGCCCGAATGCCTGCATGGCCGTACCGCTCTTGCCATGGACGACAACACTGATATGCTCGAGCTTTTTCGCCGGATCAATAGACACGCCCTGGCCGGCAAGGGCAGGAAAGGCACCGGGGATCCCGTTACCATTAAGCTGATGGCACATCGCACAGCGGGTGCCGTAGACCTGCTCACCCAGCTCCATCAGCTCGTCCATCGACATTTCCATAGCCAGCAGCCGCTGTTCTTCTTCATACGCCTCCTGCTGGGCGACCTTGGTTCCCTGCAGCCACTGGTCATACTCGACCTGCGTCTTGGCAATCACCACAATCGGCATGAAACCATGGTCCTTGCCGCATAGCTCGGCACACTGGCCGCGGTAAATGCCCGGTTTGTCTATCCGGGTCCAGGCCTCGTTGATAAAGCCCGGGTTGGCATCTTTCTTCACCGCAAAGTCAGGTACCCACCAGGAGTGGATCACGTCCTGCGAGGTGATCAAAAAGCGCACTTTCTTGCCGATCGGCACCACCAACGGCCTGTCGACCTCAAGCAGGTAATTGTCCCGCTTTTCACGCTGGTTCTCGATTTGAGCCGTTGTTGTTGCTAACAGCGAATAAAATTCAACATCTTCGCCAAAATAGCGATAGTGCCATTTCCATTGCGAACCGGTGACCTGAATGGTGAGATCGGATTCCGAGGTATCCTCCATCGCCAGCAACGTATTGGTAGCCGGTATCGCCATCACAATCAGGATCGCGAAGGGAATGATGGTCCAGAGGATTTCGACCTTGGTACTTTCATGGAAGGAGGCGGCCACAGCCCCTTTGGATTTGCGGTGGTGAATAATGGCCCAGAACATCACACCAAATACCACCACACCAATGACAATGCAGATATAGAGAATGGTCATATGGAGATCAAACACACGCTGGCTCACCTCAGTGACCCCCTGCGTCATATTCAAGCGCATTGTTTCGGTTTCGGCTGTCACGGGAAGCGACAGCGCCGCAACCAGCGATCCCCAGATCAAATGGCGATTCTTCACCCGGATCCCTCCTTTCCATCGTCCTGATTTACTTCAAGAGCAGGTCAATAAATGCACTTGTCCCTCTTCTAATGGGCAAAATAGTGCGAACCAAGTAACACTTTGTTTACATTTAACTTAGGACAGGATCGAAAAAAGGAGCAATAAATTACCCGGAAAAAAATCCAGTACGCAAAAGAGGTATCACAGCCAAATGACAGGCGTAGAGAGGGTGTTCGTAGGACAAAGCTCGAATCTACAAGCGAAAATGTACCAATACCGGTGTCAGGCGATATTTTAAACTAGGAATTTTTGCGATCCACCGCTGCCAGGACCGCCAGCGGGTACAATCGTGGTCCAGCGGACTGTGACTGCTGATCAGCTCCGCCCAGGGCAGCCAGTTCAAGACCTGACGCACCGGATCTTTATAGCCATGGTGATAATCGCCCGCCCCCATCTTGTTCGCGATGGCCGAGCCACAACGATCACCGGCAATCACCAGGCACACTTCAATCTGGCTAAAATGGCAGCCAATTCGCTGAACAAAGTGCACCAACTCACTGTTATTGCACTCCAGCAAGGCCTGATCACAAAGTAGCAGTACCGGCGCATTATTCATTGCAGGCAGCGACTTGAGCCAGGAAAGATCGGTCACCGAGCCGGGACGCATCGTGTAGCGTTCACTGCGGTGGAACAGGCGCTCACGCCATAACAGGTTTTCATCGGTGTCTAGCTCGAACCAGCGGCAGCGACCGTTATCAAGGCGATAAAAGCGGGTATCGAGACCGGCTCCGACATTGATGATCCAGCCGTTGGGATGACGACGCAAAAATTGCTGTACCTGGCGGTCACATTGCAGAGTCAGTGTCGCATGGAGCAATTGGCGCTCTGTTACATTGCCCGTCAGGCAGTCCGGCTTAAGGTAGCACTGGCTGCACGCGGCGGCGGCAACAGGATCATAGATCAGACCATCATCCTCCAGGCTCTCGCGGCTACGCAGCCAGAGAGGTTGGAGCAAGGCCGTGGGTATGTGGTACCGAGAAGAGTTGGTCATTATCACCTCCGTCTGATCATTTGGAGATGATAATGACTATCATTAGCTATTGCAAAGCATTCTACACAAATAATGAGCAGTTTTTCACATAGCGCAATAATCGTTAATTATATGCTACTGGCTGATGCTGCTACCGGACAAAAAACTACATCCAGTCCGCATTGCGGATCACACCAACAGCAATACCTTCAATCGATAACTGCTGATGCTTCAGGTCAACGACTATCGGGGCAAACTCCTCGTTCTCCGCATGCAACAGAACCTGGGCACCCTTTTTCTCGAGGCGTTTTACAGTGACATCGTCCTCGACACGGGCGACAACGACCTGACCATTATGGACATCCTGGGTCTTATGCACAGCCAGCAGGTCGCCATCCATAATACCGATATCTTTCATACTCATGCCATTAACCCGAAGCAGGAAGTCGGCACGAGGCTTAAACAGCGCCGGATCCACCTCGTAGTGTGTCTCGACATGCTCCTGAGCCAGAATAGGCTCACCCGCAGCCACCTGACCGATCAGCGGCAGGCCCTGCTCTGACACATCGTCATTATTTACAAGCAGACGGATCCCGCGGGATGCCCCCGGAATAATCTCTATCACTTCTTTACGTGCCAGTGCTTTAAGGTGCTCCTCGGCAGCATTGGCAGAACGGAAGCCAAGTTCACGGGCTATTTCAGCGCGTGTAGGCGGCATTCCAGAATCTTCAATTTTTGCTTTGATCAAATCAAAGACTTCTTGTTGGCGCGGCGTTAACGGCTTCATGACTCACCCTGTCTTTTTATACAGTTCACTGTGAGTATATCCAGTGTTAACAAAGTTGAAAAGACAATTGTTTACGAAAAGAGCAATTTTCCTCGATTCCATTACCTGCCCGGAAAGTCTGACCTGTGATCAATAGGTCCGGTTTTCATCATGGTTTGCCGTCAAAACCGGTGGACCAACAAATAGGCAAAAACTAACCCGCCGACCTAGTACAAAATGTCATTCAAAGAGATATTTAACTGCAAGTATGTGGTATATCGCTGCAAAACGACACGCATTTTCTGCTATCCTTGCCTCGCATTAAGACTTCGAGGCTAGTAAAAGATATGTCAAGTTGGCAGAAAATCTATCGAAAATTATTGAATTTGCCGCTTTCTCTGCTGGTTAAAACCCATTCAATACCTTCTGATCCGGTCGCTGATCTGGAACTCGATTTAGAACGACCGATTATCTATATTCTACCGTTTCGCTCCAATACCGATCTGATGACGCTGCGCAGCAGTACCGAGGAGCTGGGACTGCCCGATCCGCTGTCACCACTGGAAATCGACGGCAGGCCGTACAAACGCTATGTCTATATCTCCGACGGTCCGAGCGTCTTCGGCTCAGACGGCGAGCTCCCGCAGGAGTCCATCGATTTGTTTACCGCACTGCTTGAACAGCACAAGCAGGATGCCGAGCTCGATCTCCAGGTGGTTCCGGCAGCGATTCTCTGGGGCCGAAAGCCCGGCAAGGAAGAAAACCAGAAACCGATTCTGCGACCGCTCAACGGTCCGGAAAAGTTCTTCACTATCGTGGGTCGCGGCCGGGACTGTATGGTGCGCCTGAGCACCCCGGTTTCCCTGCGCTACATGGCCGATCACCACGGTACCGATGACTCCATCGCCCACAAACTGGCACGGGTGGCCAAGATCCACTTTTCGCGTCAACAGCTGGCCGCTTCCGGTCCGAAGCTGCCGGACCGCCATGTGCTGTTCAAACGCCTGCTGGCCTCCAAGGCCATTGAAAAAGTCGTGGCCGAAGAAGCCCAAAGCCGCGATGTGCCGGTAGAAAAGGTACGCAAAGAAGCCATTGATATGATGGAAGAAATTGCGGCAGACTTCTCCTACTCGCTGATCAAGCGCGGCGAACGCTTCCTCGGCTGGCTGTGGAACAAGCTCTACCAGGGCCTGAACATCCACAATGCCCAGCGCGTCAGGAAGCTGGCCCAGGACGGCCACGAAATTGTCTATGTTCCCTGCCACCGCAGCCATATGGACTACCTGCTGCTGTCCTACGTGCTGTACCGTGAAGGCCTGGTACCGCCTCACATAGCGGCAGGTATCAACCTGAACTTCTTCCCGGCCGGTCCGATCTTCCGCCGTGGCGGCGCTTTCTTTATTCGCCGCAGCTTCAAGGGCAACCGCCTGTATTCGACTGTTTTTCGCGAATACCTGGCAGAGCTGTTTGCCAAGGGCTATTCGGTGGAGTACTTCAGCGAAGGCGGCCGCTCACGTACCGGCCGTTTGCTGCCGGCCAAAACCGGTATGCTGTCGATGACCATTCAGGCGATGCTGCGCGGCCTGAACCGCCCGGTTACCCTGGTCCCTGTCTATATCGGGTACGAGCACGTAATGGAAGTGGCCACCTATGCCAAGGAACTGCGCGGCAAGCGCAAGGAAAAGGAAAATGTCGGGCAGGTACTGCGTACCCTGCGCAAGCTGCGCAACCTCGGCCAGGGCTATGTTAACTTCGGTGAACCGATTTCCCTGAACCATTACCTTAACGAAAATGCTCCGGAATGGCACCAGGACATCGATCCGATTGAACCGCAGCGACCACAATGGCTCAACCCGGTGGTCAACGACCTGGCCAACAAGATGATGACTCACATCAATGATGCAGCGGCAGCCAATGCCCTGACCCTATGTGCACTGGCACTCTTGGCTGCCCGCCAACGTGCCCTGAGCCGCGAGGAACTGGAACAGCAAATCGACTGCTACCTGCAGCTGCTGCGCAATGTGCCGTATTCCGAGCAGTGCACCATGCCGGAGTCAGATGCAGCAACCCTAGTTGCGCATGCCGTCGAAATGGACAAGTTTATTGTCGAGCGTGACAGCCTTGGGGATATCATCTCCCTTGACCGTCAGCAGTCGATTTTGATGACTTACTATCGCAACAATATTATTCATCTGTTCGCCCTGCCGTCACTGATCGCCCACATCGTGGTGCAGCATCAGCGCCTGAGCCTGGAAGCGCTCCGCCAGCAGGTCGAACTGCTGTATCCGTTCCTCAAGTCCGAGCTCTTCCTGCGTCACGATAAGGAATCGCTGGGTGAAGTCATCGACAGTCAGATAGCCGAACTGGTACGCCAGCGTCTGGTGCTGACTGACGGTGAGTATATTGAGCTGAACAATGCCCGTATCGGTCCGCTGCAGTTGCTGGCACGTACCATCTCGGAAACTCTTCAGCGTTATGCTATCGCCCTGACGCTGCTGCGTTCCGAGCCTCAACTGATGAAGAGCGATCTGGAACAGCAAAGCCAGATGATGGCCCAGCGCCTGAGCCGACTTCACGGCATCAATGCACCGGAATTCTTCGACAAAGGGGTATTCGCCACATTAGTCAAGACGCTGCGTAGCGAAGGCTATCTCAACGATGAATGCCATGCGGTGTCCCGTCCGGTTGAAACCCTGGCCGAACTGCTCGCCGCCCTGGTTTCTCCGGAAGTCAAACTGACCATTCAGGCCGTAATGAACCGGGAAGACAAAGTGGAAGAGGTTGAGCCGAGCGCCTAAGTCGCACCGGCCCCAACTTATCCCACAGACACGAAGCTGGCCTTGCAGGCCAGCTTTTTTTAGCTTTGCCGACAACGGCCAGAGCATCAACATCGTGCAACCATGTTACCCATCCAAAAGCCCGCCAACTTGTATGACAGGGACAAGAGTGCAGCATGTACAGCTTTTTACCTACCGTAGCACAATTGCTCGAAAAGCTGTCCAGACGGCAAGATAAACGCTAAGCAATTGTTTTTAAACGTGGCAAATACAGCACATAAAAAAGCAAACTGACACCTGACAGCTTGTACAGCTTTTGGGTCACCTGAGGTCAAAAACCTTCCCACGAGATGCTCCGCCACAGCGGCCCCCCTCCACCCACCGGAATCCAGGCATAAAAAAAGCGCCTTTCGGCGCTTTTCATCATCCGTAACGGGGCATTACCCCAGGCTCACACCGGCACCAATACCGATGCACACCAGCATACCGACATAGTTATTATTGAGAAACGCCTTGAAGCACGGATCGCGCTCACGCTCGCGGATCAGCATCTGCTGGTAGACAAACAGGCCAGCTGCCAGGAGCAAAAACCAGTAGTACAACTGATGCAATCCCATCATGGCACCTATCGCAATGAGCAGAACCAAGGCCCCGAGCTGCAGCAGCCCGACAATAATTTTATCGGAACGGCCAAACAAAATTGCCGTCGACTTAATGCCGACCTTCAAATCATCATCACGATCCACCATTGCATACTGGGTATCATAGGCAACGGTCCACAAAATATTGGCAACAAACAGCAACCAGGCCACAACAGGCAGCTCACCGGCCTGTGCCGCATAAGCCATCGGAATAGACCAGCCAAATGCCATTCCCAGTACCAACTGAGGCAGGTGGGTATAGCGCTTCATAAACGGATAGGCCGCTGCCAGCAGCAAACCAACCACCGACAGCATAATGGTCAGCCGGTTCATCGTCAGCACCAACAAGAATGAAATCAGGACCAGCAGCCCAAACAGGCCGAGCGCCTCCCGCTCAGTGATCTTGCCAGACGGCATCGGGCGCTGGGCCGTACGCTTGACGTGGCCATCAAAATTCCGATCCGCAAAGTCATTGATCACACAGCCTGCCGCCCGCATAAAAATCACGCCGAAAACGAATACGACCAACACCTGCGGATTGGGAAACCCGTCGGCGGCCAGAAACAATGCCCATAGCGTCGGCCAAAGCAGCAGCAGGCTGCCGATGGGGCGGTCAAACCGTGCCAGTTGCCAATACGCTTTTGCTTTGCTCAGTTCCAACTCTGACTCTCCTTTGCATAGACCGGGGCTGCTTCCAGAAACAGCTCCGCGACCAGTAGCGGTTTTTCGTTAATCCACAACCTCGAGCGTCGGGCCCACAGAGGGTCAGTGCAAGTACCGACGTTGGCGACAACCAGTGCATCCCGGCGGGCACTGCGATCGGTGAACACCCGAAGCCCTAGCGGCATCTCGCCAAGCTGTTCCAAATCACTCTCCTGTCCGGTCAGCGTCGATGCCGGGATCAGTGTGCGGGCAAACACCCAGGGGATCCCGTCTCCCATCAACACCACTTTACGTAACAGGCAGTCAACATCACCGATTAATGCTCTTTCATCATCCGATAGCTGTGACTTATGAATTCTTGTCTGTTCAATCAAAGACACTGTGAAATGGTCGCAATGACGCTGAAAACGTCGTGACAATGAATCCGGTTCTAGCAACCAATGCCCAAACCCCGTCCCTTCCAAGGCTGTCTCTTCCGGTGCCTGCCACTGGGCACGATCCAGCAAGGGCTTATACAACTGCTTGAATTTCGACATCTTTCTAATATAAACCCCACCAAACTGTTATCTAACACTTGGTAGAATCAGGTTAATTTATTACCATAAGGAAACACTATTGTAGCAAGCTGTAACGGGTACGAATATCGTTACGATCGAAAGAAAGTAATTCATTGCCTGAAAAGGCTGTAAATCCATGAGTAAAATAATGAAACCGACAATCTTTGGCTTTACCCTATTTATTGCAGCCCTGATGGCCCCATTTTATGCCTCGGCAGAAGATGCCGAAACGGCAACCCCTCAATATACATATTTTACTCTTGAGCCTGACATCACCACCAACTATGTCACCCAAGGGAAGAAAATCGGCTACCTGAGACTCCAGGTTGACCTGATGGTGTCCGATCCGGATTTGATTGCCAAGCTGGAGCACCATGCACCGCTGATCCGCGATGCCATTATTAACATTATCGGCCAGCAGCCCGAAGCCAGGATCAAATCCCTGGCCGGCAGAGAGGAAATCCGCCTGGCCTGCCTGAATAAGGTCAATGAGTTGCTGATCATGGAAACAAAACAACGCATCCTCACCGAGCTGCTGTTTACCAAGTATCTGTACCAGTGATCGCGGACATTCCAGGCTCCTGAACCAACCCCAAAAACTAAAAAAGGCGCTCATCGAGCGCTTTTTTACTATCCGGATCTATTGATTATGCCGCGGCAACCGCATGTGATGGCCGCTTTGTCTGAATATAGTCCGCCACGGCCAACTGCTGCTCAGTGCTCAGATACAAACCCAACTTGCTGCGGCGCCACAGTGCATCCTCGGCAACCTGGACAAATTCATGCTCCATCAGATAATCCAGCTCGCGGGCATACAGACCTTCGCCAAAGTGCTGCCCCATATCGGCTTCTGAGGTTACCCCTTCAAGAACTTTAACCGCATAGCTACCGTAGTTGGTTGCCAATCGCTCTACGGTAAAACGCGACAGCCACGGGCACTGCATTTTCAGGCGGGTTGCCAATTGCTCACCGTCAAAATCAGCCTCGCCACCCGGCAGGTAGGACTCTGCCGTCCAGCTCTGGCCCATACGCGGAAAGAAAGGTGCCAGCTTGGTCATCGCCGCCTCAGCCAGCTTACGGTATGTCGTCAGCTTGCCACCGAAGATCGACAGCAGCGGCGGCTGATTGCCTTCCTGCTCCAGCTCCAGTGTATAGTCACGGGTAATGGCCTGTGGTGAGTCAGACTCATCATCGCAAAGCGGTCTTACCCCACTGTAGGTCCAGACCACATCCTCGCGCTTGAGCTTGCTGACGAAGTGATGGTTATACGCCTCGAGCAAATAGTTGATCTCATTGTCGTCAATCGCCACTTCGCGCGGATCGCCCTGGTACTCAACATCAGTCGTGCCGATAATCGAGAACCGGTCCAAATAAGGGATCACAAAGACAATGCGGTTATCCTCGTTTTGCAGAATATACGCCTGAGGCTCGTCGTGAACACGGGGAACGACAATGTGCGAGCCCTTGATCAAGCGGATATTGCGCGGAGACGGCGCCTCCAGACTCTGATCGTAAAATGCCTTCACCCACGGGCCAGCAGCATTGACCAGCGCATGCGCCTTACGCTCGAATGTCTCGCCAGTCAGCATATCGCGAATGGTGACCTGCCAAAGATCATCATGCTGCTCAGCCTTTTCCACCTTGCAGCGGTTACGCACCTCGCCGCCTCGGGCAGCGACCTCCATCGCATTAAGCACCACCAGGCGGGCATCATCAACCCAGCAATCGGAATATTCGAACCCCTTGGTGATTTCCGGCACCAATACCGACTCTGGGCCAAATTTCAGTCCCTGGCTTGCCGGCAGTGTTGTCCGCTTGCCCAGGTGATCATAAAGAAACAGACCAGCACGGATCATCCAGGCCGGGCGCAGATGGGGGCGATGGGGCAGGCGAAAGCGCATCGGACGGGCAATATGCGGAATTTTGCGCAGCAACACCTCGCGTTCTGCCAGTGCCTCACCCACCAAACGAAACTCATAATGCTCGAGATAGCGCAAGCCGCCGTGGATCAACTTGGAGCTGGCAGATGACGTTGCCGACGCAAAGTCACTGGCCTCAAACAGCCCGACCCGCAAGCCACGTCCGGCCGCATCGGCCGCAATACCTGCGCCGTTAATTCCGCCGCCAACGACAATCAGATCCAATACTTCAGTTGCTGCTACCCTCATACCACCACCTCAATCGAAAATAAAAAGTTCACAAACGCTCACTAATGTTCGTTATCGAGCATAATAGACGAGATTTTGCGGAAGATCATCATTTTTATTTTCGAGTTGTTACACCAAAGCGATGTAGGTAACATATTTGATACAAAAAAAACGGGCTGCCATTATGGCAGCCCGCAGCTATGATATTGATTTAATTAGCTGTCAGCGACTAGGCTGACCCCGCACTAATTAATAATTTCGATATGAATTTCATTTTCAACCAGGCGCTTAGCCAGCTCTTCTGGCGGATTCTGATCCGTAAACAGCATATCAATCTGACTGATATCACCGAGGTTGACCATCGCATTACGGCCAAACTTGGTATGATCGACCCCCAGCATGACACAGCGACTGTTTTCGATAATTGCCTGCTTTACCCGTACTTCATGGTAGTCGAAGTCCAGCAGGGAGCCATCCAGGTCAATCCCGCTGATCCCCATGATGCCGAAGTCGAGCCTGAACTGAGAAATAAAATCGAGGGTCGCCTCGCCAACAATACCACCGTCCCGGTTACGGACCTCTCCACCCGCCAAGATAACGCGGAAATCATCTTTGCCGGTCAGGATACTGGCAACATTGAGGTTGTTAGTTACGATGCGCAGATCGTTATGCTCAAGCAAAGCGCGGGCAACAGCTTCGGGTGTGGTGCCGATATCGATAAACAGGGTGGCACCATCAGGAATATGCTCCACCATGGCCTTGGCAATACAGTCTTTCTCGGCCAGCTGCATCACTTTGCGGGTGTTGTATGACGTGTTTACCGAGCTTGACGGGATGGTGGCGCCTCCATGATGACGGCGAATTTTGTTATCTGCTGCCAATTCATTGAGATCGCGACGAATAGTTTGCGGGCTGACATTAAAACGCTCTACCAGATCGTCAGTGCTGACGTAGCCCTGGGTTTTAACGAGATCGATGATTTCCTGGTGACGTTTGCTTTGCTTCACGACTAACGCTGCTCCTAGTTGCAACAAGGCTCCGCGAATGCGAAGCCTTGTCATATTACCTAGAGCGTTACCAAGATGCCAATGATGGCGATCTCAATCACGCATTTTGCTCTACTTGTCCTGCAATAGCTTCTTTGTGAAGCTTACTTTCACCGATCAAGGCCAGTGTCAGGAAGAAGATAGACAGACCACAAGCCGAGGTCAGGACCAGGAAGCCGCCGTCCCAACCGAAGTGGTCCACGGTGTAGCCCAGAATCGCATTTGCCGCTACCGCACCGCCAAGGTAACCAAACAGGCCGGTCAGACCCGCTGCAGTTCCCGCCGCTTTCTTCGGAGCCAGCTCCAGCGCGTACAGACCAATCAGCATTACCGGGCCGTAGATCAGGAAGCCGATAGCAACCAGTGCCATCATATCAATCATAGGGTTACCGGCCGGGTTGAACCAGTAGACCAGAACAGCCACGGTAACCAGCGCCATAAACAGGATCCCGGCAGGTGCACGGCGTCCCTTGAAGAACTTATCCGACATCCAGCCACACAGTAGCGTACCCGGAATACCTGCCCACTCGTACAGGAAGTAAGCCCAGGAAGACTTATCAACGGTGAAGTCTTTGACTTCGCTCAGGTATACCGGAGCCCAGTCAAGTACACCGTAGCGGATCAGGTAAACGAACGCATTGGCAATCGCAATAAACCACAACAGCTTGTTGTTAAACACATACTTGAAGAAGATTTCCTTCGCGGTCATCTCTTTCTCATGAGATTCATCGTAGTTGTCCGGGTAATCATCCTTATGCTCTTCAATCGAAGGCAGGCCACAAGACTGCGGGGTATCACGCATCACCAACAGGGTGAAGGCTGCCACCAGCAAGGCAAAGAAAGCCGGTACATAGAAGGCCGTACGCCAGTCGTCATTAAATGCCCACAAACCAAGCAGGAACATAGGACCAATCAAACCACCACCCACGTTGTGGGCAACGTTCCAGACCGATACTATCTCACCACGCTCTTTGCGTGACCACCAGTGCACCATTGTCCGCCCACAGGCCGGCCAGCCCATACCCTGGAACCAACCATTAAGGAACAACAGGATAAACATGGCAGCAATACTGCTGGTCGCCCATGGCATAAAGCCGAAGCACAGCATCACTAAGGCTGACATCGTCAGACCGGCAGCAAGGAAATACCGTGGGTTAGAGCGATCCGACACGCTTCCCATCAAGAACTTGGATAAACCGTAGGCGATGGAAACAGCGGCAAGTGCCACACCCAGATCACCGCGGCTATACCCGTATTCCTCAATCAGGAAAGGCATTGCCAGGCTAAAGTTTTTACGGACCAGGTAGTAACCAGCATAGCCAAAGAAAATACCAGCGAATAGTTGCCAACGGAGTCGCTTGTAGACGGGATCGACCTGGCCATCAGCCAGACGCTCCGTATGCAAGGCGGGTTTAAAAATGCCAAACATAAGATGTTCCTTAAAATGTTGTTGTTGTTTTAGCGATGGTTTGCGTAAACGCAATATAGGGCGAGCGAAAATAAGCAATATCGCTCAAGGTATGCAAATTATTGCGCGAATGAAGATAAATAAATGTGAAAAGAATCAAAAACGAAGATTTAATTTCCAGCTTTGGTGCTTTTACTCTAAAATTTTCAAAAAAAATTGATACAGATAGGCCAATCAACAGATTAAGTTAACTAAGGCTGACAAGCTTGATCTTAAAAGTGGTTAATTATTCGCCTTTTTATGCAGTTTGGCATCGACAATCGCCAAACCGCAGCCACTGAACAGGCCAAACAAGTGTGCCATATTGGCGACTGACATCCCAAACGGCTGGGCAAAGCCCAGTACCAGCCAAACCAACATGAAGACGACGTATGAATTAGGGAGCACCAATCCCCGTTGCGGCGCCAGCCAGCCCATCCACCAGATGTAACCCATCAATGCATAGACTACACCTGACAGGCCGCCAAAATTCGGCCCATGGAGCCAAAACTGGGCAAAACCGGAGATCAGAGCCGAAACCAGAAACACCTGAACCAGCTTCGAGCTCCCGCTGTGACGTTCGAGCTGCCCGCCCAGAAGCCACCACCACAGACAGTTAAAGATGATATGCAGTGTCGAAAAATGGATAAGGGCATGGGAGAAGAAACGCCATACCTGCCACTGGTCGCCATTCATAACCGGAAAATGAAGCAGCTCAAACACCGGCTGCTGCAGCCCGAACAGCCAAAGCCCGTAGATAACAATGGCAACGACCATGACTATCAGGCCGAAAGGGCCTGCCCCAGACTTGACCAGAGCCAACAAGCCCGGGCTATTGTAGTAAAACTTCGCCGTCCGCGATTCGGCGACGGTCCACGAAGCGGCCTGGTATTTCCTGTCGTGCGGATTGGCCAAAAACAAATTGAGCTCAACCTGTGCTTCCACCAGATGCTCGGACTCCTTCAGCCAGATAGCAACCATTCCCTCCGGCTCCGGGGCCAATACCAAGGCGATTCCGCGGGACGCCATATAGTCGATAAAGGCCTGGGCCTGACGGGCATTGTTTAATCCGGCTAACCGATGCATCTGTGGCTCCGCTATAGAGAGTGCGCCTACTCAATATAAGGATACGCCATACGTCGCCAGGCCTCGAAACCACCATCAAGACTATACACTGTTTCGTAGCCTTGATTAATCAAGTATTGTGCCGCCCCCTGGCTGCTAATACCGTGATAACACATGACAATCACAGGTTGCTCGAAATCAACCTCATTCATGAACTCGACCACGGTATCGTTGGTCAGGTGAAAAGCAGGCTCCGGATGTGACAAGGCAAATGACTGCGGATCGCGGATATCGACCAGTACAGCCTCTGAATCGGCGTGTTGTAATAATGTATATGCCTGCTCTACCGAAATATGCTCAAACTGTTCCATCGACTGCCTCACTCTGTCTGCCGCAAGCGACCTGTCACGATAGCCTGCTTTGTTATTCTGTTGATCCAAATGGCCGGATCTTCCCGACAGGCCCGAAAACGTGACGATCGTCCGGTTTGGGATCCCGACAAAAAAACCAGCCGTATTTTTGCTGCCATTTATTGTACCGCACAAAGTTACTCACAACCTTGCACAGAAAGTAGGGCTTTAACCGCCATTAACAACCTACTGCAACACCAGGCACCACAAGGCGTCAGATCAACGGTCCACAACCCCGCCCCCAGCAACTGATCAATTTACCACCAGCTGTGGAAAAAACTGTGAATAGCGTTGATAATGTGTTTCCCGACATTTGGATCCACTACATGTAGATCGGATCCGATCGAAAGCTGTGGATAACTTACCTTGTAGTACACAATTCTACCCACAAATGTGAGGTATCTCTCAGAAATCAGGTACAAAAAAACCGGCCCCAGGCCGGTTTTCAAAAATTCATCTTTGTGGATAGTTTGCGAGGATCTTTAGATCGCGTCTCCGACCGCTTCTTTCAGTTTCTTCATCGCATTTTTCTCCAGCTGGCGGATCCTTTCTGCAGAAACCCCATAATGATCAGCAAGCTCCTGCAAGGTAGTCTTCTGCTCATCTAACCAGCGAGATCGGACAATATGCTGGCTACGCTCATCCAGACTGCCCAAAGCAAGGGACAAGCGGTTATTTGCATGCGCTTCCCAGTTGTTCTCTTCATAGCTCAGAGCAACATCGGACGACTTGTCCTCGAGGTAATACACCGGTGCCGTGTAACCGCTATCGCGATCATCATCTTCAGATGGCATTTCGAACGTCGGATCCTGCGCCGCCAGTCGCGACTCCATCTCACGGACCTCGCTTGCCTCGACACCCAGCTGCTCGGCGACCATTTGCACTTCATCATTGTTGAACCAGCCGAGGCGCTTTTTGGACTTACGCAGGTTAAAGAACAACTTACGCTGGGCCTTGGTGGTCGCGACTTTCACGATACGCCAGTTACGCAGCACGTACTCATGAATTTCAGCCTTGATCCAGTGGACGGCAAAGGACACCAGGCGAACACCAACTTCAGGATTAAAGCGCTTTACCGCCTTCATCAAGCCGATATTACCTTCCTGGACCAAATCTGCCATTGGTAGGCCGTAGCCTGAATAGCCACGTGCAACATGCACAACGAAGCGCAGGTGGGACATAACCAGCTTTTTCGCCGAGTTAATATCACCATCATAATGCAGACGCTCAGCTAACTCGCGTTCCTGCTCGGCCGACAGCATCGGATAGCTGTTAACACTCTGGATATATCCATCCAGACTATCGGCAGAAACTAAAGCCATTGAAGTCATCTCTTGTGCCATTCAACAAACCTCGTGTGTTTTTTAAACCAATGGGAAATTACCTGAACCTGTAATGATGCCCAGAAAACAGCCACCTTTGCAAGTCGGTCGCGTAATTTACACCATTTATAGATTCAAAAACGTCAGATAGGTTCAATTTCTTTCAAATGGCGTCCGGCAGATAAACGTGCTGCAAGCAGGCCGAGGAACGAGGCAATCATCAGCAAAATCAGGGTTTCGTCCCAACGTAATCCTACTAGGCGAAAACTGCTGTCATACAGTGCCGCCAGTTTCGCCACCGCGCCATCCAGCAGTATAGTAACAATCGCCGTCAATACCCAAGCCACGGTCCCGCTTATCAGGCCGTACCAGGCCCCGGTATAGAGATAAGGCCGAAGAATAAAACTGTCGGTTGCACCGACCAGCTTCATCACCTGAATTTCGTCCTTCTGGTTTTGCACCTGCAGCCGCAATGTATTGCCGACAATCAGGAAAACAGCAAAAAGCATCAGTCCAGACATCAGCAATGCCATGGTAATTGCCAGATCTTTAATGGCTGCCAGCCGCTGCAGCCAGTCACTGTCCAGTCTCACTTCATCGACCTGCGGCTCACTGCGGATCTTGGCTGCCAGTGCCACCGCCTTGTCATTGCTTTGCCATGCCGTCACCGGGCGAACCACAACCACCGACGGCAGCGGGTTCTCGTCCAGCAGGGTCAGGGCCTGGTCAAAACCGGCATGCTCGCGAAAATCTTCCAGCCCCTGCTGGGGAGAAATATAATCGACCGAATCAACCTCCGGCCAGCCCTGCATCTGCTCACTGAACTGGGCAGCAGCCGACGCCGGGGTGCCCTGCTCGAGATACAGGGTCAGCTGAGTCGGATTTTGCCATGCCTGTGCCACCAGAGTGACATTTTTGGCCAGTAAATAAAAACTGGCAGGCAACGTCAGCGCAAAGGCCAATACTGCCAGGGTCAGAATGTTGCCAAGCGGACGTCGCATCAACTCGACCAATGCGCCCTTGCATTGCTGTTTGTGCACCGCAAAGAAACCCGTTTGCTTACGCGCCACGTCGTGCTACCTCCCTCAAATGCCCCTGCTGAAGATCAAAGCGGCGATAGTTATGGGTTGTGAGCAAGGAGGTATCATGGGTTGCCATCAACACACACACCCCTACCCGGTTGAACTCTTCAAACAGCTGCATCACCTGATGAGACAGCGCAGCATCGAGGTTGCCCGTTGGTTCGTCAGCCAGCAACAGCCGCGGCTTGTTTACCACCGCACGGGCTATGCCCACCCGCTGCTGCTCGCCGCCGGACAGCTGCATCGGCAGGCAGCGTGCCTTGTCGAGCAGGCCCACTTTGTCCAGCGCGGCCGAAACCCGCCGCTTGACCTCGTTTTCCGACGCCAGCTCAATCCGCAACGGCATCGCAACATTGTCATAGACACTACGGTCCATCAGCAGCTTGTGGTCCTGAAAAATAATCCCGATATTACGGCGCAGAAAAGGGATCTGCTTATTATCAATCCGGGTAATTTCATGACCGTTGAAAAAGATTTGGCCATCACTCGGCCGTTCAATCGCACAGATCAGTTTCAGCAGGGTACTCTTACCGGCACCGGAGTGGCCGGTCAAGAACGCCATATCTGCCTGTTGCAGATGGAAATCCACTTTTTGCAGGGCCTGGCGCCCGCCACGATAAGCCTTACTTACCTGCTGAAACCGAATCACGACTTATTCCTCGTCACTAAACAGTGCTGCAATAAACTCATTGGCAGCAAACGGACGCAGATCATCGATCCCTTCGCCAATACCTATGTAGCGAATTGGGATATTGAACTGATCTGCCACGGCAAAGATCACCCCACCTTTCGCCGTACCATCCAGTTTGGTGATCGTTATCCCCGATACCGGAGCAACCTCGCTGAACAATTTGGCCTGGCTGATCGCATTCTGACCGGTACCCGCATCGACGGTGAGCATAATTTCATGCGGAGCCTGCGGATCAACCTTCTTCATCACGCGCACAATCTTGCGCAGTTCTTCCATCAGGTTGCCCTTGTTCTGCAGACGGCCTGCCGTATCGGCAATCACGACATCAACATTACGGGCCCTGGCCGACTCAATCGCATCAAAAATAACTGACGCACTATCGGCTCCGGTGTGCTGGGCCACGACAGGCACATTGTTTCGCTCACCCCATACCTGCAACTGCTCAACCGCTGCTGCACGGAAGGTATCACCGGCCGCCAGCATGACAGACTTGCCTTCAGCCTGGAATTGCTTGGCCAGCTTACCAATCGTGGTAGTTTTGCCCACCCCGTTGACCCCGACCATCAGGATCACATAAGGCTTCTTGCTGGTATCGACGACCAGTGGCTGCTCGACTTTCTCCAGCATCTCACCCAGCTCGTCTTTGAGCAATCCATAGAGCGCCTCACCGTCTTTAAGATCTTTGCGATCTGCTTTTTCGGTCAGGTTTTCAATGATTTTCAGCGTGGTGTCCATACCGACATCGGCCACCAGCAGCTGTTCTTCCAGCTCCTCGAACAGATCGTCATCAATCTTCTTGCCACGGAACAAACTTACAAAGCCGGTACCGAAATTTGTCTTGGTCTTCTTGAGGCCGCGCATAAGGCGGGCGAAGAAGCCTTCACTTTTCGGTTTTTCCTGCTCGTGAACAGTGGTTTCACCTACAACCGCTTCTTGCGCCGTATGCTCGGTAGCCTGAGCTTCAGCCTCTTCTGCCGCTTTCGCCGCAGCCTGGGCTTCGGCCTCTTCTGCTGCTTTCGCCGCAGCCTGAGCTTCAGCTTCTTCTGCCGCTTTCGCCGCAGCCAGAGCTTCAGCCTCTTCTGCCGCTTTCGCCGCGGCCTGAGCTTCAGCCTCTTCCGCCGCTTTCGCCGCGGCCTGAGCTTCAGCCTCTTCTGCCGCTCTCGCAGCCGCCTGAGCTTCGGCCTCTTCCGCCGCCGCTACCTCGCTTTGAGTCGCTTCAGCCTGTGTGTCCACCTCTTGGTGGTCTTTGTTTTGTTCAACTTGCTCGGTCTGTTCTTCAGAACCAAAACCCAGCCACGAAAATAATCCGCGTTTCTTTTTTTCTGCCATTGGCAAATCCTAGAGCTTGATTGGTACAATTTGCAGCCTAAAAACAGGTGTATACTATCATTTTCTAAACGGTCGAAGAAATCTATGACGAGACGCAGGCAACAATCAGGGCGAAATATGCCAAATAACCGCCGGGAAGGGTTCGTAAGAATCATCAGTGGTCGCTGGCGCGGACGAAAACTTCCGGTCCATGATGTTGAAGGCCTCAGACCCACGACAGATCGTGTAAAAGAGACAGTTTTCAATTGGTTAGCGCAAGACCTCTATGAGGCAAACTGCCTGGATCTCTTTACCGGCAGCGGCAGCCTGAGCTTTGAGGCCCTGTCACGCGGGGCACAAAGTGTGACCATGCTCGAACTGGACAAAAAAGCTGCCGAGCAACTGGAAAAAAACCGTCAAACCGTGGGTGCCGACAATGCGCATATCCACAATACCGATAGCCTGGCCTATCTCAGCAAGCCTGGCACTCCCTACGATATCGTTTTTATCGATCCGCCATTTCGTAAGAATTTGCTACAGGAGGTGATAGCCCTGCTGGAAAACAATGGCTGGCTGGCACCCCGTGCCATCATTTATATTGAAGCCGAGAAAGAGCTGGGTGATCCCGACACGCCACCCCACTGGCATTTGCACAAAGAAAAAACCGCCGGACAGGTTAGCTACCGGCTATATGAGAGAGAGGAAGCATGAAAACGCTAATTTTGTTGGCGAAAGCCGCCATCGGATTTGTCTGGCTGGTCCTGCTGGTCAATATTTTCCACCCCTTCCCGGGTGTGGCCGCCATGGCACTGTACATTATGACGGGCTTCCTGCTGATGATGCACGGCCTGCAGATGCTGATTTTCATCGGTGCCTTCGGCGACAAGATCAAGATGAGCCGCTGGGAGAAGTGGTCAATACTGATTTTCGGCATCTTTTCCCTGCTCGACATCCGCCGCAAGCACATGATGTAAGCCGGCACAGAGCCAGAAACGAAAAAGCGAGAGCCCCTGCTCTCGCTTTTTCTATATACCCAATCTACCTCAAGATGCTCGTTTCTGCGACGCGCCTGTTATCCCCCAATCTGGAAGAAATTGCGTATCCCGTCCAAAAACATCTGGGTCGACATCATGATCAGCAGCAAGCCCATCAGGCGCTCGACAGCCTTAAGCCCCTTCTCACCCAGGAGACGGTTAAAGACTTCATAGAACATCAGAATGACAAATGAGGCTCCCCATGCCAACAACACAGCCAGGACCCAGTCCCAAGTTCTGCCCGGTTCCTGGTTAGACAACAGCAGCAAGGATGCCAACACCGACGGTCCGGCAATCATCGGTATTGCCATAGGCACAATAAACGGTTCCTCACCGGCAGCCAGTCCCGTCACACCACCCGGCTGAGGGAAAATCATCCGGATTGCAATCAAGAACAGGATAATGCCACCTGAAATGCTGACCGTCTCCGCCGAGACATGGAGGAAATTCAGCAGGCTCTGACCACCGAATAAAAATGCCAATAAAATAACCAGGGCAATCAGCAGCTCACGAACCATAATGACTCGTCGCCTTTTCGGCTCAATATGCCGCAGGATCGATAACATTACCGGCAAATTGCCGAGCGGATCCATGATCAAAAATAGCATGACCGCTGCAGAGATTATTTCCACAAAGCAGACCTCAGACAGAGATTAATCGTAAGAAGATTAAGAAAAATAACGGTGTCAGCCAGAAAGCTGACTAGAAGCGGGAAAGTATAACAAACGAACAAAAAGGTGGCGATAAATTTACCACTTTTAACGCAATCTATTTTTTGGGTAGGCGCTTAGTGGCTACACATCCGTTCACGATTGGCCGTGATTGTATCGCCATCTTGAATCACCTTGCGACGATCAAGCAAAAACGTTAACAGCGCATCAAAAGTCAAATCCTGCTGACTACAAGTATGAAAACGCACCTCTTCACCGTATTCGGCAATAACGGCTTGTTTTAGAGACTCAACCGTATAGGGGATCTCTGCAGCCAGCAGCATATTTAAGACATTGTGAGCATGGGTCTGGGTCATAGGATCTCTCGCAGCCATTGGAAAATATGCCAGTATTAAACCACAAGCACAACGCGCGGAGTTGACTCAGGACAACTAAGAGCATTTAAAATATATGTTTAAGGTCTATCACATCCGCACTGCCAGCAAATTTCAAACTGGCCTTCGTTATGCTCGGCGCATTGCGGGCAGTTCCAGCAACTGGCAGCTGTGTGTTCATATTGTGCCAGTTGCTGCCTTGCCAACGGCACCTGCTCCTCCCTTACCCAGATCCCAACCTGCAGCACGTCTGTCGGCAACTCCCCCGTCGCCGATGACAGACATTCACCGCTGAGCTGTACCTCGATATGTTCGCTCTCCAGCATGCCCTTGAGACTATAGGCCTCCAGATTATTGGCTGCATCATATACCTTGACCCATGGTTTGCCCATCACATGCTCCTTATGATTAATTATCGGGCCACGACAACGTCACTGACACAGACCTTTGCAGCAACGTTTTTCTTTCATAGTGCCGGGTTACTGGTCCTAGACCAGCAGTGTCGCCACAAAGAGAGACTGCGCCAGATAGTAACTGGACATAATAACCATCGTTGATGGCTTGAAAGGCCCCCGGAAACGGTCAACGGCCAGGACAGTGTCGGAAACAATAAAGACCAGGGCACCAATAAACGCCAGCAACCCTGCTGTTGAGCCCACGGTTAACCAGAACTCCCCCGCCGCCCAGGTCATCTGAACAATAACCGCAATATAAACGGCAACCGGCAAGATCATCTTTCCCAATGACGGTAGCAACAGCAAAAATACGATAACGCCGCCACCGACCAACATCGCCGGCAACCACCACACCATATCGCCATTTAGCTGGCTCCAAAATGCCAATGAATAGGCAAGGTGTGCAAGAAGAAAGCTGATCAGGCCAGGAACAAATCGGTCTTTGGGTAACATCAGGAAAACATCACCGACAACAGACAGCCCGAGCCCGACAAAAATGGCCTGGTGGTACACACTCTCAAGCCCAGTTTGCCAGGCCAGGAGCAACAACAACACCATGGTAAATGGCTTGAAAAAGTAATACTGCCACTTAGGGCCATGGTACGCAGCTGTAACATGTAATAAAGCAGATAAAGATATGGCTAACCAAACCCACATAACATCACCAGTATCATTATAGTTATAAGCAGGGACAGTTTAGAAACCCAAACAGGATTGTCTAGCAGGGATCCCCGAGAACTAGACCCCGCTTATAAAAACACAAAGACATCAGTCGCTAAACCGTTCAGTATTGGAAATTCACTAAAGCTTTGTTGCGAAATACTTCACGCCATGAGCGATAAGCCTCAGGATAGCAAAACAAAAATAGCAAACGGTTGCCTTATATCAAGGTAATGAATAATCCCCTCATTCAAATTACTCAAATCCATCACAGCCTGTAAGGCCGGTAATCCCAACATCACCACACGGTTAACCCCACAAAAACAACCGATAAATATCAACAAGTTACAGATAAATATTTCAATAAAATACAAAATATATAGCGCAGGACTTTTACACTGCTAATTTCATTAAAAACCAGACATAAACATTATAAGCAGCTGAGCAAACAGCATAATTATCTAACTACCACTTCACCTTATCGATCCCAACATCATCACCACTTACCAAGACCACATAAAAGCAATCACAGACGACGCAGAACGACATATGATCGACAAATTATAAAAAACTCAAAAAAAGACAATAAAAACCACGATCACACACATTAAAACAAATACAAAACAAATACTTATAGGCATAAAAAACAGAAACAAGACAATGCGCACACTATTTAATCCACGCAAAAAACACAGTTTATTTAGCCAATGAGCACCATTAAAAGCACCTTTAACTTAACTTATCCTGACAATTTAGCAGTTGAGCTTGCCTAAAGGCCAAAAACAATGCTATTGTATTTATCAACACATAATCAGCAGCAACACGAGGATCTTACCTATGTTCACAACATCTCAAAAACAAGGGCTTATGATGATCGCAGTGGTTGTCGGTTTAATGACGCTGCCTGTTATCTACTAAGCAAAATACAAAATTCAAAAAAAGGTGCCTATTGGCACCTTTTTTCGTTTTAGCAGGTAACGGCAGGAAGATTCGGCCCGCAACATCGGGCAAACAGCGGAAAGGGGTAAGCAATTAACCGTTGGTGGTGTTCATGATTCGCATCAGGGAGTAAGGTTGATACGGTGCCAATGCTCTGAATAGAACCAGACAGCCAATGCGGTAAACCCCAACACGACCAAGGCAGCCACCGTCCAGACAAAGCGACCGCTACGGGGCGTCAGTTCATCTTCGCAATCCCGGCAAGCAGCCAGAAAGCCCGGCTTGTCATCCAACTGATACCCGTCTTGATGCACGGTTTTATTCCGCACCGATGCCACAAAACGGAGTTTGGGGATTATTTCATGAGGCAGGCGCTCCTCACAGCTGGTAATAAGCTGGTGCAGGCCCTTGCCTTCAGCATGATAATGCTCACGCAGTAAGTGCTCAATCCGCCTTGAGCGCGTAACAACTAACTCAATATTGGCCATACGCCGATCTCCTTTCTGCTCTTTCTACTTACCTTATCGTGACTTAAAGTCCTTGCAAAGCCTGCTGACACTGATTTACACCGGTTTCCTTACAGCGATAACTAACTAATTGTATTGCTTCAGGGAATAACCGTTTCTTTCCCTACAGAGAAAACCCTGTAGCAGTCACGATTTATCACTTCGGATGTACTGCCGGACACGGCATTCCATAATAATACTCTCACCCGGATTGTCCGGCTAACCAAGGAGTACATTGATGCCAATAGGGATTGTGCTGGCTGTTGCCATCCTGTTCGTAATTTCATTTGTTTATTTCATTCGCTTCTATCGCCGCCACGTACAAGGAGAAAACGCCCCCGAAAAGAAAGTTGAGGTCGAGATCCTCGCCAAGCAAAGCGTGCCGGTTATCGGTGCCCAACCCGGTGATGACAACGAAGAGTACTGGATTTATGTTCAGCCGACCAAAGGCGGCCCCAAACGCGAATTCATGGTCGGCATACATTACTACCATGCTCTCAATCCGGGCGATCGCGGCATCATGACCTATAAAGGGCTGTCATTTATACACTTCGCCCTGATCCGAGATTAGTTCTACTACCACCTGGCAGGAGGCTCTAGGGCACCAGCCATGCTGTTTTAGTGCTCTTTGCCAGCAACCAACTGGCCGTCAGTGCCAATCCGGTGCAAATCAGGGTCCAGAACGGGATCATGATCAGCGGATGGGCAAAATACAGGTCATACTCACGTACCGGCCACAAAAAAATCGGATGCAACAGATAAATGCCAAGGCTATAACGACTCATGAATGCAATGCGCGTGAGCCAAGCCTGACTTAAGCGGTCACAATAATGACGGCACAAGGCAAAAATCATCGCCGCGATACAGGCGGTATTGAGTGTCTTGTAGGACATCCAGCGGCCAACGGTATACTCCCCGGCCGAGAAGCTGTTACTCACCACCATATAGTCGGTCAGCAGCAGTCCCGCTCCCCCCAGAACAACCAACCATTTCAATGCCGGCCACTGAAGTTGGAACAGGCAGTAACCGAGAAGTAAGTACCCGCTATACAAAACCAGCTGATGACTCCAGAAACCATCAACCCTAAACAGGAACAAGGTAGTCAACACTAGCCAGATAAGAGTAAGTGCGATTGTGCCCGTTCGATCAGTTTGCCGGACATAGTATTGAAGAAACGGCACCACAAAATACAACGGGATAAAATAGTAGAAGAAACCAAGATGGTAATAGGTTTCGTACTCAGGCAGGGCTTTCAGCGTCTCCAGTGCGGTCGCCCCATCATAGCCAGCCGAGGTCAGGCCTGATAACAGTGCGTAAAAGACAGACCATACCAAAAAGGGAACCAGTACCTTGCCAAGGCGCCGTTTGACATAATATTTCGCATCAAACTCACGGGTATCACTCAGCATTAGCGCACCGGTGATCATAATAAAGACAGGGACAGCCCAGCGGCTGAAACTATTAAAGCTCGTGGCAGTAATCCAGGCGCTGTCGGAGATCACACCCAACTGATCACGGTAGGGGCCGAGAACATGGATAACAACAACAGCAATTGCCGCAATACAACGCAGTAAATCGAAAAAGACAACCTTCTGCCTCACCCGTTGGTCTCCTGTAAGTATTAAGCCAGCTTCTCATCCAGTATTGGCAGTGAGCCTAATGGCTTGCCAATACTGTCTAATATAGCAGTCAACCGGAGTAAGTACCTGAACTTGCTCCGGCTTTCATCAATTACTCACAGAATGCTGACATTATGGCTGCTGACGGGTTGCAGCCAGAACGATCTCGCGAATACACAAGTTTTGTGGCTGCTGATAGGCAAAGCTGATGGCATTGGCAATATCCTGCGGTGCAATCACCCCGCCCATGCCGTCTTTCCACTCTTCGTAGCCCGCCTTGATATCATCATTGGTCGTGTGGCTTAGCAGTTCTGTTTCAACCGCACCCGGTGCAATCGTGATAAAGCGTACGTTGTCATCGGCCACTTCTTCACGGATATTCTCTGTGATGGCATGAACAGCAAACTTAGTGCCGCAGTAGGCTGCGTGGCTCGGAAAGGTCTTACGACCGGCAACCGAGCTGATATTGATGACGGTACCGTGCTGGCGCGCCTTCATATCGGCCAGTACAGCGTGAATACCGTTCAACAGTCCCATCACATTTACATCGAACATGGCTTTCCACTCAGCCGGATCCTGCTCATGGGCCAGGCCAAGCAACATCACTCCTGCGTTATTGATCAGGCAATCTACCGGCCCGAACTGTGCCTCGGCTTCTTTGATCGCTGCAGCGAAGGCACCAGCATCTGTGACATCCACCTGACGGCACACTGTATTCGGCAGCTGCAAGGCTTCTAGTCGTTCAATACGACGAGCCAGCAACAATAGAGGGTGGCCTTCTGAAGACAGTTTACGTGCGGTTGCTTCGCCGATACCTGAACTTGCACCTGTGATCACAATTAGAGACTTAGACATAATGAAACCCTTTGCTAGTAGATAGTAGAGATGTCATCAACAGCCGGCATTTAGTTGATGGCGCTACTATATCGGGCTGTGCTGCTCAGGAAAAATATCCTTTTTTTCTGCTTATCATAAATTTTAGCTATGGATAGATTGCGCTATTCTGTTTGGTATCATGACCATCTGATCCCCAACGAGTTTTCCCTTATGGACTTACGCCTGCTACGCTTTTTTGTTGCCGTCTACGAAGAGAAGAACATCACTCTCGCAGCCGAACGCTGCTTTGTCTCGCAACCTTCTATCTCCAACGCCATCAAGCAACTGGAAGCCGAGCTCAACACCCCGCTGTTTGTCCGCCATAAGAAAGGGGTCGATCTGACCGACGAGGCTCACTACCTCTACCCGCTGGCGATCCGGCTGCTGGGCGATATCAACCGCCTGCCGCAGCTGTTTCAACAGCGCACCGAATGCCTGCCGCTCAAACTGGCCAACTTTCCCGATCTGAGCCAGTCGCAACTGGCACGGGTACTTGCCCAACTCAAGCAGCAAATCCCTAACTTGCTTATGGAGCTGGTCGATCACGATGCCCCTGCCGATGCGCGTCTGACGCTGGATATGTTCAAGGCTGAAGACGAAATCTTCCTGCCGCTGTGGGATGAGGACTATGTACTGTGCATGCCACCCGAGCACCCGCTGGCAAGCATGGAAAAGGTACCACCGGAGCAGCTCCACCAGCATGATTTCATCGAATGTCCGCCCTGCGAAGCCCACCAGCAGACCATCGGCTTACTGGCCTGTGATGGCCTTGCCGTAAATCTGGTCGCCAAGGCCGAGCACAAAACCCAGGTGATGCATCTGGTACAGGCCGGGCTGGGGATATCTTTTCTGCCGACCGGGGTGTTGGAAACGGCCAACCAGCTAGTCACCGTCCCGCTGGACGGGCCACGAATGTTCCGCCGCCTTGGGCTATGCTACCCGTCTAACAAAACCCTCAACCCAGCACTGACGGCTGCCGTCAAGGTGCTGAGTCAATATGCCGTGGAAAAGCGCTAGTCTCACCGGTTAGCGAAGACTAACTAACGCAGCGACACTGCAACCAGCCCCAGGCACACCAATCCGGCACCGACCAACCGGGGCCGGTGTGCCGGCTCGCGCAACAGCCAGATCCCCAGCCCGATGCCAACCGGGATGCTGAGCTGACGCAGGGCAACCACGTAGCTGACATTCTCGGTCAACGTCATCGCCAGCAATACCAGCCCGTAGGTGCCACCCATCATGCTCCCGGTCAGCAGGGCAACCCTTCTGTCCTGCCAACCCTGCCTCAACTGCCGGCGCCCTGCATCACTGCAGCACCATAGCAACAACCACAGGCCCGTTACAATAAACTGCATACCCAGATAACCAAACGCTATCCACAATGACGGCAAGGCATGCTGATAATGCCCCGTCATCACTGCCAGCGCGTGGTTATCCAGGACCGAATAGCCAGCCGTGCCCATCGCAGCCAGCAGTGCCCACAGACACCCGCCCTGCCAATAGGCACGCCACTGCCAGCGACGAAAGCTGACTACCGGCACCATCAGGCAACCTAAGGTCACCAGCACCATCCCGGCCCAGGCCAATAAAGGCATCGACTGCCCGAGCAAGGTACTGGCCACCGCCACCATCAACACCGGCAGCGCCCGCGCTATCGGGTAAACTACGCCGACATCCGCCAGCTGATAAGCGCGCGCCAGGCTGGCCATATACACCATCTGACAAAAACTACTGACCGTCAGCAACAGCCAGTACGTAAAGGGAAGCGGCGAGGCCGAGGTCAGTACCACCCAGATCACCGGTACCAAAAGCAGTCCGGCACCGAGGCTGGCAACACAGAAGAACGCCGGTGTCGGTGTTCGGGATTTTCCCAGTAGATTCCAGCTGGCGTGGATAACGGCAGAAAGCACGACCAGCACAAGGGCAAACACAGACACTGTCGATTTATCTCCTGCTGAGTTGTGAAGTTTGGTCGAGTCCCAAAAGACCCAGTGTAAACAAAAAGGCGGTAGCACATCAGCAATGCCACCGCCTTTTCAATAATGATTCATCAAACAGCCACAATCAGGCAGTTGAGTCCGGGTTGGGAGAAGTATCAAGGTACAGGGAAGACCACTGCAGGGCATGCTGATAGCTTTTCGCCACCAGCTCCTCACCTATCCCCAGCACCTGGCAACAAGCACTGATCTTCTCCCAGTCAGCCTGCTCGTAGGCATCAAGCAAGGACAGAATCTGGCCCAGCGCTCCCTGATGATTTAGCAGGGCTTCCCGCACATCCGGCTCAAGCGGCAGCAGGGTCAGCAGTTGCTCCAGCGAGTTATCCAGCAAGGCATCGAGCAGTGAAAACAGTCCGGTCAGAAACGCCTTGTCCTTTTCAACAGCCAGTTGGCTACTAGCCGCCAGCATCTCGCACATTCTGGCCCGCTGCAGTGACAGCGAGTACAACTCTTTCGGCTTATCGATCGCCGCATGTGCCGTTGCCACGGCACTGACGAACATTTTAATTTTTTCCTCACCGAGATAAACCAGTGCCTGCTTAAACGAGCTGATTGGTTCAATGGTGCGATGAGTGGCCGCATTGACGTATCGCAATAGCAGGTAGGACAGTGAAACGTCACTGATGATAATCTTCTCGACCCGGTTAAAGTCCACCGGCTCGCGGCAGATCTCCTGCAGCAGGCGCACAGTGGTCAGCTTTTCCGGTTCGACTTGGCGATTTTTGAGCATCTCCGGCTTGCTGAAGTAATAGCCCTGGAAAAATTGAAAGCCGGCCTCATAGGCGGCAGCATAATCTTGATGGGTTTCCACTTTTTCGGCCAGAAACTTAAGCTTGCGGTCACGGTGCTGATTGACGAACTCGCACGCCTGCTCGATGCCGATTTTCATCAAGTCCAGCTTGATAATGTGCACATAGGGCAAGAACCGTTGCCACTGCGGTGCCATCTCGAAGTCATCCAGGGCGATCACATAGCCCTGGCGATAGAGGTACTTGATCGCCACAAACAGCTCTTCATCCGGCGTACAGCTCTCGAGCACCTCAATGATCACTTTTCGCTTCGGCAGAAGCATAGGAAGCAGGCGGATCAGGCTCTCATAGGGAAAATTGATAAACGTGCGCTGACCGGCAGTCGCCGGGTTATCGCCAACCGCCATGTAATTTTCCACCAGCAGCCGACACGTCGCCTTGTTCGCCTCGATAACAGGAAATGCATTACTCTCCCCGTCGCGAAACAGCAGCTCGTACCCGACGGTCCGTTGCTGGCGGTTAAAAATTGGCTGACGTGCGACATAGGAATACATGATGCCTGCGTGGTTCCTTAATGGTTTGAAATATAATTAAAATATCGAATCTAATTATAACAGCCCCAGACCTGTGGACTGAATAGTCACGCTTTCGCCGAAGCGAGCAAGGCGCCGCAGCCAATAAACATCGAACCAAACAGACGATTTAATCCGCCCATCACTTTGGCTGAGCGAATATACATTGTGAGCTTTGACGCCAGGGTGACATAAAACAACATTACAACAGTATCAATCACCAAGGTTGTGATCCCCAGCACCGTTAGCTGCAGCATCTGCGGCTCGGCCGGGTTCAGGAACTGAGGAAACAGGGCAACCAGAAAAACAATCGTTTTGGGGTTGGTCAAATTCACCATGACAGCCTGACGAAACAACTGCCAAGCTGAGACCTGGACAACATTCGCCTCAACGTTCAGCGATGCCTTCTCCCGCCACTTCTGAATACCGAGCCAGACCAGATAAACCACCCCGATCCATTTGATCAGAGCGAATGCCGTCGCAGACTTGGCCACAATCGCGCCCAATCCCACACCCACCAGCAAGAGGTGAAACGCCAGGCCGACCTGCAGCCCCAGAATTGAAGCCAGAGACTTGCGCCAGCCGTAAACCATGCCGTTGCTGATTGAATTGACCGTACCTGAGCCCGGGGCCAAACTAAATACTATCGCTGTCGCCAGATAAGCCAACCAAACTTCGATACTCACTCTTGCTCTCCCTACCCTGTGAAACGCCTATTATGCAAAATAATTGCCCAGTTAATCAGGCATTATTCTTCTCTAATGCATAAAACGGCTACAAGTTAACAGTAGTTCAATCACTAAAGCAACTCACACTCGCTTAAAGAAGGCGACCACTTTACGTTATACTGAACTTAGATTTGCCATAAGCCCTAGCGACTGACCGCACGCAACACCCTATTTTCTATTTTCATTACGCTGAGAAAAGCCATGACTGTTCAACCACCGCACTACTTTAATTTTTCACAGGAATCTCAGTTCTGCGATACCATGGCAGGTCCCGTTGCCGAACTCTGGCAACACCGCCTAGAGGGCATGTTTCAGGGAGTTGATCAGCTTAATGTCGGCTGGGTCAGCCTCACCGGATACAATCATGACAAGGCTATTATCGTGGTCAACGGCCGGATCGAAAGCTACTGGAAATACCAGGAGCTTTTTTATGATCTGGTGCAACAAGGCTATGATGTTTTTGCCCTGGATCATCGCGGTCAAGGCGTCTCAGACCGTTTGGCCGAAGACACCGAACTGGGCCACATCGAAGAGTTTGACGACTACGTCAGCGATCTCAAGACCTTCTTTGATACTGTTATTGCTCCCAAAGGCTACCAGCAACACTTTATGCTGGCCCACTCAATGGGCGGTACTATCGGCAGCCTGTTCATGGCCAAGCACCCTTCCCTGATAGACAGTGCAGTACTCAGCGCCCCGATGCACGGGATCAATATCAACAACTGGATGAAGCCCATCGCCTCACCACTGGCCCGTGTCGTCGAACAGCTCCAGCGCCAGCCAGACTACGCGCCCGGCCAAGTCCCGTATTATCCCAAGCCATTTGTCGACAACCCGCTTTGCCAAAGCCAAATCCGCTATCAGTGGTTTCGCGATCTATACGAGCACAAACCCGAGCTCAAAATCGGCGGACCTAGTGCCCGTTGGGTATGGCAGGGGATCGCAGCGGCCAAGCAGTGCATCGAGCAGGCCCCCAATATCACTACCCCAATCCTGCTGCTGCAGGGAAGTGACGACAACATTGTCGATAACCAGGCGCATAACTTGTTTTGTCAGGCGATGCAGCAAGCTAATCGCTCATGCCAGCTAACCGTTATCGAAGGAGCCCGCCACGAACTTCTGTTCGAGGTCGACAAATACCGCCACCCCGTTCTTGCGGCAATTATCAACCATTTTTGGAAGGCGGAAGAGATTGTAGGATAAATTAACCCCTTTTTTCGCAGGCGATCTGGTTTAATATGAATCTTATTACTCCCTATCCCCTGGGGTGGTGAGAGTCCTATTCATTGTTCCGAGAGTTTCCATGTATAAGATAGTTGCTTCAGATCTAGACGGTACCTTACTCACCCCCGAGCACAAAATTGCCCCTTTTACCAAAGATGTTATTAACCAGCTTCATCGTCAGGATAAAGCCTTCATCTTTGCCACAGGCCGCCACCATGTTGATGTCGCCGATATGCGCGAACAACTGGGGATCCCCGCATATATGATCACCTCTAATGGTGCACGAGTGCATAACTGCAAGGGTGAAGTCATTTATAAGCAGGATCTGCAGCCGAGTGTAGTCCGCGATATTGTTGCCATGGCGAAGCAGGATCCCGAGCTGAAAATCCATATCTACCGCAACGATGACTGGCTGCTAAATATCGACTGCGAATACCTGAAAGATTTTCACGAGACATTCCAGTATCAACTATTTGATGTCGACAATCCGCCATTAGAAGGCATCGCCAAAGTCTTCTTTATCCGCGACGACCAGGATCACGAAAAAATGGTGGAGTGGGAGGAGCGCTTCAACGCCGCTTTCGGCCAGCAGACCAATATCGTCTTTTCGACACCTTGGTGCCTGGAAGTGATGGATGCCAATGTCTCGAAGGGACATGCGCTTGAAGCGGTAGCAAAAGAAAAAGGCTACGAGCTAAAAGACTGCCTCGCCTTTGGCGACGGCATGAATGATGTCGAAATGCTCAGCATGGCTGGCAAGGGAGTGATCATGGAAACGGCGCACGACAGGGTCAAGCAGGCTCTTCCGAACCATGAAATTATCGGTCCTTGCAGCGAAGAAGCCGTAGCCCACTATCTTGCCGACAACCTGTTGTAAACCAAATGTATATCCGACAGGCTGCCTGGCAGCCTGTTGTTATCACGGCCTTACTATCACCACCCGCTTTAAAACTGCCCCGTCATCTGCAGGATTTCCTGCCACTGCGCGTCGGTCACTGGCATAATACTCAGGCGGTTGCCACGCTTGACCAGCGGCATCTCGGCCAGCAGCAGATTGGCTTTCATCCGTTTGAGCGACACCAGACGCAGGTGGCGCTGATATTCAATATCAACCATCACCCAGCGCGGATTATCGGGATCGGACTTGGGATCGAAATACGGCCCCTCCGGATCAAACTGGAAATGATCCGGGTAGGCTTCCTTAACTACGGTCGCAATACCGACCACCCCGACATCCTTGCAGGATGAGTGATAAATAAACACCTGATCGCCGGTTTTGATCTCGTCCCGCATCATATTACGGGCCTGATAGTTACGAACACCCTCCCAGCAGGAAACTTTTTGCTGTTTCAGAGTGTCTATCGAAAATGTATCCGGCTCTGTTTTAAATAACCAATTGGCCATAATCGTTCTCGTTATAGTTATTGTGCTGCGCTATCACCCAAATCCTATTACGGACAAACCGGGTGTCCCAGCAGCGGTATAATGACTTTACGACGGCTCAGCCTAACATACCGAGGGAATCGAATGACACACTTGAGACAGGCTTTACCTGCGGCAGCACTACTGGCAGCTCTAGCCGGCTGCACCACTTCATCACCCTCGCCAACTTCCGGGCCGATTGAGATCACGCCTGACGACAGCACCCCGACAGCCACCACCGAGCAAGGAAAGGTGCAGGCCTTTATGCTCCGAGGCAATGTCGTTCTTGGCCATGAATCCAACAGCATCCAGCCCTGCGGCAGCAGCCAGCAATACTGGCTCAATACCCCGATAACCGATCGTCAGGCGATAGCCCAAATCACCCGTCCTGGCTACGAGCCAATGTACGGGGAGTTTATCGGCTATCTCGAGCCAGCTCCCGATGAAGGCTTCGCGGCCGCCTATGACGGCCGCTTCCAGGTCAAGCAAATTAACCTAATCTCGGCCGAAATGCTCGGCGGTTGCCAGCGGCCCCCGCATGCGACACGGGCCTTCGGTAACGAGCCAGGCTGGGTGATCGAGTTGGACGGCGACAAAGCCAACCTGATCCGCCCCGGCCAGCAACGCCAGCAGCAAACAATTACCAACAAAGAGATTGTTGCCGGCAGGCAGCATTATCAGGGGCAGGGTTTCTCGTTGATCCTAACAAAGGGCCAATGCAACGACACCATGAGCGACTCGCTATTTGGCTGGCAGGCCACGCTAAACTGGCAAGGCAGCAGTTACAAAGGCTGCGCAACACTAGGGGCAACCGATATTACCCTGAGCTGGTCCGGTCGTTACCAGGGAACATCCTATATCGACAATACCCCGGTGCTGACCACCACAGTCACCCTTAACCCGGATCACTCGGCGACCACCCGCTATGATTACCCATCTGGCGAGCCCAGCCTCAATGAGACTGGATTCTGGCAACAGGCCAGTGACAATACCGTACAGGTTGTCATGACCCAGCATCAGGGACGACGTCTGATCAGCGAGCGGGTATTTACCTTTGATGACAACCGGATCACGGTCAAGGAAGAGACCGTCAACGGTCAGACTTTTAGCCTCGGCGGTGACGGGCTAAGTCTGGAAAGGCAATAGCCGGATCACCAGGCGCGAAGCTAGCTATCATAGTTATTTGGCATAGTTGTTTGGCATGGTTGTTTTGGCCGGCAGGGATATGTCACACTCCCGCCAGCCAAAACAACCACGAGTACTCTCTATGTCCTGTTCCCGCTGCGGCTTTCAGCACAACTGCATCTGCCATGCCGAACCCCGATTAAACAGCAAGGCCCACTTTATACTGCTGACCCACCCCAAGGAGCTTGGCAAGGATACCAATACCGGCGAGCTTATGCTCCGTACCCTACCTAACAGCCAGCGCTACACCTGGGACAGGGTTAACCCGCCCGCCGCACTGCTTGATGAGCTCCGGGCACCCGGCAGCCAGCCGTGGCTGCTGTTTCCCAGTGACGAAGAACACCCGGCCACAGCCTACCGGCCCGAATCCGACAAACAACCGCTGTTCATCCTGCTCGATGCCACCTGGCAGGAAGCAAGAAAGATGGTACGAAAAAGCCCCTGGCTTTCCCAGCAGCCACGCCTGAGCCTGACCCCGACATCGGCCTCCGCCTACCAGCTTCGCCGTAACCAACAGACCGGTAACCTCTGTACCTGTGAAGCCGGTATCGCGTTACTAGAACTTCTTGGCGAAGTGGATCAGGCCGCACAGTTAAACGAGTATTTTCAAGCTTTTATCGATACCTTTCATGCCGATAAAAGCGGCCATGCCAAACACACCTAGAGTTGGCTCCCGAGCTCGTCATCAGCGCCAATCGAACCATTGGCATTCCTGGTTACGCCCGGTTCAGATTCTTCGGCTATACTAAAACCGACTGACTAGTCGGTTTTGTTGAAATAATTATCGATCGTCCTGCAGGACAAAAGAGGGAGAGAGGCAATGACAGCAATTGAAGAGATCAAGACACATCACATAGATAGTGCCGTAATGGAAAAGACCTTACAGTCTCAGCGAGACAAATTCCTGGCCGATCCCATGCCGTCTCTCAAGCAGCGCCTCGATAAACTTAACGCACTGAAACGTGCCCTGCTCAGCGCAAAAACGCCACTGTGCGAGGCACTCTGCCAGGACTACGGCCAGCGCAGTACCCACGACAGCCTGATGGCCGATATCCTGCCGTGCGTGACCAATATCAACTACACAATCAAGCACCTGAAGAAATGGATGAAGCCCTCCCGCCGTCATAGCGGCCTGATGCTGGCCCCGGCCAAGGTCGAGGTCATTTATCAGCCCCTGGGTGTAGTCGGAATAGTGGTGCCGTGGAACTTTCCGGTCATGCTGAGCCTCGGCCCGCTGATCACCGCACTGGCAGCCGGCAACCGGGCCATGCTCAAGCTGAGCGAATTCACCCCGAACACCAACAAGGTCTTGCGAGGCCTGCTGTCGGACACCTTCAGCCACGATGAAGTCGCCGTCTTTGAAGGCGAGGCCGACACCGCTGCCGCCTTTACCGCCCTGCCGTTTGATCACCTGCTCTTTACCGGCTCAACCACGGTCGGACGCCATGTTATGCATGCTGCAGCCAATAACCTGACCCCGGTAACTCTGGAGCTGGGCGGCAAAACACCCGCCCTGATCGCCCCGGATATGCCTTTAGAACTGGCGATTGAGCGAATGATTTATGGCAAGAGCCTCAATGCCGGACAGATCTGCGTCGCGCCGGATTATGTGCTGGTTCCCGAGGAAAAAGTCGATGACTTTGTCACCGAGTACCAGAAGCAGTTTGGCAAAATGTACCCGCAGGGCGTGGCCAGCCGGGACTTCACCTCGGTGGTAAACGCGCGCCAGTATGAGCGCCTCAGCCAGTGGCTGGACGAGGCCAAGGAGCAGGGAGCCAAGGTGATCCCCTGCCACAACCAGTCCCGAGATGATCAGCAGCACCGGATGATCACCCATTTGCTGCTCAACACCACAGACGACATGACCCTGATGCAGGAGGAAATCTTTGGTCCCCTGCTGCCGGTGATCCCGTACCAGAAAGTCAGCCAGGCACTGGACTACATTCGCCAGCGCCCTCGCCCGCTGGCCCTGTACCTGATGAGTTTCGATGCCGAGCTGCAACACGAGGTCAAAACCACCACCCACTCCGGCGGTATGTGCATCAATGACTCGGTGCTGCACGTCGGCGCAGATGATGCTCCATTCGGCGGTATCGGTCCGTCAGGCATGGGGCATTACCACGGCAAGGAAGGCTTCCTGACCTTCTCCAAGGCCAAGACGGTACTTAGCCGCGGCAAGTTCACCACCACCAAGCTCGCCACGCCCCCCTATGGCGGCTGGATTCAGAAGTTGATGCTGGCCTTCTTCCTGCGCTAACCCCCTACCTTCCGGCCACCTGCCTCGGGTGGTCGGGTCTATCCTTGGTACAGTGACAAACAATAATTAGCGAATCGCTAAACCTAAAGTAAACCCAGTATGACCAAAACCAAACAGCAGAACATTCTCGATGCCGCCCTGAGCCTATTTGTCCGCAACGGCATCCAGGCAACCTCGACCGCCAGCATTGCCAAGCAGGCCAATGTAGCCACCGGTACCCTGTTTCACCACTTTGCCAGCAAACAGGCCCTGATCATTACCCTCTACAGTAATATCAAGACCGAACTCGGCCAGGCTATGCAGCCTCAGCACCACCATGATGATATTCAGGCGCAGGTCCGGCACTTCTGGCAGCAAGCCTTGCAGTGGGCACAGGACAACCCCAACAAACTGCAGTTCATGCAGCAAATCGCCCATGACCCGGCGTTTGAGATCAGTCTGCATCAGGAGCTCATGGCTGTATCAATGGGCTTTTTAATTGGGCATATTCAGCAAGCACAAGCCAGGCAGCAACTGGCACCACTGCCGCTGGAGCTGGTCCTCAATTTCTGTCACAGCCACTTTCTGGCAACCGCCAACCTGTTTGCCGAACGCCCGGACTTCGCCAGCCAGTCCGACTATCAGGAGGGTGCTTTTCAAATTTTATGGCGGGGACTGGCACCGATTGCGCCTTAAGCCAATTTAACGCCGCAAAAACTAAAAACGGGATCCCAGATCCCGTTTTATGATTCACCCTACCCAGCTAGCAATACCAGCCTACCCTAGGCGTATACCTAAATCCTATGCCTGAATTCGGGCATACTGGTTCAGCTCGTCAATGCTGACTGCTGCCACAAACTCACCATCCAGATAAAAGTTTACTGCCTCACCGGCTTTTTCGCCGCGCAGCACCGCACGCTCTCCATTGCTATAGACCACGTTCATCTCAAGCGTCTTTTCGTCCAGCTGGCGCAAACTCGCCGCTTCGATATTGCTGTGATGAACACTCGCCAACGGCGCCGAGGTCATCGACTGATCCAGACTGCCGTTCACCTTGAAGATTGCCTCCACAGGCTGATCCGCCACCGCCGGCGACTTGCCGGTAATTGGGTTTTTGCCGGTCCAGAACTCGATGGTATTGAAGATAAACAGGTCGGCGGTTGCCGCCAGGCCATAAACCGGGCTCATCAGAACAAACAGCCCGGCACGGCCATAACGGTTATCCACGGCACTCAGGTTAGCCTTGGTAACCAACTGGGATGTGCCCATCTGGCCAATACACCCTGTCAGCGACGTCGCCAGTACAGCCATCGCCACAACCTTAAATGCTGTCTTTTTCATTTCCGATCAACTCCGATATTTAGTGCAGGTAAAAAAGCTCGCGGATTATAGGTTTTTTCTCTGCACTGGCTAGGTTTTTTTCGCTGAATTTTTCTAAAATATCACCGACATTTCTCGGCTGTTAGGGAAAGGTAAACGCCGGGTAACCGGTTACTTGTTTGCCCCGCTAGAGCGGACTGTTTTATTGGTGGGGTAGATATAATAAACGGCGCGAACGCGCCGTTGATAAGTCGAGTAATATTTCTTAATCAGGCATATTGCCCGGCTACAAAACCCGAGCTCCAGGCCCACTGGAAGTTATAACCACCGAGCCAGCCGCTAACGTCCATCACCTCGCCGACAAAGTACAGCCCGGGAACCTGCTTGGCTTCCATGGTCTTTGACGATAGCTCGTCGGTATCGACCCCACCGAGCGTCACTTCGGCAGTACGGTAGCCTTCGGTACCGTTCGGTGCGACCTGCCATTGGTGGAAATAGACTGCCATCGCGGCGATTTCTTTCGGGTTGAACTGCTTGAGCGGCTTGTCCTGAATATCTCCGCGCTCAATCAGCACCTCAATCAGGCGCTTTGGCAACAGGCGGGACAGTGAATTCTTCAGGCTCTGGTTCGGGTGCTTCTCGCGCATGGTCGCCAAGGTGTCAGCCAGTTCCAGATCCGGCAACAGGTCAACCGTCACCTTTTGTCCCGGCGTCCAGTATGAAGAAATTTGAAGGATCACCGGGCCAGACAAGCCGCGGTGGGTAAACAACAGGTTCTCTTTGAAGGTGGTTCCGTCTTCGGCCTCGACCACCGCCGGGATCGCAATTCCCGACAGCTCTGCATAGGCTTCCTTCTCTTCCTTGTGCAAAGTGAACGGCACCAGCCCGGCCGTTGTCGACACCATCTTAAGGCCAAACTGCTCGGCCACCTGATAGCCGAACGGCGTCGCCCCTAACTTCGGCATCGACAGTCCACCGGTAGCAATCACCAGCGACTCACACTCTACCGTTGTCGTATTTAGCTTGAGGCTGAAGCCCGTTTCGGTCTTGGCAATATCGTGGACATCGCAACGGTAACGCTGTTCAATCGTCGGCTGGTCGCACTCAGCCAGCAGCATATTGACGATGTCCTTGGCGGAGTCTTCACAGAACAGCTGGCCGTGATCGCGCTCTTCATAGGCAATCTCATGCTTGGCCACCATAGCGATAAAGTCCCACTGGGTATATTGCGACAGCGCCGACTTAACAAAGTGAGGATTACGGCAGACATAGTTGTTGGCTGCAACATCGTAGTTGGTAAAGTTACAGCGACCGCCACCGGAGATCAGGATTTTTCGTCCCGGCTTTTTGCCATGGTCCACCACCAGCACCGAACGACCGCGCTTTCCGGCCTCTGCCGCGCACATCAGTCCTGCAGCGCCTGCCCCTATCACCACCACATCAAACTTGTCTGCCATGTCAGTACCGCTCTTCACTCACCCGTTATTGCGCTTTGCAGTTTCTGCAAAGCAATGAAAAAGGGATGCCAGAGCCAAGCAGCCTGCATCCCTCAAAACCGGTGCTATTCTACCTACCCCGGTACTGAATACCAAATTGAATCTATGTCGTACAGTTAACCACGCTCCGCGTCATAAGGACTGCAGAGTGGTATCGCTTGTTGACGCGGCGGCTAGATCCCCAGATAGGCCACCACAAAAATGGCAATAAAAAATACCATCAGATAGGTACTTGCCAGAATAAAAAGCTTGCGGACTTTGACGCATTTTTCCATGAATACCGGATCATGATGATTCTGATATTGCTGGCTGCGTATATAGTGAAACAGCCGAATTTGCTTGGTGACATTGCCCTGGGAGGAGAAAAAACCCCGGCCGTCTACCTGTTGGTAGAGAAGAGGATCACACTCGCGCATCACCGCCAGCAAAGTACGTAACGTACTGATATAGCGAGACACATTAACGACTGCGACCAAAAAGAGAGCGAATAAAAGTGCATCACCACTAATGATCATAATAACCCCCGAACAACTTTCTCAGATGCTGGCCGGGCGATTCAAGGGCGTGTCAGGCACGCCCTCGGCCATTGTTAGCCAGCCTGAGTATCCATTACCGATGTAGACTCAGCTTTTGCCATCGCGGCAAGATCTTTATCGATGAAGAACAATGCCTTACCGTCTTCACCCACCAGCTCAATCTTATCCAGAATACCTTTAAACAATTTTTCTTCTTCGTGTTGTTCTGCAACATACCACTGCAAGAAGTTAAAGGTTGAGTAGTCCTGGGTCGTAAACGCGACATGAGCCAGTTTGTTAATTTTGTCAGTGATTAGCTGCTCGTGCTCATAGGTTTCGCGGAATACGTCTCCCAACGATGCGAACTCGTGCTTAGGTGCTTCAATCGCACCCAGGATTGGCATGGCACCCGTTTCACTCACGTAAGTGAATAGACGCTGCATATGTTCCATTTCTTCGACAGCATGGGCGCGCAGAAACTCAGCCGCACCTTCAAAGCCCTTGTCCTCACACCAGGCACTCATCTGCAGGTAAAGGTTAGAGGAAAAGAACTCCAAGTTGATTTGCTCGTTAAGTTTTTCAACCATAGCGTGAGCTAACATCGCACTACTCCTATCTATTCTAGTGTATACCAATCTCACCGATCGGTTTGAAATCGCCGATAACCCATTGTCACAATGCATAATTGAGAATGCAACTCAAAGGAATCCATTTATCGCGTCCACCGTGTATCCAGGCCTGCCAGGATGGGATCTGGCCGATATTTTTCCGTTATACTCAGTGCTAGCATGGAAAAAAACATATGATAAGGAGTTCACTGTATGGCGTATAAACATATTCTGGTCGCAATCGACCTCTCTGATGACAGCTACACTCTGATAAGCAAGGCTGCCCAGTTAGCCAAGTCACTTGATGCCAAACTATCCCTTATCCACATTGATGTGAACTATGCCGAGCTCTATACCGGACTCATCGATATCAACCTGTCCGAAGCCCAGCATCGTATGGCCGATGACGCCCAAAAGCAGCTGCACTCCCTGGCTGCCAAAGCCAATTATCCGGTATCGCATACCCTGGTTGGCAGCGGCGATCTGAGCGACGAAATTTGCCACGCCATCAATGATATCGACGTGGAGCTGGTAGTATGCGGCCACCATCAGGATTTCTGGAGCAAGATACTGTCTTCTGCCAAACAACTGATCAACCACACCCCGGTCGACCTGTTGATGGTACCGCTAAAATAAACGCCATCGTTTCCTATCCTTACCCGAGTGCTCACGGCGAGTGGGCCCTCGGGACCTAATCCCACACAAATTGGCGATATTTCATTCCGCTGCAATCAGTTACACTAACGGCATTATTCAATGCAACTTCGTTACTTATTCATATGGGATATCTATCTGCTATCACCCTGCTATGGGCATTTTCCTTTAGCCTGATCGGCGTTTACCTGGCTGGCCAAGTCGATGCCTGGTTTTCCGTTTTAACCCGGGTAGCACTCGCAGCACTGGTCTTTTTGCCATTTCTGCGCAAACAGCACCTCCACCCAAAACTGGCCGTCAAGCTGATGGTTGTCGGAGCCTTCCAGCTCGGATTGATGTACTGCTTCTACTACCAGTCCTTCCTGTACCTCAGCGTGCCGGAAGTCTTGCTGTTTACCATCTTTACCCCTATTTATGTCACCCTGATCTATGATCTGCTGCATCGGCAGTTCTCGGCCTGGTACCTGATCACCGCCGCCATTGCCGTTTTGGGCGCAGCAGTCATCAAGTTTGAAGGGATCAACGAGAACTTCATTATCGGCTTTTTCATCGTACAAGGCGCCAATCTGTGTTTTGCCATCGGTCAGGTCGGCTACAAGCGCACCATGGAGCAGGAAAAGGCCGAACTGCCTCAACATACCGTATTCGGGCTGTTCTACCTCGGGGCAATTTGCGTTGCCCTGCCGATGTTCCTGCTGTTTGGCAACCTCGACAAGCTGCCGACCACCAACACCCAGTGGGGCATTCTTATCTACCTGGGTATCATCGCGTCCGGTCTGGGGTATTTCATCTGGAACAAGGGAGCGACCCTGGTCAATGCCGGTGCCCTGGCCATTATGAACAATGCGCTGGTTCCGGCCGGGCTTATCGTCAATATCGTCATCTGGAACCGCGATGTCGACTACCCGCGCCTGATCATCGGCGGGCTCATTATTATGGCCTCGCTATGGGTCAACGAGACTTGGGTAAAACGCAAGGTCGAGCTGGCGAGAATCTAGCGCCCGTATTCAGCGCCTCGTTTAAGTAACACCCACTAAAAAGGCGAGACACCTGTCTCGCCTTTCTTGTGACGGGATTTTGCCCTGGCGTTAGATAAAGGCAAACGCGTCGGCAAACATACGATCGCGCTCGGCGCCTTTCTCTGCCGTAAACTGCTCTCGCGCAGCTCCGGCCATCTCAAAGCGACCACACAGGTAGATGTCGTAAGCCGACAGGCTGATAAAGTCATTGTCGACCGCTTCCAGCACATTGCCGACCTTGCCCTGCCAGTTCTCCGGGGCGGTTTCGACCACAGGCACATAGGTCAGGTTACTGTGTTCCTTAGCCAGCGCCTCAAGCTCATCATGTGCATACAGCTGGCAGGCATCACGGCCGCCCCAGTAGACGAAAATTGGCTGACTCACACCACGGCTCAGGCAGTTATCCAGAATACTGCGCACGTAAGAGAATCCGGTACCACCGGCAATCATCAACAACGGCTTGTCGCTGTCTTCTCGCACCCAGGCCTCGCCATGCGGGGCTTCAATCTCGAAGGGCTGGCCATTTTCAAGCGCAGCCTTCATCGCATCAACCACTTCAATCGCATACGGGTTATGCTCGGCAGCGCCGATATGCAGCTCCAGTTCGCCCTCACGGCACGGGCTGCTGGCAATAGAAAACGGACGCTTGTCTTTCTCGCCCATCACAGCCAGCAAATACTGACCCGCTTTGAAATCTAGTTTTTGCTCTGGCTGAAGCAGAATACGGTAGGTATTGCACGCGAGCGATTCAACTGACTTTACTTCACATTTAATAGACATTGTTTTCCTCTAGTCTAACTCTAATACCAAGTCACTTTTGGCGGTGGCCTGACAGGTAAAGATCCAACCTTCGGCTTGCTCTTTCTCAGTAAGCATAGGCTCAAGCTGGTAACTTATCTCGCCAGATAGCTTGCGACACAGACACATGGCACATGCCCCGACCTGACACCGGTTAGGAAAAGCGACACCTGCGTTGAGCGCAGCCTGCAAAACAGTTTCCCGCTCATCGGCAGTAAACGTAATATCATGAGGCAACAGGCGTACTTGGTGCATATGATTTCTCTCAAAGCGGCTAACTCCCGCTAGCCACTCATTTTTTTTGGGTTATTTCAGAATACCCAGCTCATCCCAGATAGCATCGACTCTGGCAACGATTTCCGGGTCTTTGCTGATAGGGGTTCCCCACTCGCGATCCGTCTCGCCCGGCAGCTTGTTGGTAGCATCCATCCCCATTCTCGAACCTGAAGGCAAGCTGTCGATAAGCAAAGTATCACGGCTTGGATCCATCCGGGTCGTGACCGCCCAGATGACATCATTCCAATCACGAACATTGACATCATCATCACAGGCTATCACGAAGCGGGGATCGGTAAACTTATCCAATAATGTCCAGACACCATCCATGACTCGCAGGGCCTGGCCGGCTGTCTCTTTGCGAAGACTCACTATGGCCATTTTGCTGGCATCGGCTTCCGGCGGCAGATAAAAATCGACGATCTCAGGGTACTCCTGCATCAAAGCAGCGATACCCGCCTTGATATCGAAACTGTCATCAAACGGACGCTGTTCTGCTGACGAATTAGCGGTTTCAGCCTCCCACTTAATGGTGGCATCCAGTCCCATTTTCGAGCCGAGACCGACCACCGGCGAGGCAAAGTCCAGCGAGTCGATCGGAGTATGCTCGATCATCACCGTATCACGCGCCGGCTCCATACGGGTCGTCATCGCCTGGATCACGCTGTTCCAGTCCCGGGCGTTGACATCCTCGTCACAGACAATCACAAACTTGGTATACATAAACTGGCGCAGGAACGACCACACACCCATCATCACCCGCTTGGCATGGCCCGGGTACTGCTTCTTCATGGTAACGACCGCCATCCGATACGAACACCCTTCCGGCGGCAGGTAGAAATCAACAATTTCCGGGAACTGCTTTTGCAAGATAGGCACAAACACTTCGTTCAATGCCACCCCCAGTACCGCCGGCTCATCGGGCGGGCGGCCGGTGTAAGTACTGTGGTAAATCGGATCATTGCGCATCGTGACATGCGTAATCGTGAACACGTGGTGACGCTCGACCTCGTTGTAGTAGCCGGTGTGATCGCCATACGGCCCCTCATCGGCAAACTCGTCGGGATCGATGTAGCCTTCCAGCACAATCTCGGCACTGGCCGGCACTTCCAGATCATTGCTGATGCTTTTCACCACTTCCGTTTTGCTTCCTCGCAGCAAGCCGGCAAAGGCATATTCAGACAAGGTATCCGGCACCGGGGTCACCGCGCCCAGAATGGTAGCCGGATCGGCACCGAAGGCCACGGAAACCGGGAAAGGCTTACCGGGGTGCGCTTCCATCCAGTCACGCAGATCCAGCGCTCCGCCACGGTGGGCCAGCCAGCGCATGATGATCTTGTTCTTGCCCAGCTTTTGCTGGCGGTAAATCCCCAGATTCTGGCGTTTCTTGTTCGGCCCCCTAGTCACCGTCAACCCCCAGGTCAGTAACGGGGCAACGTCACCCGGCCAGCAGCTCATCACCGGAATTTTATCCAGATCCACCGCATCGCCTTCCCAAACCACCTGCTGGCAAGGCGCTTTGCGCAGCCGTTTGGCAGGCATATTCAATACTTGCCTGAACACAGGCAGCTTATCGATGGCATCACGAAATCCGCGTGGCGGCTCAGGCTCTTTCAGGTAGGCCAGCAACTTGCCGACTTCACGCAGCTCTTTGACATCCTGCCGGCCCATTCCCATCGCCACCCGCTCAGGGGTGCCGAACAGGTTGCCCAATACCGGCATGCTATAGCCAACAGGGTTTTCAAACAGCAAGGCCGGACCGCCGGCACGTAGCGTACGGTCACAAATTTCTGTGATTTCCTGATCCGGATCGACAGGCTGCTTAATTCGCTTCAGCTGGCCGATTTGCTCCAGATACGCAATATAGTCTCGCAGATCTTTGAATTTCATAGGCTCAATGCTATCCACTATCCAAAAGGCATCAAATCCCGATCTGGTCACCTTACCAGCCGGGATCTGCAATTAAAGTGGTAACATTATAACGAGTTGTTAACTTGAACACACTGGAAAATCAGTGAACTGGGGTATCAAGGCAATTTCGCCATCGCTGCCTTGAAGTTGTTTTTGACCACCTGGTTGCGGCTGTCGGAGGCTAGTTTTTCCAACCACTGAACGTAGCCTTGCTGGGCCAGCTCATAGGCCACCATCTCGCCGTCATCCACTTCATCCAGCTTCTCTCGCAGAAACTCTCTGGCCTCAACCGGCAAGGGCTTGAGAGTCACCAGGGCTTTGTAGGCGACAGGTTTCAGGGAAGGGTTAATCGTGGCGGCCATCAATTGTTTAACCGCGGCCGGGGCCGGAGCCAAACCGGCCAGACGGTTCACCTCAGCCAGGCTGTATCGGTCCGTTCGGCGGAGCCATAACAGGTGATACATTTGCTCATCACCGGAAACCGCTGCCAACCGGGCAATGACCCCGTTATCCGGCAGCCACATCAGCTTGCTATCAGAGGTAAACTGACTCACCAGCCGCGCGACCGCCTGCTCAGAAAGTTCCGGAAGGTGTTTAAGAAAGAGATCCCGACGTTTCTTCTGGCTGCGCAAATCCCCGGCCAGCCAGCCAGACAATACCAAGTCGCCGGACTCGGCATCGCGGACCATCTCCTGTGCCAGCAAAATCTGCTGCCACTCCATCACCAGGCTACGAGCCTGGGCGCCGTAATGAAAGGCTGACTGGGTAACAAGGTAGCCATCACCCTGCTCGACCACGGTAAAGGCAGGCTTTCGCTCAGCCTGCGCCTGAAGCCAGGTCGCTTTGGCCTGATCCAGCTCGCCGCTATTGAGCGCATGCTGCACCAGCTGGGCGCGCACCGCTTCCTGCTGCAACAGGGCCAGTTGGGAAAGATTAAATTCCAGAGCGCGGAAGTCACTCCGGTCATAGAGGGTTGTCAGGGCCGCAACCCGGGTTTGTACCTGGGGCGAAGCCGCCACCTGTTTCACTTCCTGCTTCGAGACTTCAACGGCGACGGCTGGTTTCAGGCCGCCCGCCAGAAGTAACAACAGCATGCACCATCCTTGTCGCATGTCACCTCCTCACGGTGAAAAACGCATTCCTTGCTAAGCGCTGCAGCCTGCTCACCTTCCTGGTGCACAATCAGCTGCGAAGCCAGCGCCTACAGTACCTCAATACAGTGATCAGCATCTACAATGAAATGTAATCGAATACTGTTTGATAGGATTATGCAGGATCTCTGCCCAATAAAAAACGCCACACAAGGTGGCGTTTCAGAAAACTGTGAGTTAGGCAGCTAAATTATTACTTCTGACGGCGCATCGCGTCAAAGAACTCGTCGTTGGTCTTGGTCATCGACAGTTTATCGATCAAGAATTCCATGCTGTCTGTTTCACTCATCGGGTGAACAATCTTACGCAGGATCCACATCTTCTGTAGCTCATCCGCTTTCGCCAGTAGCTCTTCACGACGGGTACCAGAGCGGTTGAAGTCAATCGCAGGGAAGACACGCTTCTCGGCAATCTTACGTGACAGGTGCAGTTCCATGTTACCTGTACCCTTGAACTCTTCGTAGATAACTTCGTCCATCTTTGAACCAGTATCGACTAGCGCGGTAGCGATGATAGTCAGGCTGCCGCCTTCCTCAACGTTACGTGCAGCACCGAAGAAACGCTTAGGACGGTGCAGGGCATTGGCATCAACACCACCTGTCAGTACCTTACCAGATGAAGGCACCACGGTGTTGTAGGCTCGCGCCAGACGAGTGATCGAGTCAAGCAGAATAACCACGTCTTTCTTGTGTTCAACCAGACGCTTCGCCTTCTCGATAACCATTTCTGCCACTTGTACGTGGCGAGATGCCGGCTCATCGAACGTCGAGGCAACCACTTCACCCTTAACCAGACGCTGCATCTCGGTCACTTCTTCCGGACGTTCGTCGATCAGCAGTACCATCAGCTCACACTCAGGGTGGTTGTAGGCAATGCTCTGGGCAATATTCTGCAACAACATGGTTTTACCCGCTTTCGGCGGTGCCACGATTAGACCACGCTGACCTTTACCGATTGGTGATGCCAGATCAAGAACACGGGCCGTAATGTCTTCCGTCGAACCGTTACCACGTTCCATACGCATGCGATCATTGGCATGCAGCGGAGTCAGGTTTTCAAACAGGATCTTGTTACGGGCATTGTCAGGCTTGTCGTGGTTAACTTCGTTGACTTTCAGCAGGGCAAAATAACGCTCGCCATCTTTCGGAGGACGGATCTTCCCGGCAATGGTATCACCAGTACGTAGGTTGAATCGGCGGATTTGGCTAGGAGATACGTAGATGTCGTCAGGGCCGGCAAGGTAAGAGCTGTCTGCAGAGCGGAGGAAGCCGAAGCCATCTTGAAGGATCTCTAGAACACCATCGCCAAAAATGTCCTCACCACTTTTTGCGTGCTGCTTGAGAATAGAAAAGATGATGTCTTGTTTTCTCAAACGCGCCAGGTTTTCTAACCCTAAGCTTTCGCCAAGCGCAACCAACTTCGAAATAGGTTGGTTTTTCAGTTCTGTAAGATTCATAGTGGTGGGTTTCTTGTCAGTCAAAATCGGGGTTCTATGTTAGTTGAGATAGTGTTGACCAATGGGGCTGGTCAAGGAATGAACAAATGTACAATTTACGTGCAATAAGTTAGCACTAAACACGCCATCCGTCTAGCATAGTCGGAAGTCAAACCATGCACAACTGAGAAATTGCGCACGGTTCGGGCAAGAAGCGGCTTATAGGTTCGCGTCCAGGAACTCTTTAAGCTGGCTTTTAGATAGCGCACCTACCTTGGTAGCTGCCACACCGCCGTCTTTAAACAGCAGCAGTGTCGGAATACCACGGATACCAAATTTAGGCGGCGTACCAGCATTCTGATCGATATTCAGTTTACCGATCGTCAGCTTGCCTTCGTATTCGTCCGCGATTTCGTCAAGAATTGGGGCAATCATTTTACAAGGGCCACACCATTCTGCCCAAAAATCGACTAATACAGGGCCCGCAGCGTTAATCACGTCGTTATCAAAACTTGCGTCTGTCAGCTGCACAATCTTGTCGCTCATCTTCCACTCCAATGGTTGATTTTGTTGGCTGATTTCATTTTAACCAGCAAATCGATGCTCTATTTGAATGGAATCCGTTTCGTATTGCAACCCTAAGCTGATATTCTATACGAATGAAGACGACTCACATCACAGAGCAGAAATTTGCCGACCTGGGTTTAGACCCTAAGGTTTTACAAGGATTGGAAACCAAAGGTTTCCATAATTGTACGCCTATCCAGGCGTTGGCATTGCCGGTATTGCTCACCGGCCGAGACATTGCAGGTCAGGCTCAAACAGGTACAGGGAAAACCCTGGCCTTCCTGACGGCGACTTTTAACTATTTGCTACTCAACCCGGCTGCGGAGGACCGTAAAACCAACCACCCTCGTGCCATCATTATGGCACCTACACGCGAACTGGCAATCCAGATTTACAACGATGCCAAACCGTTGCTTGAAAGCACTGGCCTGAAAGCCGGCCTTGCCTATGGCGGCGAAGCGTACGAGAAACAGCAAAAAACACTGGAAGCCGGTGTTGATATCCTGATCGGTACCTGTGGCCGTATCATCGATTTCTACAAGCAGCGTGTTATCGACCTGCGCTCGATTCAGGCTGTTGTGCTTGACGAAGCCGATCGCATGTTCGATCTGGGCTTTATCAAAGACATTCGCTTCTTGTTCCGTCGTATGCCGGCACCAAAGGCACGCCTGAACATGCTGTTCTCGGCTACCTTGTCATACCGGGTAAAAGAGCTGGCGTTTGAGCATATGAACAATCCTGAAAGCGTGATTGTCGAGCCAGAGCAAAAGACGGGACACCGAATTCAGGAAGAACTGTTCTACCCGTCGAACCAGGACAAAATGTGTCTGCTGCAGACCCTGATTGAAGAAGAGTGGCCAGATCGCGCCATCATTTTTGCTAACACCAAACACCGCTGTGAAGACATCTGGGCGCACCTGGCAGCCGACAAGCACCGCGTGGGCCTGCTGACCGGCGATGTACCGCAGAAAAAACGTGTCCGTATTCTGGAGCAGTTCACCCAGGGTGAAGTGGATATCCTGGTTGCCACCGATGTTGCAGCCCGAGGCCTTCATATTCCTCAGGTAACGCACGTATTCAACTACGATCTGCCTGACGATGCAGAAGATTACGTCCACCGTATTGGCCGTACCGGTCGTGCTGGTGCCAGCGGTCACTCAATCAGTTTTGCCTGTGAACAATATGCGATTAACCTGCCGGCTATCGAGACCTATATTGAACATGCGATCCCGCTATCCAAATACGATGGTGAAGCACTGCTAGACGATCTGCCTGCGCCGGTAAGTATCCCGCGTTCACCACGCCAGGGCGGAAACCGTCGCAATAATTCATCTCGTCAGGGTCAGTCGCGCCAACGTAACCGTCGCCGCCCGCAGCACCAAAAACAACAGTAAGATATGTCTATGGAAAGAACAGTATCACCTCTGTACGCCGCGATAGATTTGGGGTCGAACAGTTTTCATATGTGGATTGTGCGGGAAGTCGCCGGCAGTGTGCAAACACTGGCCAAGATCAAGCGCAAGGTCCGCCTCGCTGCAGGCCTCAACAGCCAGAATGAGCTGAGTGAAGAAGCCATGCAGCGCGGATGGGACTGCCTGAGCCTGTTTGCAGAAAGACTGCAGGACATCCCCAACGACAACATCCGCATCGTCGGCACAGCTGCGCTGCGTACGGCCGTAAACTCAGATACTTTTCTTTCTAAGGCCAAAGATATTCTTGGCCATAGCATCGAAATCATTCCCGGTGAGGAAGAAGCCAGGATTATCTACCAGGGGGTCGCCCACACCTCAGGCGGGTGCGGCAAACGCCTGGTAGTTGATATAGGCGGCGCCAGCACCGAAGTTATTATCGGTGAAGGTTTTGACGCCAGAGCCCTGACCAGCCTGAAGATCGGCTGTGTCACCTGGCTCGAGCGCTACTTCAAAGATCGTTACCTGACGGCAGAAAACTTCGACGCGGCAATCAACGCGGCAAAACATGCAATAGAGCCAATCGTCGAGTCCTACCACGAGCTGGGCTGGGACACCTGTGTCGGTGCCAGCGGTACCGTTCAGGCGCTGCAGGAAATCATGCTGGCCCAGGGGATGGATGAAATCATCACCCTGCAGAAACTCAAGCGCATGCAGCGTCAGGCCATGCAGTACGAACGCCTGGAAGATCTGGATATCGAAGGGCTGACCCTGGAACGCGCCCTGGTGTTCCCGAGCGGTCTGTCAATCCTGATTGCGATTTTCGAGTCACTGAATATCCAATCGATGACCCTGGCCGGTGGTGCCCTGCGTGAAGGTATGGTTTACGAGATGATGAGCCAGATGCGCCATCATGATGTTCGTGAGCGTACCTTATTGAGCCTGCAGTCACGCTTCCAGCTCGACAGCCAGCATGCCGATGCCGTTGCTCACACAGCCCTGTCGCTCCTTGGCAGTTGCGAGCAGGCATGGCAGCTAGAGCCGCAGGCCAAATACCTGCTCAATGCCAGTGCCACCCTGCACGAGATTGGTACCAGTATCGAGTTCAAGAAAAGTGGTGACCACGCCGCCTACCTCATCAACAACATCGATCTACCCGGTTTTACTCGCGCCCAAAAACACCTGATAGCCGAGCTGCTACGCCGCTTCCGTGAACAACTTACCAGTTTACCGGAACAGCATGCACTCTCGGCCCAAAGTGCTGCACGGATCCTGCGCCTGCTACGTCTGGCCGTGATCCTGTGTCACCGTCGCGACCATAACCACCAGCCACCGTTTACCCTGGCCGTCGATGACAACACATTGACCCTGACTCTGCCAGCATGTTGGCTCAGCACCAACCCGCTGACCAAGGCAGAGTTACAGCAAGAAGCGGTTCGCCAGACAGACATGGGCTGGCCGCTGGTTATTGACGAAAGCGAGTAAAACCACAGCAACAAACCGTTCGATCAAAAAAGGCTCCCCAGGGAGCCTTTTTTATTCACTTAACGTGCGTCTGATTCGGCGCAGGAATTTCACCTCAGGGCAAAGAGGACACGCGGAGTTGATAACTATCAATGAGCATGTCCGATGACCACCTATCGCCATCATCTAATTGGTTAATCAAACGCCGGAATTTAGCCCAAATTCAAAGAGAAAGCGCAGAGTTGATAACTATCAATGAGCACTTTCGATACAGAAGTTGGGCTAAATAACCAGTTTGAAATTCAATTAGCCAGTGATGCCAGAATGACGGAGTAAAGCATCTATCTTCGGCTCCCGGCCACGGAAGCGCTTGAACAATGCCATCGGTTCTTCGCTGCCGCCACGCTCGAGAATGCAGTCAAGGAAATCGGCACCGGTCTCGGTATTGAAGATCCCCTCTTCTTCGAAGCGCGAATAGGCATCAGACGACAGCACTTCTGCCCACAGGTAGCTGTAGTATCCGGCGCTGTAGCCACCGGCAAAGATATGGCTGAAGCTGTTCGGGAAGCGGCCCCATTCAGGACTTGGCACAACCGAGACGCGAGATTTGATATCCGCCAGGGTATCGAGTACCTGAGCACCGACTTCCGGATCGTAGTTGGTGTACAGGGTAAAATCGAACAGGCCGAATTCCAGCTGGCGCAGGATGCCCATCGCCGACTGGAAGTTCTTGGCGTCCAGCATCTTGTCCAGCATTTCTTTCGGCAGCGGTTCACCGCTCTCATAGTGGCCGGAGATAAACGCCAGCGCCTCTTCTTCCCAGCACCAGTTTTCCAGGAACTGGCTCGGTAACTCGACTGCATCCCACGGCACACCATTGATACCGGATACGGCAGGTGCATCGACCTGAGTCAGCATATGATGGATACCGTGGCCTGTCTCGTGGAACAGGGTGACCACCTCGTCATGGGTAAACATGGCAGGCTTATCACCAAGTGGTTTGTTGAAATTACAGGTCAGGTAGGCCACCGGCTGTTGCAGGCTCCCGTCAGTGCGGGTACGGCGTACCATACACTCATCCATCCACGCCCCGCCGCGCTTGTGTTCGCGGGCATAGAGATCCAGATAGAAGCTGCCACGCAGCTCGCCCGACGCATCGAAGATATCATAGAAGGTCACGCTGTCATCCCAGACATCGACGCCGTCACGCGGCTTCACATCCATACCGAAGACACGCTTCAGCACTTCGAACAGACCCGAGACCACCTTGTGCTCAGGAAAGTACGGACGCAGCTGCTCGTCAGAAATACTGTAACGGTGCTGCTTCAGCTTCTCGGCATAATAGGCAAAATCCCAAGGCTCCAGCGACTCGGCACCGAATTCAGAGGCCGCATAGTCACGCAGCTCGGCAACTTCACGCTCGCCCTGCGGCTTGGCGCGGGTTGCCAGATCATTCAAAAAGCCCAGTACCTGATCCGGCGTTTCAGCCATCTTGGTCGCCAAAGATTTCTCGCTATAAGTGCTAAAGCCCAGCAGTCGGGCCAGTTCATGGCTCAACTTCAGCTTTTCTGCAATGATATCGGTGTTATCCCACTTGCCGGCATTCGGGCCGCGATCGGAGGCACGGGTCACAAACGCCTCGTACATTTCCTGACGCAGCTCGCGGTTATCACAGTATGTCATCACTGGCAGGTAAGACGGAATTTCCAGGGTAAACAAATAACCGCTCTGATCTTTCGCCTCAGCGGCCGCCTGAGCCGCCTGCAGTGCTGATTCCGGCAAACCGCCCAGCTCGTCAGCGTTGCTCACCAGCTTGCTCCAGCCCATCGTGGCATCAAGCACGTTGTTGCTGAACGTCGAGGCCAGCTCCGACAGACGCTTGCTGATCTCGCCATAGCGGTGCTGATCGGCCGCTGGCAGGCCGATGCCCGACAGTTCGAATTCTTTCAGGGCATCGGTGATGGATTTTTGCTGCGCCGGGGTCAGTTGCTCGAAACTCTCATCGGCCTTAATCGCCTTATAGGCTTCGTATAGACCTTTGTGCTGACCCACCCAGGTTCCGTAGTCGGAAAGAATCGGCAGACAACTCTCATACGCTTCGCGCAGCTCGTTGCTATTTTTCACCGCATTCAGGTGGCCAATTGGCGACCAGATCCGGCTCAGGCGATCATCGGTCTCGGCCAGCGGGGCGCAAATCGTCTCCCAGCTTGGCGCGGCTTCATTTGCCAATACCGACTCGACATGGGCACGGCAGTCGGCGATAGCCTGTTCAACAGCGGGCTTGATATGTTCAGGCTTGATTTGGGAGAACGGAGGCAGATCCGTCATGGTTAATAATGGGTTCGACATGCGCTAATCCTTAATTCTTCTATCCCTTATTAGATGTGTCTTCGGGCTTGTAAATTCAATCCCTTAATCGCGGTTTGTGATCGCGCTTATCCTTTCATTTTAACGTGTAATTAACAGCCTGTACGACTAAAGATCTGACCGCTTTCTGGATATTCGCCAACAATCCGCCATAATATGCCCCCTATCCCAACACTGACTACCTGTAGAGATCTCATTCATGCTGAGCTATCGCCACAGTTTCCATGCTGGCAACCATGCCGACGTGGTTAAACACATCGTACAAAGTCTGATCCTCGATGCCCTGAAGCAAAAGGATAAGCCATTTGTCTATCACGATACCCACTCGGGCGTCGGCCGCTATGATCTGCAGGATGAACGCAGCGAGAAAACCGGCGAGTTCAAGCAAGGCATTGCCCGCCTATGGTCGCGTGATGATATTCCCGCTGACATCACCTCATACATTGATGCGATCAAGGCACTAAACGACAGCGATGACTTGCGCTATTACCCGGGCTCGCCGCGTGTCGCCCGCGCCCAGATCCGCGAGCAGGACCGTATGGTTCTGACCGAGCTGCACCCGACGGACTTTCCCCTGTTGCTGCAGGAGTTCCGTAGTGACCGCCAGGTAAAAATCTACAAGGAAGATGCCTTCCTGCGACTAAAAGGCAGCCTGCCACCGAAAGAGCGCCGTGGCGTCGTGTTGATCGACCCGCCCTATGAGCTGAAACATGAGTACATGGATGTCGTTAACGCCATCGCGGAAAGCTACAAGCGCTGGGCCACCGGTACCTATGCGATCTGGTATCCGGTTGTCTATCGCGAGAATATCGACAAGATGCTGAAAGGCCTTGAAAAGTTGGGAATACGCAAAATCCTGCAAATCGAGCTGGGCGTCGAACCGGATACCGCCGAGCGAGGCATGACCGCTTCCGGGATGATTGTCATCAACCCACCGTGGAAACTGGAAAGCCAGATGCAGGTCATTCTGCCCTGGTTACAGCAGGCTATCGCTCCAACCCATGGTCATCACACCGTGCAGTGGGTCGTACCGGAATAACCGGCTCGAGCATAATTAACCAAGGCGGGTTCCAGCCCGCCTTTATTCTTTCTTGCCATCAGTTATTACTATCCAGCCCGACTTTCTCGATCCTCCCCTCTCGTAACTCCCTGCGTTCTTGATTACACTAGGTTTAGCTAATAAATCGTAGAATTAAGCGGAGAAAGTCATGGCAAAGCATTTTGATTACATTTGTATCGGCGGCGGCAGCGGCGGTATTGCATCAGCAAACCGTGCAGCAATGTATGGTGCCAAGGTTGCTCTGATCGAAGCCAAAGCGTTAGGCGGTACCTGTGTAAACGTCGGCTGTGTTCCGAAGAAAGTTATGTGGCACGGCGCACAAATTGCCGAAGCCATGCACCTGTATGCCAAAGATTACGGCTTTGATGTCGATGTCAAAAAATTCGACTGGAGCAAGCTGGTAGAGAGCCGCGAGGCGTACATCAGCCGCATTCATACCGCGTACGATAATGTGCTTGGCAACAACAAGATTGAAGTGATCAATGGTTTTGCCCGCTTTGTTGATCAGAAGACCATCGAGGTAAACGGTGAGCACTATACGGCCGATCACATCCTGATTGCCGTCGGCGGCGAACCAACCATTCCTAACGTACCGGGTGCCGAGCACGGCATCGATTCCAACGGCTTCTTTGAGCTGAACGAGCAACCAAAGCGTAGTGCTGTGATCGGCGCAGGCTACATCGCCGTTGAAATCGCCGGCGTACTGAGCGCACTGGGTACCGACACCCACCTGTTCGTCCGTAAGGAGTCTCCGCTACGCAGCTTCGACCCGATGATCATCAATACACTGGTCGAAGTGATGGATGCGGAAGGCCCGACCCTGCACACCCACTCAATTCCGAAAGAAGTGGTGAAAGAAGCAGACGGCTCTGTCACGCTGCACTTCGAAAACGGTGAATCTCACAATACCGATGTGCTGATCTGGGCTATCGGCCGTAACCCGACCACGGACAAAATCAACCTGGCCGCTACCGGTGTTGAGACCAACAGCCGCGGCTACATCAAAGTTGATGAGTACCAGCAGACCAACGTCGACGGTATTTACTGCGTCGGCGATATCATGGAAGGCGGTATCGAACTGACACCTGTCGCAGTCAAGGCCGGCCGTCAGCTTTCTGAGCGCTTGTTCAACGGCAAAACCGACGCCAAGATGGACTATAAGCTGGTCCCGACCGTGGTCTTTAGCCACCCGCCAATCGGCACCATCGGCCTGACCGAGCCGGAAGCCATTGCCGAATACGGCGAAGAAAATGTGAAAGTCTACCAGTCCGGATTCACTGCAATGTATACCGCCGTAACCACCCACCGCCAGCCATGCAAAATGAAGCTAGTGTGCGCCGGTCCTGACGAGAAAGTGATCGGCCTTCACGGCATCGGCTATACGGTGGATGAAATGATCCAGGGCTTTGGTGTGGCGATGAAGATGGGGGCTACCAAGGCAGATTTCGACAGCGTCGTGGCTATCCACCCAACAGGGTCGGAAGAGTTTGTTACCATGAGGGGTTAGTGTAGGAAAAGCATCTTACACACGTAAATAAATCTGGGAAATAATCCACCACTGTCCATTCTGTATATATGGACAGTGGTATTTTTCAGGTGGATTTATGACATACCTTATACACTCCAGCGATGTTTCTAAGGAGACTGAGCTACAAAAACTTGATGATGGTTCATTCCATTGCCAACCCACCAATGACAATATCTGCTCGCTACCGACACTCTTTTCGCAAGATGGCGTATTCAATCACGAAGCCAACAACTATCTGTTTTATCTCAAGGCAGTAAAGAAAGCTGAAGACCTATCCCCTTGCGCCCAAGCTCTACGTTCCTACTACCATACCAACGGTGGCAAACTAGCACGGCTACGATACCTGAAAGTGGATAAGAAAGTTCAAAAAGCACTTGATGAGATCAATGCTGAAACCACAGCTAATAAAATCTTTAAGCAATGGCACTCGGATGAGAAGCTATCAGGGACTCATGGTAAGGCGATAGTGAAAATGCGAGGTGATGTACCGACCATCTATAGCTCTTGGGATGTGATATACAAGGCCGTCAAGGATGGCAAGCTTACGCTTCATGGTTCAATTCACAGTTATTGCAAATCCGGCTACCAATGCGATATGGACGGTGTGGTCGTCCCCCAGTTCTGTGTGGATTGTGGCTCTGGCAGTAGCATCATTGATGAACAGCAGGCGAAGTGGTGGCAGAAAAAGCACCGCAGCTTGGCTACTTACATGGGGTCCGGGGAAGAAATTTCGGTGAGTGAGCATAACCACTATGTCACTCAGGTAAGGGCCGCTGAAAAGGTCATGGAGGACTTTGATATGGATTTTACGCCGTTTGAAGCTGGCTTGATAGTTGGGGGAGTTTAAGTCATGGGAAAGAGTGAAAACACCCTTCTCGCCCTTGAAGCAGCTTTAAAGCGTATAGCTGAAGGCAACCCCAAGCGTATTCCTGTAGGTCGTAACCTCAGTGTTAGAGCAGTCGAAGAAGAAGCAAGTTTGGGTAACGGCAGTGGTTATTACTACCCTGAATTTGTTGAGAAGGTTAAGCTGACCAAAGCTGAAATCGCCGCAGGTAAAGGCGAAATCATCCAACCAGAGATCCAGACGGTACGCACAAAGCTAAAAGAGCAAAAGCGCATCAAGGATAACTACAAGGCCAAGTATGAGGCCGAGCGAGAGAAGTTAGCCCTGTTTGCGGCTGCGCAGCATCATCTAAACGATAAGCTGGTTCAGGCATTGGCTCGTATTGATAATTTAGAATTTGAAAACGCAAATCTTAGATCTGAACTAGCAGAACTTAAGCGAAGCAAGGTTGCTCCTATCAAGTAAAACAGCATGTACCCGCTTGAGTCATGCTCAAGCGGGTTATTCGCCAACCCTTCTCAGGGTATTATGTTTCAGTGTGACTAGTCGAAGGCCAAGGAAAGCTTCCAGGGACCTTTAGCACTTTCTCGTACGCATTACTCGATGTCTATACAAGTTAATGATTAATAAACTTATATAGCTTATCGTTCGATGATTGATTTCAAAATAGACTGTGTACGTTCCAATTGTTGAATACTGTAACTTTGTTCGTCATCAGCCTCTTGAATTGAAGCTAAAACCTGTTTGCAACTCTCTAAGAAAAGACCTTTGTTCTTTTTCGACAACTTATCAAAATTATTTTCATAAAATTCACGATAGCGAGCAAGCTGCCTAAACTTGAAAATATCGTTTTTCAAATAACTCAATAGCTTATGTGCTTGTGAAAATTTACCGTAAACCTTCTGGCCGTCTGAAATGTCATTGCATTCCATTAACCACAAGCGAGCTTGCTGTGTGTCAATGTTATCTGTGTGGTAATCTTTCTTATTTTGGGCAAGTGCATATGCTTGATCTAAGAACTGTTGTGCTTTGCCATAGTTTTTAAAGACGATAACAGACATAGCATATTGTAGCCAGAAATGCGGGTCTTTGTTTAACCATCTAACTTCTAGCTTAAGATCAGAATAGTAGCGAATCAGGTTACCAACCTTTGTCGATTTTGGAAGAATACGCTCCACAAAGGAGAATTTAAGCATTGATTTAAACACTCGCGTTTGTGTAGCATCACGGCCTGATACCTTGTTAAGTTTACCGGCAATTGACAGCAAGCTAGCCGTTATGTAAGAGGCTGAGAAATGCTCTTTAACCAAGCAGATACAAAACAAACTCGAAGCGCTTTGAACTTCTCCATTAATGATCGTAAAAATCTGCCTAAATTCTTTCATGGAGGTAAATGCTGGGTCGTAGATGGCATCATTACCAGCTAGCTCCGAGATAAGCGCACGATTTGCACTAACACCAATAATTCTGCACAAACAAATAGTAAACAACGTAGATTCATAGTTTTTATTAGCTTTAAACTTAGAAACCAATACGGTGATTTTACTTTTGATATTTGGAGAATCTAACAATGACAATAAAGCTGTAGAGATTTGATTATCATTGTTGAATTGCAGGTAACGAAGCTTCTGGTTGTGAGTGAAGCCGGCGTTTTCCCCCCAAAGACCTAAGTTGTCAATAATATCTATAAAGCTATTTCGTTCTTCTTCATATAACAGGTCAACGTTAATCTCAGAAAAATTGAAGTTCCATTCTAACAATCGTTCACGAAAGAATTCATGATCAGCAATTCTCGCTGTTGCCACGACTTGAATCTTTCCAGAGCTGGTTGCTGATACATGTTGGATAACATCGATGTATTGCTCATAGTCATCTATCAATAGGATTGATTTACTAGATTGTTGAGCCAGGTAGTCTAAGTCACCAATATAGTCACCATCTAAGTCATCAATTTCGTATACATTGTGCCCACTAGAAGTTAGTTGACACCTCAGCTCTTTGAGCAAGATCGATTTACCATTGCCTAACGCACTATAAAGAACAATATTTTTTTCTTTGTCTAGGTTTGTACAAATTTCTTCAATTTGGTTTCTAAGAATTAGGAACGGAACCTCTATATGGCCGAGCATGCAAGAATCAATTGAATCATCATTAACATCACCATACATCAGCATAGTTTCAATCTGATCATCTCTAACATTTGGTGCTGCATTGCCTAGTTCATAAAGTCTTAGAGACTCAAGTGAATGCTCTTCATGTTCTGTAGGATTGTCAGCAATGAACTTGGCAATCTCTGCAGCAAATCCATCAGTACCGATAGGAACAACAGTACCAAACTTGGATAACGTGAACTCAAGCTCCATATCAGGTTCTGGTAGAGTGATGAAGTAAGTTTTTGCGACTAAATGTTCATCTTTAAACATGATTTTCTGGATATCAATGTCATACATTGAGTATCCAACAAAAATGATGGCACTTGCTCTGTCCAAATCTCGTTTGAATGGATAGAACCAATCTGAAGTCACAAAGGAGTCAGAAGAGATGTATGAGGAAGACGAGAGTTTAAATGAGTCTTCAAGTGAATCTTCTGTCAGGCTGTTAATTGACCCATTGAGATGCACACAAAAACCACTTCGTTGATAATACTCACTTACGGGATGAAGTAAGTCAACGGTCTCAATTATCTTGCCAGACTTCTGAGATGCCAGTTCAATTGATAAGTCATAGTTTGTGGTGTAAAACCGACGCCAAGGCAAACTACAAATTGTTTGATGAGCTTCCGAAGTAGATCGTAAGGTGTAATTTTCTTTTAGCAGTGCGACTAACTCTGACTTGGGCTTTTTTGACATGAAGTAATCTGATGTAAACATGAGATTATCATTCTGCTTAATTCCCATGCTTTCACATAAAGCGTGTGAAAGGCGCTTTGCTCCTAATGGCTCCTTTCCTGAAACTGTTTCAGCTCCAAATGAAAAACCAGCCCCAGTAAACATGATTGCTTTTCCGCTATTTATTGAAGTTAGGATCTTCTCAATATCATAGTTTGGCTGAACAGTTTTAACGGAAGTTGCATCAAATTCCATATCTAAGCCTCTGTTTTTTTTCTAATGATCACCACCAACAAGCCAATCTAACACAATCACTTTAACTGGTGTATCGATATATCTACCAACTATCGTATAGCCTGCCAAATGGCTACATTTAAAGAGATGCTATGTATATCCGAGGAAAATAGGGTATTTTCGATTTGATAGGCTATTCAAAGTTTCACCACAACACATAACAGTGGAAGCTAAGTGTTAGAGTTTCGGTAGTGCTACTTTTTCTGGAAACTGGTACTATTAATAATCAAATTTTAGGAAAAGTAGCGGAAAAACACTTTTCTTCTGGAAAAGGCTCAAATGTAGTGGTCAACTAATTCCGGACAGTAAGTTAAGTCGATTTTCTACTTCAGCTGGTGCGATACTACCACTATAGCTGTGTGGTCGTTGCCAGTTGTAATAGTCCATCAGATAAAAACTGATATCCTTCATTGCTTCGGACACAGAGCGGTAACCCGCTTTGGGCACCCATTCTGACTTCAAGCTTCGGAACAGCCTTTCCATAGGCGCATTATCCCAACAGTTACCTCGGCGACTCATGCTCTGCTCCATGCGGTAGCGCCACAAGTACTGTCGGAACTTACGGCTGGCGTACTGGCACCCTTGGTCAGAGTGAAACAGTACGCCCTCAGGACGGCCTCTTTGTTCGTAAGCTATCGCTAATGCCTTTGTTACTAATGCTGCATCGGGCTTGTCAGATAGTGCCCAACCAACAACTCGACGGCTGAACAAATCAATAACGACGGCGAGATAGCACCATCGACTTCCAACCCAGATATATGTAATGTCACCACACTTGGTTTGGCACGCTGACATCGAACTCTCTGTTCAGGCGGTTCGGGATATCTGGACGCTCAATGGTCGCACTTCTATATGCATGAGAGCCAGGTTGCTTACTCATGAGCTTGGCTTCTTTCATCAAGCGCCTCACTTTGAAACGACCGATGGTGTAACCACGCTCGCGCATCATTGCAACGATAGAGCGGCTGCCAGCCGAACTACGACCAAGAGTAAATAAACGCTTCACTTCACTGCGTAAAGCCAAGCGCTCAACATTAACGTGTTGTTGCCTTTGTTTGTACTCGTAGTAGCTTGATGAGGCGACTTCGAACACGGAACAGACCATTTCAACCGTATCATGCTCCCTCAACTGGTCTATCAGCGTGTACGTTCGAGTTCGTCCGACATTAAGAGAGCAGTGGCCTTTTTTAGAATGGCTTTTTCTCGCTCTAGGCGATTAATACGAGCCTCTAGTTCTTGGATCTTCTGCTGCTCTGGCGTCAACGCTTTAGAGTTTGGTGTTGACCCATTCCGTTCCTCTTTTAGTTGCTCGACCCAGCGCCGCAATGCTGTATCTCCAACATCAACAGCACGACTTGCTTCTGGAATTGTATAGTTTTGGTCAAGCACTAGACTTACTGCATCACGCTTGAACTCTGGACTAAATGATCGACGTTTCTTGGTCATTGAACACCTCTTAATGAATGGTAACTTTACCACCTAAAATGGTGTCCGGCTTTATTAGACCACTACAAAAAGCCTCTTCGTATGTACCTTTCCAGATTTATTGCAGAACCTACCTGTGTTGGTATATTGATACTATGCGCTAAGTAACAATAGGCTAGTGGCAGTTTCCACCAGCCTAGATATAAGTCTTCTCTAGACAACCTACCAAGCTGGTTAGATGCCTCACTGCGGCGCGTCTAACCAGCTTTTTGTTATACGGTTTTTCACTACACGCTACACCTCTCTTAATCAGCTCAACCGCTTTAGTACATAACCCTCGCCACCATTATTAACCTCTGATGAATATAACCCTCACCATTCATTCAAACCCCAAATGAGAAGATCGAGACATATTGATCCACTAAAGGAAAACCACCAATGGAATGTCGCTGTACTCAAGTGATTAGAATTAAAAGGAACTTCTGGCAACGTTTGCTCTATAAATCCATCTATCGCTGCAAGCAATGCAACAAGGTTTTCAAGCTATAAAAGACAATCAGGAGGGAGCCGCCTCCTTTTCATTCATACCTTTTTGTTTTTCCTTTCTCGGTCGTCAGAAAGCGGCAATAGTTTGTGTTTTTTATTAGTTAACCGAATGCATATCTCGTCATCACACCCTGATTGCAAGTAACTGCAAATAGGACATTTGACAGAATAAAAGTGAATAAATACACATTAAACACCGCAAAGTATTCCATTTCCAAACTAAAAACTGTAACCTTTCACCACCTGATTATGGAAGATCAGTGAATATTTATTCCGAAAGGCATAGAGCAGTTATTTACTCCCAGTCAATACAGTTAGTTAAAGGTCGAGTATGCAGGATCAGGCGATAGCAACATCATCCAGAAACAAAGCCACGTGGCTTATGTTTCTTCTTCCTTCACTGTTAGGTGTGTTTCTGTTCATGGCACCTATCGAATACCAGGACACCCTAACCATTCCTATTGCAGTGCTGGCCAAGTCCGTTCAGACGCTGTTTGACGGTATGCTGACAGCCATTGTGACATTCGTGATCTCCCTGACCGCAGGGGCAGCCATTTTGACAAAACTCTTCAAGCCTCGAGCGATCACCGAAAATAGCTTTTTGAGCGGCCTGCTCAACCCGACGCTGCCATGGTTTGTTGTCCAGCAAATGGGCGCCGTGTTCGTCCTGATGACCTTCTTTGGCATTGGTCCAGAGATGATCCATGATGGTGCCACAGGCGGACTGGTACTCAATGACTTGCTGCCTGTCCTGTTTTCGGTATTTCTGTTCGCTGGCCTACTGCTGCCGCTTCTGCTGAACTTTGGCCTGCTTGAGTTCGTCGGCGCCCTGTTTACCCGTATCATGCGCCCGCTCTTCAACCTGCCGGGACGTTCTGCCGTTAACTGTATCGCCTCATGGCTAGGTGACGGTAGCGTCGGCGTACTGATGACCAGCAAGCAATACGAGAGCAAAATCTACACGGAACGTGAAGCTGCAGTAATTGGTACCACATTTACCGCCGTCTCCATCACGTTCAGCCTGGTGGTTATCGCTCAGGTTAACCTGGAACACATGTTCGCCCCGTTCTATATGACGGTTTGTCTGGCAGGCCTGGCAGCGGCTGTCATTGTGCCTCGCCTACCGCCGCTATCCTGGAAAAAAGATAAGTACATCGACGGTACCGATCTTACCGAAGACTACGAAGCCGTACCGGCAGGAAAAACAGTTGTTAGTTTTGGCCTGGAACAGGCACTCAGCAAAGCCGCTGAAGTAAAAAGTCTCCGTCATGTCGTCACGGAAGGGGTGAAAAATGCCGTCGATATGATTTTTGGTGTACTGCCTGTGGTGATGGCAATCGGTACTGTCGCACTGGTGATCGCTGAAAACACGCCGGTATTCAGCATCCTCGGACTGCCATTTATTCCGTTCCTGGAGCTACTGCAGATTCCTGAAGCGACTGCGGCATCCGAGACCATTGTGGTCGGTTTTGCCGATATGTTCCTGCCGTCAATTCTGGCATCCGGCATTGAAAGCGATCTGACTCGCTTCGTCATTGCAGCGATGTCGGTTACCCAGCTGATTTATATGTCGGAAATCGGTGCCCTGCTGATCGGCAGTAAAATCCCGGTTAAGCCATGGGAGCTGTTCATGATCTTCATCCTGCGTACTATCGTTACCCTACCGGTCATCGCTCTGATGGGACACCTGTTCTTTTAACCGATAGTTATCCTCCATACAAAAAAACCAGCTGTCCGCAGCTGGTTTTTTATTGCCTCCTTACAAGCCCCTGCATGCCCCTCAGCACCGTTTCATCAATATCAAAACACCATTCTCAAAACCTTAACCTCATTAAGCGATAACCCCTTCACGAGAGCTGATGTTCACTAGCCTTCATGACGTCATCAGTTACTCTATAAGAAGCGTCTTCTCTAAGTCGGTAATAACATCCATCTCTCTTCACATTTATGCCTTTCCCACTGATATCATCCTGCTGGGTGCTCATTCATATAGAACGAGAAGCTTAGCCTTGGCAAAGGCTATATGCGCACAGAAACAATGAATGGTGGTTAACTGACCCATAACGATATCGCCAGACATAAAAAAAGCGGCCTGCTGGCCGCTTTCTCATACATCTGTCGGTTAACCTTTGTAGATCTTCGGATTAAAGACATCACGTAGCCAGTCACCCAGCAAGTTGATAACCAGCACCAGGGTAACCAGTACCAAACCTGGGAAGGCAGTGATCCACCATGAACCCGAGAAGATGTAGTTAAAGCCGATACTAATCAGCGAGCCGAGTGACGGCTGATCAACCGGCAGACCTAACCCGAGGAAAGAGAGGGCGGCTTCGGACATAATCGCATTCGCCACCTGTACAGTCGAAATAACCAGAATTGGAGACAGGCAGTTTGGCAGAATATGACGGAACATGATACGAGGCGCCTTAAAGCCCATCACCCGTGCAGCCTCAACATACTCTTTCTTCTTCTCGGCCAGTACCGAGGCACGCACTGTCCGCGCATACTGCGGCCATTCCGCCACCCCGATGATCACCACCAGCATCACTACCGCATACTGGGCAAATAACTCGGCACCCAGTGCAGTACGGAAGATAGCCGAAACAATGATAGCTACCATCATGGTCGAAAAAGACAGCTGAACATCAGCAAAGCGCATCAGGAAACTATCGACACGGCCGCCGTAATAACCGGCACTCAAGCCGATAACCACGCCAAGTATCAACTGCAAACCAACGGCCAGAAGACCAATCGTCAGCGATAGACGTGAGCCGTAAAGCATGGTCGAGAAAATATCTCGTCCCTGATCATCGGTACCCAGCAAGAAACGGCTATCACCCTCCTCCATCCATGAAGGCGGCAATTCGGAGTCCATGATATCAATGGTAGACAGATCGTACGGGTTAGTCGGTGCTACCCAAGGTGCCAGCACCGCCGAGACCACAAAAACCATAAAGACTGCAAAGCTGAACATTGCCACTTTGTCTTTGAGGAAATAATACAGAATGTCCGATTGCTTAAATCGTTCCCAACGGCTCGGCGCTGCTACTGTCGTACTACTCATGACTTACTCTCCTTTGCCAGTCAGGTTGACAGTCGGGTTAACCAAACCATACAGCAGGTCAACAATGGTGTTGGTGACGACGAAGATCAGACCAACAAAAATAACGTATGCGGTGATCAGCGGGGTATCAACACGGTTAATCGCTTCGAGGAACAAGAAGCCGGTACCCGGCCACTGGAACACCGTTTCGGTCAAAATGGTATAAGCCACCATGGTACCTATCTGCACGCCGCCTACCGTCAGCACCGGTAGCATGGTATTTTTCAGTGCGTGCTGATAATAAATTTTATTCATCGCCAGGCCCTTGGCCTTGGCAAACTTGATGTATTCCGAGCTCAGGACTTCCAGCATCTCAGAGCGAACCAGACGGATAAACAGCGGCAGCATGATTGATGCAAGAGCCACACAAGGCAACACGAGATGGCGAAGTCCGTCGAGGGTAAAGAAGCCTGACTCCCAGCCAAGCAGGTTGTAGGTGTCCCCCCGACCGAAAGAAGGCAGCCAGCCAAGTTCAATCGAAAATACATACATCAGCATGATCGCTGTCAGGAACACAGGGATCGAGATCCCGATACTACTGAAAGCCATCACCACTTTGGTAAACAGGCTATTGGGGTGGATAGCGGAATAAACCCCGAGTGGTATCGACACCACTATAATAATTAACGTTGCCCCGAACACCAGCTCCAATGTGGCTACCAGCTTGTCGAGAATAACGTCGACTGCCGGACGCTTAAAGAAGTAGGATGTTCCTAAATCTCCCTGAACGGCATTGCCGAGAAAACGGCTGTATTTGGCTACAAACGGGTCGTTCAAACCCAACTCATCACGTAGTTGTTGACGTTCAGCTTCTGATACCGACTGCCCCACCAGCTCGCGCAATGGGTCGCCAAGGTTATCCTGAATGGCAAACGCCACCAGACTGATCACAAACATCACTATCAGTGCCTGAAACAGGCGCTTGACCAGAAACGTAAACATTCCTTGCCCCTTTTATCATCCTGAAAATCAGTGCCGGAAAACCCTTTCCGGCACTCAGCTTACTTTATTGCTTGATTTCTTGGTGACATAACGTCTTATAACAAGTCGTTAGTCGACAACAAGATCACCAAAATATGGCATTACCATCGGGTTAACGATGTCAGCAGCATGAACGTTCGACTTAGCACCCCATGCTTCACTCTGCCAGTGTAGAGGGACAAACGCCGCCTCGTTGTACAGGGTTGCTTCCACTTTCTGCAGGATCGCAGCACGCTTGGCCGGATCAGTTTCTACGTTTGATGCTGTAACCAGCTTATCAACCTCGGCATTTGAATAGTGGCCACAGTTGTACTGACCTTTACCGGTTTCCTCATTACGCGTCATGGTCAGGAACTCAGAGAAGTTCGCTGAGTCCTCTGTATCCGAGTGCCAGCCGATCATCATCATGTCAGCCGCACAGACATCGAACTCAGGCCAGTATTGCGCTTTTGGCAACGTCTTCAGATCAACCTTGATGCCAATTTTCGACAGCATCGCCGCAGCAGCCTGAGCTACCTTGGCGTCATTCACGTAACGGTTATTCGGTGCCATCATGGTTAGCTTGAAGCCTTTCTCATAACCGGCTTCCTTCATTAGCTGCTTGGCTTTTTTCAGATCGTAGCGTGGAACTAGCTCTTCACTGTAGCCCGCGTAACCAGAAGGCCCCTGTTGACCAGCCGCTGTCGCAAAGCCTTTCATGATTTTCTTCACGATGCCTTCGTTATTGATCGCATGCACAATCGCCTGGCGGACACGTACATCTTTCAGTGCTTCATTGCTGCTCTGGTTCATCTGGAAGGTGATAATACGAGTACCAGGCAAGGTCACCAAATCGATACCGTCTGCACTCTTAACACGTTTATGATCATTCGGGGCAACCGGATGAATCATATCTACACCGCCAGAAAGCAACGCGGCAACACGGGTGGCATCTTCTTTGATTGGTAGCAAGGTCAGCTTATCAACGTTACCTTTGGACTCTTTGTCCCAGTAATCCGCAAAGCGCTCAAAGTCGACCTTCACACCCTGCTCACGGGCAGTCACGATGAAAGGACCGGTACCAGATAGGTTGGTTGAGGCAAAAGAGTTACCGTGCTTAACAAGCTCTGCTTTATCTTTACCGTCTTTTGTTTTACCGCTATAGAACTTGCTGTCCATCGGGAAAATGTAAGTTGCAGTCTGCAGTACCAGCGGGTAAGGACCGGAAGATATCAAATCGATCGTGTAATCGTTAACTTTCTTAAGCTCTGTATACGGTTCGAAGATCGCTTTAAAGTCTGGCGAGCTCTTTAGACGATTGAATGTCCATACCACATCATCTGCGGTCATGACGTTGCCAGAATGGAACTTCACACCTTCACGAAGCTTAAAACGGAAAGTGGTGTCATCGATACGCTCCCAGCTTTCAGCCAGACGCGGCTCAAAATCCATCTCTTGGGTAAAACGTACCAAGGGATCAAATACCATATGGGACAGTTGCAGTGTGCCACCGGAAAGCTGCTCATGCGGATCCAGTGATACAGGGTCAGCACTATAGCCAACTTTGATGTCAGCTGCTGCTGCACTAAAACTCAGGCCTGCGGCCATTAAAGCGACTGCCAGCTTGGTCTTGATGGTTTTCATTGCATAGCTCCTTTATGCGGGGGAGAGAACTCCCTTGCCGTTGTGTTTGCTTGTTATTGGTTCTTGCATATACCAGCCCCTGCCACCGCGTCTCAGGCGATGGAGGCAGAGGTTAAGCTAACTTCAATCCTTCTTGGCTCATGCCTTTAAACTCTGGCATCAGCGAGATAAGTTGTTTGCTGTATTCATGCTGTGGCGCGGTAAACAGCTGCTCGGTCGGTGAGACTTCCAGCAGTGTGCCCATTTGCATCACACCGATGCGGTCACACATCTGGCGGATCACAGGCAAATCGTGGCTGATAAACAGCATGGTGAGGTTCAGCTCGTCCTGCAGATCTTTTAGCAGGTTCAGAATCTGTGCCTGTACCGACACATCCAGTGCCGAAGTCGGCTCATCACAAATAAGCAGACGCGGGCGGGTTGCCAGTGCACGAGCGATAGAAATACGCTGGCGCTGCCCTCCGGAGAATTCGTGCGGATATTTCACTCCCGAAGCACGGCCCAAACCCACATGATCCAGCAAATCATTTACGATTTGACGGGTCTGCGCTTCGTTGTCAGTCAGTTTATGGAAACGAATCGGCTCGGCAATGATGTCGAAAATTTTCATCCGCGGGTTCATCGAGGTATACGGATTCTGGAATACCATCTGCATCTGGCGACGCAGCGGACGGCGCTCGGCCTCGCTCTTCAGAGCGGTAAGGTCAATCCCTTCGAACACCACCTTGCCGGAGTTTGGCGGATACAGGCCAGCGATCACCCGAGCAATGGTCGATTTACCGGAGCCGGACTCACCAACCAGACCAAATGTTTCACCTTCGAAGATTTCAAAGCTGACATTATTAGACGCCTGAACGTATTCACGGCGGCTTTCAAAGAAAGAGTTCTTGGTGATAAAGCGCAAATTGACATTTTCAACTTGCAGCAAGGCACCGTTATAGCTGCGCTGATCTTCACTCTGGCCCAGCCAGTGGTTCTTGACGTCCAGCTGGGTCATTTCCTGCGCTTCTTCAATGTAGCTGACCAGCGGGAAGCGCTTCAGCTTAACATCAGAGCGCGGTACCGCAGAGATGAGGCTCTGGGTATAGGGATGATTCGGACGGCCTAATACCTGCTCGGTGGCACCAATTTCGACCAGATCGCCACGGTACATTACCGCAACCCGATCCGTCACATTGGAAACAACCCCCATATCATGGGTAACCAGCATACAGCCGACGTTTTTCTTAACACAGAGCTCACGGATAAGGTTCAGAATTTGGTCCTGAATCGAAACATCCAGCGCCGTGGTAGGCTCATCGGCAATAATCAGATCAGGTTCACCCGCCAGTGCAATCGCAATCACCACTCGCTGACGCATGCCGCCGGAAAACTGATGGGGATACTGCTTGATCCGCAGTTCAGGCTGAGGAATACCCACCTGCTCCATTAAACCCAGAGCGCGAGTATAGGCTTCTTCCTGACTCACCTGTAAATTGGTGATGATGGTTTCTATCAGTTGCTGTTCGACCGTAAACAGAGGATTCAGTGATGTCATCGGATCCTGGAAGATAAAACCAATTTTCGACCCACGCACTTTTCTCATCTGCTCAGGCGTTAAACCTGACACTTTTTCACCGTCAAGATACACATCGCCACTGGCGATTTGTCCCGGCGGGCTCAGCAGATCAATCACAGCATTACCGACTGTGGATTTACCTGCGCCTGATTCTCCCACCACACCGACGATTTCACCGCGCTCAATCGAGAACGACAGTGATTTCACTGCGGCATGAACACCATGACGAGATGGATATTCAATGCGGAGATTTTTAACTTCTAATAATGCCATTACCAGACCCCAACTGCTTGGCAGCGTTCTGCCCTGTCTGAAAAATTGAATCCTTTCATTTCCAGCACAAATTGCTGAATACATGTTAAGCAGTCAATTTGGCAAAAATTTCACAGAAAATCAACAAAACAAGCTGAAAAACTGCAGAAATGAATAATTTTCGAATAATTAATCATTATATCACGTTCAAAAAGCAAACAAAGCAAGTTTAAGCCATCATCCTCACAGCCAATTAGCGCTTTGTTTATCAGCACATCACGCTGGAATTATCGTTATAAGCTATACCATCACCACAGAGCATGATGAATAATTTCTCACACACAAAAACCCGCACCCTTAACAAAATATAAACAAAAAACTATAAAACCCTACCTTTTTGGTGGTAATGGTGGGTTAGGTAATAATTTGCAAAACAGATAACTGCATATAGATAAACTTTGCAGCAGATCACACTAAGAAGAATTGGGGGATTTGATCGTCAGCTAAGTGCGTTTTTTATTAAAACGTCAAGATAGCTTTACTAATAGACAGCAAGGAGCAGCCGACTCATTCACCCAGCTTATAGTTATGAGCTATACGGCTTGCCAGATTCGACTGAAAGCGAACAAAGATCGGTGATGTGTCACTCGATGGATGACTGATGAAGAGAAAATCGGACTGGCTACTGCGCTCCATCCACAGACAGAGATCTACAGACATAAAAAAAACCAGTCTGACGACTGGGGTTTCGAATGGTGGTCGGTGAAGAGGGATTCGACGCGGCTGGGCTTCCGGCGGGGCGGCCAGCCCCCGACCCATATGCGGTTTCCCACAACCGGAGCTCAAATGCAAAAAAGCCCCGTCATTACTGACGAGGCTTTTGAATGGTGGTCGGTGAAGAGGGATTCGAACCCCCGACCCTCTGGTCCCAAACCAGATGCGCTACCAAGCTGCGCTATTCACCGACATTGTTTTATTTTGAATCATCAAAATGGGGAACCTTATCTACTAAGTAAACTGGGTTACCGAGTTAATGGGGTGGCTAACGAGATTCGAACTCGCGACCACCGGAATCACAATCCAGGGCTCTACCAACTGAGCTATAGCCACCACTAACTTTTTATATAACTGCCTTGGCAATTATTGAAATAGTGGTCGGTGAAGAGGGATTCGAACCCCCGACCCTCTGGTCCCAAACCAGATGCGCTACCAAGCTGCGCTATTCACCGACAATGTTCTATTATAAGAACGTTTCGTTTCGAACTAAATCAAAACTGGGAACCGGAGTTACCAAATAATGGGGTGGCTAACGAGATTCGAACTCGCGACCACCGGAATCACAATCCAGGGCTCTACCAACTGAGCTATAGCCACCACTATTTTTTGCCAATATTTCAATCCGGAATGGCGCGCCCGAAAGGATTCGAACCTTCGACCTTTGGCTCCGGAGGCCAACGCTCTATCCAGCTGAGCTACGGGCGCCTTGCCCTATCGGCGGAGGTGAATATTACGGATCACACTGCCCCTCGTCTAGTCTTTTTTAAGATTTTTTTTCCGTTCGCTGTAAATATAAACAAATAACTGTTGATTCGTATCATACAAAAACAGCCACCCGGTTTATCACTGTAAATTTAGGAGATATAATCACGTGGTTGTTACATTTTAAACAATCTGTAAATAATCACTGCCTTGTCTCAACAGTACGACTAAAACAACTCATGCAATACGACTGTGGCAATCGCACATAAAAATCTGGAAGTGTAAGGTGAGCTCAATGGAATTATCTCTTCGACAACTAATAGTAGCCGCAGTAGCAGCAATAACTTTAGCCGGCTCTGCCGTGGCAGCTGATATGTCAGACGAAGCTATTGCGGAACGAATTCAGCCAGTTGGCTCAGTATATCTTGAAGGTGATGCCCCCGCAGGACCTTCGGTTGCAGCCGGTCCGCGCAGCGGCGATACCGTTTATGGCACGTTTTGTGTTGCCTGCCATGGTGCCGGCATTATGGGCGCACCGAAGAAAGGTGATGCTGCCGACTGGGAAGCCCGTCTTGCCAAGGGCAACGATGTACTGGCCGATCACGCCATCAACGGCTTCAATGCAATGCCGGCCAAAGGCTCATGTATGGATTGTAGCGATGACGAAATCATTGCCGCCATCGACCACATGATTGAAGGCCTATAAGCTAGAAGCTAGAGAGCAAAAAGGGTTGGTGCTATTGCACCAACCCTTTTTTAGGTATCTATTAATTAACTATTTCTTGAACATTGACCGGATGTTGGCAATATGCGCCTGCCCTTTCTGCATCCGCTCTTGCTGAGTCACCGGCTTCTTATCGGCCTCCCACTCCAAGTCATCCTGAGGCAATTCATATAAGAAGCGACTTGGCTCCGGTTTTAGCAACTCACCAAATTGTCGGCGCTCTTTACATAAGGTAAAGGTCAGCTCTTTCTGGGCACGGGTAATACCGACATAGGCCAAGCGGCGTTCTTCCTCGACATTGTCTTCGTCAATACTGCTCTGGTGCGGCAATATTCCTTCTTCAGTACCAATCAGGTAAACATACGGAAACTCAAGCCCCTTTGAGGCATGCAAGGTCATCAGCTGGACCTGGTCGGCATCATCGTCATCTTCGCCGCGCTCCATCATGTCGCGCAGGGTCAGCCTCTGCACCACCTCTTTCAGGGTTTTCACTTCCTGATCGTAATTGTCGCCTTCCAGATCAGCAGTGATCCAGCTATAGAGATCAGAGACGTTCTTCATCCGCATCTCGGCCGCCTTCGGACTCGCCGACGTCTCATACAGCCAGTCTTCATAGTTGATATCACGAACCAGCTGGCGGACTGCCGCAACGGTATCACCACGCTCGGCATTATCGGACAGCTCAACCACCCAGCGGGTAAAGCGCTGCAACGATTCCAGCCCCCGGCCACTTAAATGCTGTTCCAATCCCAGCTCAAAGCTGGCAGCAAACAGGCTTTTCCCTCGCATGTTGGCATAGGTCCCCAACTTCTCCAGCGTTACCGGGCCAATTTCACGTCGCGGCGTATTAACAATCCGCAAAAAGGCATTGTCATCATCCAGATTGGTCAATAAACGCAGGTACGCCATGATGTCTTTGATTTCGGCCCGCGAGAAGAAAGATGTCCCCCCGGAAATTTTATAGGGGATCCTGTTTTGCATCAGGGCTTTTTCAAACAACCGTGACTGATGGTTACCCCGGTACAAAATCGCATAATCTTTGTACCCGGTATTATTCAGAAAGCGATGGGCAATCAGCTCTCCCACCACCTTCTCTGCCTCGTGCTCTTCGTTCTTGGCCGTGATCACCTTGAGCATTTCCCCATCGGGGATCTCTGAAAACAGCGCCTTCTCAAATAAGTGAGGATTATTGGCAATCAAAATATTGGCCGTGCGCAAGATACGGCTGGTCGAGCGGTAGTTCTGCTCCAGCTTGATCACCCGAAGTGACGGAAAATCTTTATTTAGCAAGCCGAGGTTTTCCGGCTGAGCGCCGCGCCAGGAATATATCGACTGATCATCATCACCGACAACGGTAAAACGTGAGCGCTCGCCCACCAGCAGTTTCACAAACAGGTATTGGCTGGTATTGGTATCTTGGTATTCATCCACCAGCAGGTAGCGAATACGGTTCTGCCAACGCTGACGAACGTCCTGGTTATCCCTCAGCAATAGTACCGGCATCAGGATCAGATCATCGAAATCGAGGGCGTTATAGGCCTTCATCTGCTTCTGGTACATGTCATAACAATGAGCAAATAACTGATCTTTTTCTGATTTCGCATACGCCATGGCTTCGCCCGGCGACAGCATGTCATTCTTCCAGTTAGAAATCGTCGACATCAACTGCTTGAGCAAGTCTTTGTCACCATCAATTTCGGCCTCGGTCAGTTCTTTGAGCAACGCCATCTGGTCCTGATCGTCAAACAAAGAAAAACTGGCTTTCAGGCCCAGAACTTTGTATTCACGGCGAATAATATTAAGACCAAGGGTATGGAAGGTAGAAACCATCAACCCTTTGGCCTCCTGACGCCCTAATGTCTGCCCGACACGCTCTTTCATTTCGCGAGCGGCCTTGTTGGTGAACGTCAAGGCCGCGATATTTCTGGCCTTATAGTCACAGTGCTGGACTAGGTACGCGATTTTGTTGGTAATCACCCGGGTTTTGCCTGATCCGGCGCCTGCCAGCACTAAACACGGCCCAGCGACGTAATTTACTGCTTCGGTTTGCCTTGGGTTCAGTTTCATCAGCGTATCCTATGTCGTTTTTGATCATCTAGAGGTCAGCAGGCGCATTGTAGCGGGTTCCTGTCACATGTCTATTCGCCCCCGAATATTCATCGCTGATACCGTCTTCTATTAAGAAAACACTTGCACAAAAAACTTTGCTCCATAAAATAATGAATGAACATTCATTCATTACCTTTTTTTACATTTGTGACTTTTATGAGTGATAAGAAAACACGCATATTGCAGGCCACTGAGAAGTTGCTGGCAATATATGGCTTTCACGGTATATCCATGCAGATGGTCGCCAAGGAAGCAGGTGTCGCGGCGGGGACCATTTATCGCTACTTCGAGGATAAAGACGACTTACTCCACCAGCTTCATGACCATATTTTAACTCACGTGGCGAACAAAATTACTCAGAACGTGTCAGATGAAATGCCTCTGAAAAATCGCTTCCGTACCATGTGGTTGAATATTTGGAACATGGCTAATCAGGGGGATGCCCCACTGATAAACCGTGGTCAGTTTGAAAATCTGCCAAGGCGTCAGGGACAGGAACAGCATCAGTTGGAACAAAAGCTCTTTGCCAAGGTCAACCAGCTGTTTGATGAAGGAAAAGCCTGCGGTCAATTTAAGCAACTCGATAATGAAATTTTAAGTGTTTTAAGCCTTGAGCCAAGCGCTTGCCTGGCTCGCAAACATGTAAACGGTGTTTTCAACGTTAGCGACGATGCACGAGATGCTGCACTCGAAGCGTGTTGGGATGCCATAACACAGCATTAACATTAGCAATTCCGGAGCACACCATAAAATGAAAAAATGGATAGTGATGCTACTTCTCGCACTTCTGCTGTTCGGTAGTGTGATTGGTTTCAATCTGTACAAGCAGAAGATGATAGCAGAGTACATGGCTAACATGCCTGAGCCTGAATTTCCTGTAACCATTGTAGAAACTCAATCAACCAACTGGATACCGGCGATTGAAGCCATCGGCTTCATCGAACCAAACCAAGGGGTCACAATTACGACTGAAACCTCGGGCGTAATTAACAAGATTGATTTCGAATCAGGCTCGACAGTCAAAACAGACCAGCCTCTGGTCAGTCTTGACTCAGATGTTGAAATTGCCAACCTGAAAAGCTCTGAGGCTCGCCTACCAGCAGCAAAAGCCAAGTATGCTCGTTACCAAGGGCTATACAAAAAAGGCTCAATCTCCAAAGAAGCCTATGATGATGCCGAAGCGTCTTACTTCTCGCTATCAGCTGACATTGAAAGTCTGAAGGCGACCATTGACCGCCGCACGATTAAAGCACCATTTGATGGTGTCGTCGGCCTGCGTAATGTTTTCCTTGGCCAGTACATCCAGCCAGGTGATGACATTGTCCGCCTGGAAGATACCACGCTGATGAAATTGCGCTTTACTGTGCCACAAACTGATATCTCGGATATCCACCTAGGCCAGGACATCGAGATTTTTGTCGACGCCTATCCTGAAACACCATTCAGCGGCAAGATTAGTGCAATCGAGCCAGCCGTTAACTATCAGAGCGGCCTGGTACAGGTTCAGGCTGATATTCCAAACAATGAAGGCCAGCTACGCAGCGGTATGTTTGCCCGTGCCCACATTATTTTGCCGACACTGGAAGACCAAATCACGCTGCCACAGACAGCCATCACCTTTACGCTATACGGTGACAACGTCTACTTGGTAGGCAAAGATGACAAGGGCGATCTACGTGTCCGTCAGTCAGTGGTTAAAGTCGGTGAACGCAAAGGCGAGGTCGCACATATCCTTGATGGCGTCAAAGCCGGTGACACTGTTGTCACATCCGGTCAGGTTCGCCTGAGTAATGACGCGAAGGTGCGTATTGTCGAAAGCAATGCACTCGAAGCGCCAGCAGAAACACCAATGCTGTAATCCGGAGGATTAATGCGTTTTACTGATGTTTTTATTAAACGTCCTGTTCTGGCGGTATCAATCAGCTTTCTGATCGCCCTGCTCGGCCTGCAAGCCATCTTCAAGATGCAGGTGCGAGAATACCCAGACATGACCAACACCGTGGTAACGGTGTCAACCAGCTATTACGGGGCCAGTGCCGATCTGATCCAGGGCTTTATCACCCAGCCTCTGGAACAGGCCATTGCACAGGCTGACAATATCGACTTCATGACCTCATCATCGGTGCTGGGTTCGTCCACCATTACGGTGACTATGAAGCTCAATACCGATCCGAATGCGGCGTTGGCGGATATTCTGGCCAAAACCAACTCGGTGCGTTCGCAGTTACCGAAAGAAGCCGAAGACCCGACAGTAACCATGTCGACAGGTTCGACGACGGCGGTAATGTATATCGGCTTTACCAGTGATGAGTTGGCTTCCAGCCAAATCACCGACTACCTGGAGCGCGTGATCAACCCGCAGTTCTTCACGGTAAACGGTGTTTCTAAAGTCGATCTTTACGGCGGGATGAAATATGCCCTGCGTGTCTGGCTGGATCCGGCAAAAATGGCGGCATACAACCTGACGGCAACTGATGTGATGAACGTGTTGAATGCCAACAACTACCAGTCGGCAACCGGTCAGGCTGTCGGTGAGTTTGTCCTGTACAACGGTACGGCAGACACCCAGGTATCCAATACCGACGATCTGGAAAAATTGGTGGTATCAACCAAGGAAGGCCAGGTGATCCGTCTGGGTGACATCGCCAAAGTCACTCTAGAAAAGAGCCATGATGTCTACCGTGCATCGGCAAACGGTGAAGAAGCCGTCGTTGCCGCTATCAACGCCGCACCGAGTGCCAACCCAATCAACATCGCCGCCGATATTCTTGAGCTGTTGCCTGAGCTAAAACGCAACATGCCTGAAAATATCTCAATGAACGTGATGTACGACTCCACCATCGCTATCAATGAGTCAATCAACGAAGTTATCAAGACTATCGCAGAAGCGGCTCTGATCGTATTAGTGGTAATCACCCTGTTCCTAGGGTCGTTCCGTGCCGTTATCATTCCGATCGTGACCATTCCATTGTCTTTGATTGGTGTCGCCATGGTTATGCAGAGCTTCGGTTTCTCCTGGAACCTGATGACCCTGCTGGCAATGGTACTGGCCATCGGCCTGGTTGTTGATGATGCCATCGTTGTACTGGAAAACGTCGATCGTCACCTCAAGCTAGGCGAATCACCGTTTAGGGCTGCAATTATCGGTACCCGTGAAATTGCCGTTCCGGTTATCGCCATGACTCTGACGCTGGGTGCGGTATATGCACCTATCGCGATGATGGGCGGGATCACTGGCTCACTGTTCAAAGAGTTTGCCCTGACCCTGGCCGGCGCGGTATTCGTTTCCGGCATTGTAGCATTGACGCTATCGCCGATGATGTGTTCAAAAATGCTCAAGGCCAATGAGAAGCCGAGCAAATTTGAAACGTCTGTGCATAACTTCCTCGATCGCATGACCAACCGCTACGAGAAAATGCTTGGCGGCGTGATGAATATGCGTCCTGTCGTGATTGTCTTTGCGGTTATCGTATTTGGCTCCTTGCCGATGTTGTTTAAGTTCATCCCAAGTGAACTGGCGCCATCGGAAGATAAGGGCGTATTGATGATGATGGGTACATCACCGTCCAATGCCAACCTCGATTACATCGACAACACCATGGCCAAGGTCAACCAGCTCCTGTCTGAGCAGCCTGAAGTGGCCTATGCCCAGGTATTCTCCGGGGTACCAAGCTCCAACCAGGCCTTTGGTATTGCATCCATGGTGCCTTGGAGTGAGCGTGAGGCAAGCCAGGCAGAAGTTGTTGATCGTGTCACTAACTTAGTTAAGGACATTCCTGAAATGGCTGTCACGGCATTCCAGATGCCGGAACTGCCAGGTGCGGGCTCTGGTCTGCCTATTCAGTTCGTCATCACAACGCCAAACCAGTTCGAAAGCCTGTTCCAGGTTGCTACTGATATCTTGGCCGATGTGAATACCAACCCGATGTTCGTCTATTCCGATCTCGATCTGAACTACGACTCGGCAACGATGAAAATCCATATCGACAAGGATAAAGCCGGCGCTTACGGTGTGACGATGCAGGATATCGGTATTACCCTGAGTACCATGATGGCCGATGGTTATGTTAACCGTATCGACCTCAATGGCCGCTCTTACGAGGTGATCCCTCAGGTTGAACGTAAGTACCGCCTGAACCCTGAATCGATTAAAGGTTACTATGTACGTGCTGCTGACGGTAATGCCATTCCGCTGGGTAGCCTGATCACCATTGATGTCGTTGCAGAACCTCGTTCTCTGCCGCACTTCAATCAGCTGAACTCGGCAACCATTGGTGCGGTTCCTGCGCCAGGTACGGCGATGGGTACGGCGATTGACTGGTTCCAGACAGATGCGGCCAGCCAGCTTCCGTCAGGCTACCAGTATGACTTCATGGGTGAAGCCCGTCAGTTCGTTACCGAAGGCAATGCCCTGTACATGACCTTTGCCTTGGCACTGGCCATTATCTTCCTGGTATTGGCAATCCAGTTCGAATCACTGCGTGATCCGCTGGTTATCCTGGTATCGGTACCGCTGGCTATCTGTGGTGCGTTGATTGCTCTGGCCTGGGGCGCTGCCTCGATGAACATCTATTCACAGGTCGGTCTGATCACCCTGATTGGTTTGATCACCAAGCACGGTATTCTGATCTGTGAGGTTGCCAAAGAAGAGCAGCTTCATCACCAGAAAGATCGCATGGCGGCAGTGATGGAAGCGGCAAAAGTTCGTCTGCGTCCAATCCTGATGACAACAGCTGCGATGATTGCAGGTCTGATCCCATTACTCTATGCAACGGGTGCAGGTGCCGCTCAGCGCTTTAGTATAGGTATTGTTATCGTATCGGGCCTGGCCATCGGTACGCTCTTTACCCTGTTTGTACTGCCGGTGATCTACACCTACCTGGCAAGTATTCACAAGCCGCTACCAATCTTTGTCGAGGACAAGGATCTGGAAAAGCTGAAGCGGGCAGACGAAGCACGCAATGCTTTGAAAGCTCGTGACTGCTAAGCCAATCAGGTAAATAACAAGGCCGCGTTATGCGGCCTTTTTTAATTTATGATTGAACGACGACAACCCGACCATATTTGAATAAAATAACCGCAACAGATTAAAAGCCGTTACGGAGTTAACTCAGCTATGTTTGATCCAAAAAAGCTTGAGCAGGTTGCCAAGCAGATCCACGAGTCAATGCCTCAGCCAGTCAAAGAGCTAGGCAACGATGTAGAACAGAAAGTTCGTCAGGTGATTCAGGCGCAGCTTGGTAAACTAGACGTTGTTAGCCGCGAGGAGTTTGATGTTCAGACTCAGGTTCTTTTGCGCACCCGCCAGAAGCTAACTGAGCTGGAACAGAAAATGGGCGAGCTGGAAACGAAGCTGGCTAACAGCAAGCAAGATAGCGACGCTTAATCCGCTACCCGTATAGAACACGTAGCAAAAAGCCCGGCAATTTGAAGTTTGCCGGGCTTTATATTTATCTAGCTGGAATTAACCACCTACAGCAATGCGCTTCATGTCAGTCATGTAACCGCGTAGTTCCTGTCCAACCCACTCAACCGGGTGACTGCGAACAGCTTCATTCACATCAATCAGTGTCTGGTTATCAACCTGGTTGCTAGTTTCGCCCAGACCTTTACCAATCACATCAGTACCTACCGAAGGCATGAACTTCTCGCGTAGCAATGGAGTGGCAACATTGGCGAACAGGTAGTTACCGTATTCTGCAGTATCGGAAATAACAACATTCATCTCATAAAGGCGCTTACGTGCGATAGTGTTCGCAATCAGCGGCAACTCATGCAGAGATTCATAGTAGGCCGACTCTTCGATAATGCCTGAAGCTGTCATCGCCTCAAAGGCAAGCTCAACACCGGCACGAACCATAGCAACCATCAGGATACCGTTGTCAAAGTACTCCTGTTCCGCAATCTGCAGATCCGAGTCTGGGTAGTTTTCAAAGGCCGTTTCAGCCGTTTCAGCGCGCCAACCCAGTAAGTTTGCATCATCATTGGCCCAGTCAGCCATCATAGTACTAGAGAAGTGACCGGTAATGATGTCATCCATATGCTTGTTGTACAGTGGACGCATTAGCTCTTTCAGTTCTTCAGATAGCTCATAGGCTTTTACTTTGGCCGGGTTAGACAAGCGATCCATCATATGGGTAACACCGCCGAACTTCAGAGCTTCAGTAATCGTTTCCCAACCAAACTGCAGCAACTTACCGGCATAAGCAGGCTCAATACCTTCAGCAATCATCTTCTCGTAGCAAACAATGGAGCCAGCCTGCAACATACCGCAAAGAATAGTTTGCTCACCCATTAGATCTGACTTCACTTCAGCCACAAACGAAGACTCAAGCACACCGGCACGGTGACCGCCTGTTGCCGCAGCCCATGCTTTGGCAATATCCAGGCCCTCACCTTTCGGATCGTTTTCAGGGTGAACAGCAATCAGTGTCGGAACACCAAAGCCACGCTTGTACTCTTCGCGAACTTCGGTACCTGGGCATTTAGGAGCAACCATTACAACAGTCAGATCATCACGAACCTGCATGCCTTCTTCAACAATGTTGAAGCCATGCGAATAACCCAACGCCGCACCTTGCTTCATCAGTGGCATAACTGTTTCAACAACATTTGAGTGCTGTTTGTCTGGCGTTAGATTAACCACAAGATCAGCTTGCGGGATCAGTTTTTCGTAGCTATCGACTTCAAAACCGTTTTCTTTGGCATTCTTATACGACTGGCGCTGCTCATCAATTGCCGCCTGACGTAATGCATAGGCAACATCCAGACCTGAATCTCGCATATTCAGACCTTGGTTCAAGCCCTGCGCACCACAACCAACGATAACCACTTTCTTGCCTTTCAGGAAATCGGCTTCTGTTGCAAACTCAGCACGATCCATAAAACGACAACGGCCTAGCTGATCTAACTGCTGGCGCAGATTTAGGGTATTGAAATAATTAGCCATAACTACAAACTCCGTGAATTCTGTTCCTTGGGTCGACATCTTCCTGTCGAATAACCTGATAGTAGAACAGGTACTTTGTTGCGCAAAGTGATATATTCACAACAACTCATTGCAAAAAGTGCAACATGGACGATGAACATCAAGAACCTGCAATTTTTCCTGCACCTGTGTGATTCAAAAAGCTTTAGTCAGACCGCGCAGGCTATGCATATAAGCCCGTCTGCGCTTAGCCGCATTATCCAGCGACTGGAAGATGATACCGGGCAAACATTATTTATCCGTGACAACCGCAGTGTGGAATTAACCTCTGCCGGAAAAAAACTATTGCCAGTCGCAGCCCAAATTGTGTCTAGCTGGCTAGAACTCAAAACACAGCTCAGCGACCAACAGCAGCAGCTACAGGGAAAGCTCAAACTATTTTGCTCTGTAACAGCAAGCTATAGCCACCTCCCAGCTATTCTCAATGAGTTCCGCCAGCTCTATCCACAAATCGAAATTCAACTCATCACAGGCGATCCTGCTCAGGCAGTTGATAAAGTATTACAGGATGAAGCAGATATCGCCATTACAGCCCTTCCAGAGCAAATGCCAGGCAAGCTTACTTTTATTGAGATTGATAAGGTTAGCCTGTCTGTCATTGCACCGCTAATCGCTCCATCAGGCTTGCAAAAACTTCTCTCGGACACACCAGACTGGGCACATATCCCTTTCATCCTGCCAGAGTCTGGATCGGCGAGGGAAGGTGCTGATAAATGGTTTAAACGAAATAAAATAAAACCAAATATTTATGCCCAGGTTGGCGGCCATGAGGCAATAGTCAGTATGGTAGCGCTGGGTTGTGGTGTGGGTATAGCTCCTGATGTGGTCATTGACAATAGCCCAGTGAAAGACAAAGTTGAACGCCTCAGGTTAGCGCCAATCGCTCCTCTTTGTCTCGGGATTTGTTGCCTGCGCACCCAACTTGACAACCCGCTGATCAAAGCTCTGTGGGATATCGTTACCGATCACCCTACACCTAAATAGGCACCTCTTACTCCAATGTCCAGCCCCTCAATGATTAAACGGTGGCTGTTATCTATCACGAAAGAAAGCGGTGATATCACCGCTTATGTAAACTCCCTTGCTTCTCATCTTTTGAATCCAAACCTCATCGCATTTTTTCGCCTTCACTCACAATTCTCGAAACAGTATTAATTCCCTTTTGATACAAATAGTTAAACATTAATAGGGTGAGTTAAGGATTACGTGTAATGAAAAAACTCAGTTGGCTTTTATTACCCCTGCTGGTTGGGTGTAATTCGTCAGATTCAAATAACAACCTAGGTGTTCACCAACTAGAAAGCACCAACATTGACTATGGCAACTCTGACTTAACCGAGGTTGTCGCGGCCACCAAAGGTTATGACATAGTAGGGTTGGGCGAGATGAGCCACTCCGGCTCCAAAGCGTTCAGCCTGCGGGCGCGAATGATAAAAGCAATGCACCAGGAAAGTAATTTAGATCTGGTTGCAGTTGAAGCCGGTCTCTATGATGGCTTGGCAGCTTGGCAAAATTATCTGACCAAAAAACAAACGCTGTTGGATGCTGTGACAGGCCCAGATGCAAACTACATGTATGTACATCGCCTAAGTTTGGAAATGGCTGCCCTATTTGACTATGTGAATGATGTCGATCAATTGGGAAGCGACCCACTAATCCTCACAGGCTACGATGCACGCATCAACAGCAACCCTGGCTGCAGTGTCATGTTTGACGAGTTGGCGCACTATCTCAGTAGCAATAATCTTCATGTCAGCGACTTTGAAAGTATTAAAAATCTGGCCCCGAAGGCAATGTGCTCTTGGCTCTACCAGAACGACCCATACAACAATCAGGATCACACCAACCTGCTCCCATTGCTTGGGGAATTGCAGGAAGTGATCGCAGCACAAAAGCAACTGGAAACTATACCGCCGTATAATCCAAACCAACCACGTCCGTTCCGTCAATACGCGTCATTTTGGCTACAAATAGCCAAGAGCTTAAAGGCCCACGTTCAGTTTATTCATCATGATTTTGCATACGATATTACCGATGCCCAGTCCGCAGAAAACCTTCGCTGGCTTAAAGAAGAATGGTTCAAAACTCCCGGTCAAATCGTGGTCTTTGCTCACAATATGCACGCAACCCCTTTCTACGGCTCATCTGTAATTGATGCGACACATAATAAGTACCCCGATGTCTCGACCTACAGCGTGCTACAACTTAGCTACACAGGTTACCTCGCAGCAGACACTCCAGATACATCCAAGTGGCATCCAGAGAAAACTGCCTTCAAGCATCCAGATGACTCATTGGAGCACCAACTTTATAGTTTCGGATATCCTGACAGCTTTATCGATCTCAAGTCGCCGATTGGTAACAAATTAAAAGACGTTCCTTCCGGTATAGACAGTATTTTGTTCATCCCGGTAGAAGAGCCAGCTGTACCAAGGTGGTAAAGGATAATGTCGTGGAGACTGCTTATATTGAGAGGAAAAATCCAACGGGACTCGTTCACCCGATGGGCGAGCATATCTTAAAGACGTAAAAAAGCCCAAGCATTTCTGCTTGGGCTTAGTAGAAGTGGCGGAGCGGACGGGACTCAACGCGCACGGCCAGTGCCGCGACCTAGAGGCCGCAGGACTCTTGGGAGCGATATATAACAAAAAAACCCTGCCGTTACCGACAGGGTTTCTTAATAAGTGGCGGAGCGGACGGGACTCGAACCCGCGACCCCCGGCGTGACAGGCCGGTATTCTAACCAACTGAACTACCGCTCCACTCAAATCACCGCACGTTCACTGCGATAATCTAAATTGGAAGCCTGGCGATGTCCTACTCTCACATGGGGAGACCCCACACTACCATCGGCGCTATTACGTTTCACTRCTGAGTTCGGCATGGGATCAGGTGGGTCCATAATGCTATGGTCGCCAAGCAAATTCGTTTATCTTACGTCGYTGACGGAAGATACAATCTTGGAAAGTTAACTAGTYGTTCTCGCGCYTACATTCAAGCGTMTGTGGAGTCCGTGACCTACATGGATGTAGGAAATACTGATAATCGTCTGGAACGATTTCAGTAATAAAACCCCTTGGGTGTTGTATGGTTAAGCCTCACGGGCAATTAGTACAGGTTAGCTCAACGCCTCACAGCGCTTACACACCCTGCCTATCTACGTCGTAGTCTCCAACAACCCTTYAGGATACTTAAAGTATCAGGGATGACTCATCTCAGGGCTCGCTTCCCGCTTAGATGCTTTCAGCGGTTATCGAT
>NZ_JAKJSH010000052.1:0-3407 GCF_050336885.1 Photobacterium kasasachensis
CAGCCATGGGATACAGCCATGGGATACAGCATCCACGAATCTTGACGTAAGATAAATACTATCAACACCTTAAAGCCAGCTACATTTGCATGACACCCTGATGAGATGCTAATCGAGGCTGCACCACCAAACTGATGGGTTAAGTTGACGACAAGCCTTTCACAGCGGTGTATCGAGGAAGCTAGGAATGCTTATTGCCATCGTTTGAGGCAGCAAAGAACGGAACAACCCGCATTTCTCCGAACATTAAGGACAGCCTTAGATGAACGAATGGCCTAAGATTTCCCGTTCTTGAGCGATGCGGCTACGACCAGACATAAAGCAGGCTTTTCCCATGCCTAACGCCTAGGCACATGCGCCCGTAGCGCAGGTGCCGAAATGAATATCGTATACACCCAAGCCAAGTCATACCAAAAATGCCGAGTGTAACGGGTCGACATGGTGACTTTTGTTATGCAAATCCATCCTAGAATGCTGTCCCTACTTGGGCGAAGGCCTGTCAGCATATGATCTCCTTTCGCCGGGACAACAACGAATACTGGACTTAAGAGCGCAGATAACTTTCAGCAACTTTAAGCCAGCCGAGCTTTCTTTCCTGCCTGATACCAAACTTGATTGGCTGCCCTGCAATGAAGCTGAAAGCCTAAGGGAGCGCTACTTCCTGAAACCACGGAACAAAAAGGGTGTTAAACGAAAGCCTGAGGATTTGTACTCAAAGACAACAAAGATATTTCCAACACGCTTATCCCCGAAGCTAAACGGCAGCCTATTGATGAACGAATGGCCAGAGAGATATTGGTATTGAGCGATGATTTATCAACAATAACCAAGACTTTGCTCTAGGTGCATAACGCCTGCAATAAGGTGTGCCCCACTGAACCAACAAAGCGCATTGAACTCCAAACCAAAACTGCCGAGTGTAACGCATCACCTTGATTGCTTTGTTATATTTTGCTTGCGTACAAGTCATGTAACTGTGGCATTCCTTCACCAGAGATCTTCTCGTTACAACAAGAAGCTTCTATTGGTGATTGATTCTTAGTATGCACACCATCCATTATTTCTAACAACTGGAATAAACTATGATCTATTGCTTCAGTAACAATTTCACGCACAAATAGCTGCTCACTCGCAGACAGATTTGATAACCATGTTTGAGTATCACTTGAGACACCAGACTGATTCCCTTCAGACCAATCTATAGAGAAATCTCTAGCTTCTTCTTTTACTAGTTGAACAAATGATTCACCGTCCATTATCACTCCAATATCATCACACATGAAACTGAAACAAAAATATAAATCTAAACTTTCCTGTCCATTTAACCAACTTTCGACGAAATTCTTCGAGCAAAATATAACGCCTGCAATAAGGTGCCCCGCGCTGAACTATCAAAGCACACTGAACTCCATACCAAAACCGCCGAGTGTAACGGGTCACCTTGATTGCTTTGTTATGCAACTCCATCCATTAATACGATCACACTTGGCCAAAAGCCTTTCCACGTATGATGAGTCTGCGACATACAGGCAACAAGCGCAGGCCCTGATAGTTCCGWTTACTTTCAACACTTTGAGCCAGACCAACTTGTATGACAACCTGATGCTGACATGATTGGCTGCTGCACCGAACTATTGGTTAAGACAAGCAACTGCCCTTTCAGAGCAAAGTAACCATGAAAACTCATTGCTGAATTGCCAGGGTAAAAGGCGACAAAGAAGACGACAACCTGCTGTTCTCTGAGCTTTCAGGCAGCCTTGCGCTGAACGAATAGCCAGAGAAATCGTGGAAATGTGCGATGAACATTCTACCATCGATGCACTTGGCTCTAAGGTGCATAACGCCTGCGATAAGGTGCCCCGCACTGAACCAACAAAGCGCACCAAACCTCATACCAAAACCGCCGAGTGTAACGGGTCACCTTGATTGCTTTGTTAGGCATTTCCACATGTGAAATTCATGCTTGGCCGCCGTACTCTCAGCGCAGTCCGCCGCCAACCATAGGATACAGCACGCACTAAACCTCAAGTAACACCAATACTATCAGCACTTTAAAGCCAGATACATTTAAATGACATCCTGATGAGATGCTCATCGAGGCTGCATCACCAGGCTGACAGGTTGAGTTGAAGACAGGCCTTTCATGGCGATGTCACGATGAAGAGCGCGATGCTTTATTGCCATTGCCTGAGGCAAGAAAGAACGGAGCAACCTGCAATACCCGGAAATTTAAGGACAGCCCTACGATGAACGAATGGCCTGAGAGTCCCCGTTCTTGGGCGACGTGGTTACGACCAGATCCAAAAGCAGGCTTTTCCCATGCCTAACGCCTGCAATAAGGTGCCCCGCACTAAACCAACAAAGCACACCGAACTTCATACCAAAACCGCCGAGTGTAACGGGTCACCTTGATTGCTTTGTTAGGCATTTCCGCTGGTGACATTCCTACTTGGCCGACGTACTCTCAGTATGCTCCAGCGCCAACCGTGGGATACCCCATCCACTGAATTTAAAGTAAAACCAATATTATCAGCGCCTTAAAGCTAACTACATTTGCATGACATCCTGATGAGATGCCAATCAAGGCTGCATCACTAGACTGACAAGTTGAGTAAACAACAAGCCTTTCACAGCAATGTCACGATGAGTAGCGCGATGCTTTACTGCCATGGCCTGAGGCAGCAAAGAACAGAGCAACCAGCCCTTCCCAGAACTTTAAGGACAGCCCTTCGATTAACGAATTACCTGAGAATTCCCGTTCTTGGACGATGTGGTTACGACCAGATCCAAAAGCAGGCTTTTCCCATGCCTAACGCCTGCAATAAGGTGCCCAGCACTAAACCAACAAAGCACGCCGAACTCCATACCAAAACCGCCGAGTGTAACGGGTCACCTTGATTGCTTTGTTAGGCCGCTGACTCATATTTCTTTCAATCGGTGCTACATAGAAATCTGTAAGGTAAATTATCATTTAGAATCAATACTCTTTAGAAATTTAATTGATCTAACAGATGCTGCCATAAAAAAGACCACCCATACATCAATAATACTGATATCTGGAAATGACTTTTCCAATACACTAACTAAAAGTGTCGGACCTATCACAGTAACAATAATGATATATGGAGACCATAATTTCTCTTTGTAAAGAAAATAACCCATTACAAGTATGAAAACGCTGTAAACATACGAAGCTACAACCATACTTTCACTACCAGTTGCTTCATAAAAATACTTTGGGAAAAAGAGGTGAACTAAGCCCATAAGAATAAAAGGTAAACAGCTTATTATGAATGATGCTTTTAATACCTTCTTGGCTGATGATTTAGTCTCTACCGTTCCTACCAACGCTCTAAACAAGCCTTTCGACATTACAACGTAACTCCTTTTATGAAATGGTTCCAAAT
>NZ_JAKJSH010000053.1:0-2503 GCF_050336885.1 Photobacterium kasasachensis
GTTATCTCTTGGACGCGTAAGAGGTGATGTAAACGTCTTAATAAAAAGCCAATGGCAACACATCAAGCAGTTGTTTAATCAAGCGAGTTGCAAACCTAAATATGTCGGATTCACACAGCTAGCCAAGCGAAAACCATTGCAATGCCATCTTCATCTCTATAAAAAACAAACACCTAGAAAACGTAAAGACCGGCCAAAAGGTCGAGAGCTCTTCTCCGCCCAGGCAGTCCATAAGAAGTCAGCACTAGAACCTTGGCTGCTGGCGACTAATATCCCAACAAATATATTTTCATCTCGATGTATCGTCAGGCTCTACACTAAACGCTTCGACATTTTACTACTCATTGGTCTGCTCGCTTTTATGGTCTATTGGTGGTTGGAATAATTGCAGAACATAACGGTTGGCACCGTCACTTTCAAGCAAATTCTGTAAAAGACCGACGCGTTTTATCATTTGTTAGGTTAGGAAAAGAGGTCTTCCGACGGCTAGAATATCACATCAACGATTCAGCAATTCGTTGGGCGCAACCCACCCTAATTCTAATGGCAAGGAACAATTATCGTGCGTAAATTATGTGGGGATCCGCCAGCGCCTGCAATAAGGTGTGCCCCACTGAACTCGCAAAGCACACAGAACTCCACACCAAAACCGCCGAGTGTAACGGGTCACCCTTGATTGCTTTGTTAAACCGCTACCCAGCCTTTCAGTTCAAGTTTAGATAACACTGTAACCCAACATTTATACTCAGGGTCGAAAGCTAAACCAAATTTTGGACTAACGAAAAAACCATACTTCTCAAAGACAGCAACATCATTGGTTTTAACATAAGAAAGTAACTTATCAAAATGAACTACTACACTATTAATCTCATATACAGAGCTATTTACAGTAACTTCGGTCAATCTACCTGTGGAGTTAAAACGGTATACGCCATGATTGTATTAAATTTCAATCAAGCCAATATTATTAACTACTTTTCTTAATGGTTTTCCATATTTCCTAATAAGTCCAGACTCAGAGATTTCTAAGTCAACCCTCCTACCAACTCATAAGGTTTAATTCTCATAATAGTCTCGAATTAATACTCAATTTATTTAATATAATTCAATGGAGTAAAATCTATCACGTTACCAAGGAATTTAATTACTGACGACATCAATACCTTAGCTAGGGCTACAAAAGTAATTAAAGAGCGGTTTAACGCCTGCAATAAGGTGCCCCACACTGAACCAGCAAAGCACACTGAACTTCAAACTAAAATGCCGAGTGTAACGGGTCACCTTGATTGCCTTGTTAGCTTCTTGCCAACTAGGCCTACGTAAATATCAAGGCAAATAGTAATTGATATAATGCTTAAGTACTCTTCCGCCAATATGGCTTATAGTAGCTATAGGTTTCAGCAAAGTATTAAAATGAACACCTAGAACACGGTTTGTATTTGTTCTGCTCTTAATCGCTTGAGCTAAATTATCATAAACTTGACAGAATTGATCGATGTCACCATTTTGAGCCTGCGAGAAACAATTATTTCTACCATCCCAAACACACTCAGAATTAAGGTGTAGCCCAAAGCCATACTTCTTATTTTTTTGTACTAATTTATTCATTTGGTTAGAAAATTGGTTCTTAGTTAAAATATAACTATCAATTGATACCCATTTRCCTTCAAGATTCACTTGAGTTACTGCATGGAATAACTTATAKGGAAGTATGTAATAAATTAGACTAGGAATTGCATATCTTAATATCTCTTTATCGATATAAACGAAAGCCAATCGAGATTCGAACCCAGCTAAAGTTAACAGATGACATAGCAGATCAGCTTGAGCATTACAGTGACCCATTCCATTTTTCACTGTGTCTCTTGGGGAGACCGTTTCAAAATCAGCCGTAAAACCAAACTTTATATGGTCCCTAACCCAATTATGAAGAACTACTAATAACTCAGTTTCAGAACTCGAATTTTGCTTAAAATTCCGAACTAATTCTTCTAATGTCACTCTACAAACCTCACTTATATACTTGATAGGTCGCTATAACTCGTATTTGCAGCTAACGCCTAACACTTGTGAATCCCCACAAAATACCTTTGTAGTTCAATAAGTAGACACACACCTTACCTTCTGAGCTAATGAATTCACCACAAACACAAAAGATTGAAAGCAAGATGCGTGATATTCAAATACTACACGAGTCGCTGGAAAATCAATGCCCTAACATTCACAAAAAGAGACTCCAATCACTCATGGACTCGGTGCAATCATTGCTTAGCAATGATGCACTTACGCTTACTTTGCTTGGGCGCTCACTTCCTTCAAAGGCCAAAACCAAACACTGTATTAAGCGCGTTGACCGTTTATTAGGTAATAATCACCTTCACCACGGCAGACTCGATATTTATCGGTGGCACTGTCATCAATTTTGTTCGGTCAATGCACAGCCTATTGTCTTAGTCGATTGGGCTGACATCCGCGAATATGAACGACTCATGGTACTAAGAGC
>NZ_JAKJSH010000054.1:0-2452 GCF_050336885.1 Photobacterium kasasachensis
ATAATGATTTTCTTGATCACACAGCGACAACCAATTTAGGCTGGGGTTATGCAGTCTTTGGGAAAGTCACTGCCGGTATGGAAGTAGTCAATAAAATAGCCAAAGTGCAAACAACATCAAAATTAGGTCATGATGATGTGCCACGCGAGGCAATCATTATCGAAAAAGTAACCATTAAATAATGTAATTTGCGAGTGTCACTTTTACGGTGGCACTTTAGCTTATAACGCCTGCAATAAGGTGTGCCCCACTGAACCAACAAAGCACACTGAACTCCATACCAAAACCGCCGAGTGTAAGGCATCACCTTGATTGCCTTGTTAAGTCTCTTTTGTATTGATCAAGCTTAATTAAAAATTGAACAATAAAAGCTTGTTCGTTTTCATTTACCGTCAAGGAACGAGCAAACTCAGCTTCTTGTCTAATTTCAAAACACTGTTCAACTGTTGCGCCGTTGTTACCATAAAGAATGCCTGCAGGCCATTCATGCTCACAATATGAGAGCCAATCAAGGAGACTACTGAGTAAAAGTTCTTTGCCTTCTATACGGTTGGAATCTAACTCATAGCACTTACGGTAAAAATCCATTTCAGCTAACGAACCAAGCTCTTCAAAAACACCTTTCGTTTGATATATGTTTTGAGCCAACTTTCCAAGCCATAAAGTCGAATCATAATGCCCTACTTCAAATCCTTTCTTTAAGGTGGGGTAAACCAGGTTTACAAAGAGTTCATGCCGAATACAACAATGAGTATTCTTCTCTAGCTTCGGTAGATATTTCCACACCCAAGCTCGTATTTCGTCTTCATCCTTAAACGAATTTATAAACAACTGAACCGAATTTTCTGCCTGCTTTTTCAGTCCAGCATTCCGCTCTTTTTCAAACTTTTTAAAGTACTCAATATTCATAAGGTTATTTTCTTTGAGACTTAACGCCTGCAATAAGGTGTGCCCCACTGAACCAGCAAAGCGCACTGAACTTCATACCAAAACTGCCGAGTGTAACGCATCACCTTGATTGCTTTGTTATATTTTGCTTGCGTACAGGTCATGTAATTGGGGCTGGTTTTTACCAGAAATTATCTCGTTACAGCAAGACGCTTCAATTGGTGATTGATTTTTTGTATGCACTCCATCCATTATTTCCAACAGCTGAAATAAACTATTATCAATAGCTTCAGTAACAATTTCACGCACAAATGACTGCTCAACTTCAGATAGATTTGATAACCACACTTGAGCATCATTTGAAATATCAGATTGGCTCCCTTCTGACCAATCGATGGAGAAATCCCTAGCTTCTTCTTTTATTAATTGAACAAATGATTCACCGTTCATGATCACTCCAAAATCATTACACATGGAACTGGTTAAAATATCTTTGATAGCGTAGGTAAACAATCAAACAACCTAACCGATAAAGACCAGCATTAAGTTAAAGCTTTTTCCGATTTATTGGCTATAAATGCAAGATTAAGACTCTAAACTTTCCAGTTCGTTAAACAAATTTTCGACGGCAGTTTCTGCACAAAATATAACGCCTGCGATAAGGTGCCCCATACTGAACTAACAAAGCACACCGAACTTCATACCAAAACCGCCGAGTGTAACGGGTCACCTTGATTGCTTTGTTAAATGGTGATTAATCACCGCCGTCTCCACCACCATCACTTCCTCCGTCAGAATCGCCATCATCACTCCCCTCAGGGCTAAATCCTGAATGTAATGATACAACCAGTAATGACGAAAATGAAAAGCCCGAAATACCGTAGAATATAACATCAGATACTTCTTCTCGGATTGTTTCATAATCAAAGTCGCCATCTATATTTTCATAGATTTTGCTGAATTCTTCAGGAGAACAATACATAGCGTATGCATAAGAATTATCTATAATAGCGGGAGCGTTACTATTTCCAATTTTCTGACGCGTTATAGCCGCATCAACTTGTTCTTTAGTAAAGTAATTCTGATAACCGTAGTTCGCTTTTAAATCTCGTGGTATTTTTCTAGCATACCTTTTAATCTTACGTTTCTTTAAATAATTTTGAAACATCGGTATATCCTTGAACCATTTAACGCCTGCAATAAGGTGCCCCATGCTAAACCAACAAAGCACACCGAACTTCATACCAAAAATGCCGAGTGTAACGGGTCACCTTGATTGCTTTGTTATACACGTGTTCAAAAGTTACAACGACCTATTGGGTAAGGTAGTTTCATATTTTGGGGCTCGAAATCAAAGACCACGTACTTGGATTCATTTAGAAAAGCCTCAAACATAATATGTTCTGAGCTTGCACCGATGTATCGCTCAGCAGCACTTGGTACCACTTTGTATATGTGCCCCGTAAACTGTAGTGTGCTACTTGGCTTTATTGGTTCATACGAACCACTTGCACTGAGGTAACCTACCACTCCGTGCTCTTTTAAATATTCTTCGTTTGAATTA
>NZ_JAKJSH010000055.1:0-2291 GCF_050336885.1 Photobacterium kasasachensis
GCCTTTCACAGCGGTGTATCGAAGAAGCTAGAAATATATATTGCCATCGTCAGAGGCAACAAAGAACAGAACAACCTGCATTTCTCCGAACGTTAAGGACAGCCCTACGATGAACGAATGATCTAAGATTTCCCGTTCTTGGGCGATGAGGTTACGACCAGATCCAAAAGCAGGCTTTTCTCATGCCTAATGCCTAATGCCTACAATAAGGTGCCCCGCACGAAACTAACAAAGCGCACTGAACTTCATACCAAAACCGCCGAGTGTAACGGGTCACCTTGATTGTTTTGTTAGGCATTTTTAAAGAGGTTTTCTCGATGCCACTCTAAATAAACTTGATGGGCTTTATTTATAAACCTCAGACTCATATGAGTATTAATACCCAACAGATTGGCATCATCTAAAATCTCGCGAGATATTAGGATATTCCCCGTACTATCGAATGTTATAAAACCTTTATCAAAGGCCTTATCTAAATTCGGGGTTAAAAGTAAACCATTATATACATCTAACTTTTCGACATTATTAGATTTTACCCAAGGTCTAATATGGGAAGCAATTAAAAAGTCACTTTGTGAAACATTTGTCACAGAACAACCGCCCCACATTTCAACTAATTTACGACGAAAACTCCCTTGACCAACACGTACGTCAACCAAAGCTTGTCGAACAGTTTCTAATTCCTTTGCGTAAACGAAATCCTCTAAACCATCAACCTTTAAAAATTCATCACCCAAGATATAACTCACAAATTGAATCACAGATTCTACATCATCAAAGTCAACGGCGATACCAAAGTGTATAGGTTCAGCTCCTCTATGCAGCCGTTTTTCGAAAGCGGTCAAACTTGTAGAATGATGAAATTCATTAAAGTTTGGTTTAATTCCTTCGAAAAGGTATGCTAATTGTTCTAACACCGCTTGATAGCTATCATGTACTACCAAAGGCTCTTTTTTGACATAATTGACTTTTGTATTGCCACTCGGTTTTTTATATAAACCGGATAATCTAATTTATGATGTTCAAGCCGAATGGATTTAATACTATTTGGTTTTTCTACAAAACCTAAAGCTAATAAGACTTTTTCTATTTCTACTGAATTCATATTAATACTTAATTTTTGATTTAATGCCTAACGCTTGCAATAAGGTGCCCCACACAAAACCAGCAAAACACGCCAAGCTTCATACCAAAACCGCCGAGTGTAACGGGTCACCTTGATTGCTTTGTTAGGCATTTCCACATATGAAATCACTGCTTGGCCGATGAACTTTCAGCATTCTTCGCCGCCAGCCATGGGATACAGCATACATGAATATTAACGGAACATGATTACTAACAGCAACTTAAAGCCAGCTACACTTGCATGACATCCTGATGAGATGCTAATCGAGGCTGCGCCACTGGACTGATGGGTTGAGTTGACGACAAGCCTTTCACAGCGGTGTATCGAGGAAGCTAGGAATGTTAATTGCCAGCGTTTGGGGCAGCAAAGAACGGAGCAACCTGCATTTCCCAGAACTTTAAGGACAGCCCTACGATGAACGAATGGCCTAAGTTTTCCCGTTCTTGGGCGACGCGGTTACGACCAGATCCAAAAGCAGGCTTTCCCATGCCTAACGCCTGCGATAAGGTGCCCCACACTCAACCAACAAAGTACACTGAACTTCATACCAAAACCGCCGAGTGTAACGGGTCACCTTGATTGCTTTGTTAGGCATTTCCACTTGCGGCATTCCTACTTGACCGGCCAACTCTCAGCGCAGTCCGCCGCCAACCATGGGATACAGCAACAAAGAACCTTAACGTAACATAAATACTTTCAACACCTTAAAGCCAGCTAAACTTGCATGACAACCTTATGAGGTGTTAATTGTGGCTGCATCACCAGGCTGACAGGTTGAGTTGTCGACAAGCCTTTCACTGCGGTGCAACGAGGAAACTAGGAACGCTTATTGCCATCGTCTGAGGCAGCAAAGAACGTAGCAACCTGCATATCCCTGATCTTTAAGGGCAGCCTTACGATGAACGAGTGGCCTAAGATGTCCCGTTCTTGAGCGATGCGGTTACGACCAGATCAATAAGCAGGCTTTTTCGATGCCTAACGCCTGCAATAAGGTGCCCCGCGCTGAACTATCAAAGCACACTGAACTCCATACCAAAACCGCCGAGTGTAACGGGTCACCTTGATTGCTTTGTTATGCAACTCCATCCATTAATACGATCACACTTGGCCAAAAGCCTTTCCACGTATGATGAGTCTGCGACATACAGGCAACAAGCGCAGGCCC
>NZ_JAKJSH010000056.1:0-1759 GCF_050336885.1 Photobacterium kasasachensis
CCTATCGAGGCAAAAGTAAAAGCGGTTAGGCTTTAACTTTTGCAATGCTGCATACTGCAACAATTGCTAATAAATGGTGCCGACTACCGGAGTCGAACTGGTGACCTACTGATTACAAGTCAGTTGCTCTACCTACTGAGCTAAGTCGGCACACTGTATCTTTTACGCTTCAAGCCTATGGCTCAAAACAAAATTTGGCTCCCCCTGCGGGACTCGAACCTGCGACATACGGATTAACAGTCCGCCGTTCTACCAACTGAACTAAGGGGGAATAGCTTTCGTTGCTTGCACCATTATTCAAAAAAGAAGAATGGTGCCTCGAGGCGGAATCGAACCACCGACACGAGGATTTTCAATCCTCTGCTCTACCGACTGAGCTATCGAGGCAACGGGGCGCATTAAAAAGGTTTTCAGCCTTTGCGTCAACGATTTTTTGATAAAAAAAGTGCAACCTTTGTTTTTTTACGCTGATTGCTCGTATTTTGAACTTTGTCGTGTGGTTCAGGGGGGATATTATCGCTGCGTATTGTCAGCCAAGGCTTGCTGCTCTTGGCTTAATGCACGCAGCAAAGCCGGTCGCCTGCTCATGTGCTGACGGTATGTTTCAAGCCTTGGCGGGAGTTTTTGATCGAATTTGACCGCCCAGTTGAGGGTGTGAGTTAGCAAGATGTCGGCAACACTAGGAAACTGGCCGGCGAGGAATTCGGTATCGGGCAACCATGTTTCGGCGGTTTGTGCCGCTTTTTTAAATTCCCACTTTGCTACTGAGATCATCTCAGGTAGGCGTATCTGCTTGGGTAGGGCAAAGCGGTGCTTTCCCATCGACCAAAGCGGTTGCTCCAGTTCGGTAATGATGAAGCTGATCCATTCTAACTGCTTTGCCGCCTGTGGTGTTGCGGGTTTGGGAAGCCAGTGTTTGCCATACTTTTCTGCCAGATAAAGGCAGATCGCTGCTGATTCTGTGAGGGTTACATCGTCATCTTTAAGGGCTGGTACTTTTCCCTGAGGGCAAATCGCCAGGTAGTCGGTAGATTTATGCTCTCCTTTGGCAAAATCAATCAAGTGATATTGCCACTCGAGCCCGAGCTCTTCCAGTAGCCAGGATACACGTAACGATCGGGTCCGAGGGTAACCGTATAGGGTGATCACTCTGTCTTCCTTGATAATTCATGAGGATGCATGAATATAAACGTAGCCTAAAACAAGCAGCCAGCACAAAGTTCCAAGATATTTTTACGATTTACAGGAGAGTGGGGAGAGGCCAGCCCTGCGGGACTCGATCGGGGCGGCCTTCCGCCTGTGACAATGATTGCGAAGCAATCAGCATGGCGCAGATAAAGAAAAACCCCAGCCTTTCGGCTAGGGTTTTCAATGTGGCTCCCCCTGCGGGACTCGAACCTGCGACATACGGATTAACAGTCCGCCGTTCTACCAACTGAACTAAGGGGGAATTATATGGTGCCTCGAGGCGGAATCGAACCACCGACACGAGGATTTTCAATCCTCTGCTCTACCGACTGAGCTATCGAGGCAAAAGTAAAAGCGGTTAGGCTTTAACTTTTGCAATGTTGCATACTGCAACAATTGCTAATAAATGGTGCCGACTACCGGAGTCGAACTGGTGACCTACTGATTACAAGTCAGTTGCTCTACCTACTGAGCTAAGTCGGCACACTAAATGTGGCTCCCCCTGCGGGACTCGAACCTGCGACATACGGATTAACAGTCCGCCGTTCTACCAACTGAACTAAGGGGGAAT
>NZ_JAKJSH010000057.1:0-1503 GCF_050336885.1 Photobacterium kasasachensis
CGAGCGAGCTGATGTAACTCTGATTGTATTTTTCAGTTCGGGAATTGGTGTTCCGAACTAAAGAATAATGGTGCGGAAGGAGAGACTTGAACTCTCACACCTTGCGGCGCCAGAACCTAAATCTGGTGCGTCTACCAATTCCGCCACTTCCGCATTTTTTCTTTTTAATCAACGCCCGTAAGCATTGAATTTGTAACTTGGTGCGGAGGGAGGGACTTGAACCCTCACGTCCTTGCGGACACTAGCACCTGAAGCTAGCGCGTCTACCAATTCCGCCACCACCGCACATGGTGTCATTTTCTCGTTAAAGAAAATGGTGGCTACGACGGGATTCGAACCTGTGACCCCATCATTATGAGTGATGTGCTCTAACCAACTGAGCTACGTAGCCATTTTTTTACAGGCTGCTGACTATACAGGATAATCAACACCTTGAAAAGGTGGCAGGGCTACCTGGATTCGAACCAGGGGATGACGGGATCAAAACCCGTTGCCTTACCGCTTGGCGATAGCCCTACAATGTGTTGTTCTCACAACAGGCTTTTTACAAAGCCGCTCTCACTGCCTCAAAGAGGGGGAGAGAATGGTGCGGAAGGAGAGACTTGAACTCTCACACCTTGCGGCGCCAGAACCTAAATCTGGTGCGTCTACCAATTCCGCCACTTCCGCATTCTACTGTTTTACATCATTCCGGTAAAGGAAGGATGGTGGCTACGACGGGATTCGAACCTGTGACCCCATCATTATGAGTGATGTGCTCTAACCAACTGAGCTACGTAGCCTCACAAGGTTGCTGACTATACATGATAATCAACAGCATTGAAAGATGGCAGGTCTACCTGGATTCGAACCAGGGGATGACGGGATCAAAACCCGTTGCCTTACCGCTTGGCGATAGACCTGCAGGTGTTCACTTAAGAACTGCTCTCGTACCTCAAAGAGGAGAGAGAATGGTGCGGAAGGAGAGACTTGAACTCTCACACCTTGCGGCGCCAGAACCTAAATCTGGTGCGTCTACCAATTCCGCCACTTCCGCATCATGAGTTTTACATCATCCCGGTAGAGGGAGGATGGTGGCTACGACGGGATTCGAACCTGTGACCCCATCATTATGAGTGATGTGCTCTAACCAACTGAGCTACGTAGCCAATTTTAAGTTGCTGACCAAATAAGTTGCTCAACAGCTTTAAATAGTGGCAGGTCTACCTGGATTCGAACCAGGGAATGACGGGATCAAAACCCGTTGCCTTACCGCTTGGCGATAGACCTGCAGGATGTTCACTTAAGAACTGTCTCTCGTGCCTCAAAGAGGGGAGAGAATGGTGCGGAAGGAGAGACTTGAACTCTCACACCTTGCGGCGCCAGAACCTAAATCTGGTGCGTCTACCAATTCCGCCACTTCCGCATCATGAGTTTTACATCATCCCGGTAGAGGGAGGATGGTGGCTACGACGGGATTCGAACCTGTGACCCCATCATTATGAGTGATGTGCTCTAACCAAC
>NZ_JAKJSH010000010.1:0-264747 GCF_050336885.1 Photobacterium kasasachensis
GGGTTAGGGTGGGGTTTGAGCGAACCCCCTCCCAGCCTCCCCCTTGAAAATGGGGAGGAGCTTTGTCTAAAACCCATGCCCCTCGTGGCCGACGCCAACAGCGGTAGTTGGTTGGAATAGAGTGCTGTAAAGCCGCTGAGCAAAGCCATCAGTCATTCCCGAGATATAATCCGCAATGATCCTGTGCGCATTTTCTCCATTACTGAAGGCCTGCTCCCATCGCTCCCGAGTATTGGCTGGAAGCAGACGCTCCGGATCGGAGGCAAATGCCTCGAACAGTTCCATGACCAGTTGTTGTCCCTTGTATTCGAGCAACTGGATCTCCGGTTTTTTCACCACGAAATCACTGACAAACTGTTTTAACACCTCCAGCACCCGCTCCATTGATTCGGAGAGATAGGCGTTCCACTGTAGCAGGGATTCGTCAAAACTATCGACGCCGTTTTGAATAGCCGGAGCGATATGAATGGAAGTCAGCAGGGCGTTGACCATTGCCCCGATGGCATCTTTACGCTGGTGGTGGGTGCCGAATAGCTGTTCGCTGAGCTTGCCAATACGCGCCTCCAGCCAGGGCTCACCGCAGTCGGCAAGCTTGCTGGCGACGGCCTCGTGCCATTGCTCGCGGGTGACGATGCCCATCACGATGGCATCTTCCAGATCATGCACACCATAGGCGATATCATCGGCCAGCTCCATAATCGAACAGTCGAGTGATTTGAAGCGTGTTTTCAGGTGCTCTGTCGGGCTAGTGCGTTGATGGCGCATCTGGCTAAAGAGTTCGCGGTCGTGATCGGAGAGCAGTGCCAGCACCCATTCGAAGGTTTCCGTATCATCGTTATACACCCCTTTGGCAGGGTGCCAGTCTTTGGCTTTCAGGTGGCGAAAGTTGGCCACTTCTGTCGGTAGATCGGTGGCTCGGGTATTGCTGATAAGTGCCGGGTACTTGAGTAGACCGAGCAGGGTTCGGCGCGACAGGTTCATACCGAAGTGTTCGGTATAGGGCTCGAGCAGAGCTACGATACGAAATGTCTGGGCGTTGCCTTCGAAGCCGCCGTGCTCACGCATCATGTAGTTCAGTGCTACCTCGCCGCCGTGGCCGAAGGGAGGGTGACCGATATCATGTGCCAGACACAGGCTTTCCATCAGGCTAGTCGATGGCAGCAGATCACGAAACGTTGGTTGTTTGATTTTCAATTGGGCCACAATGCCGGTGCCAATTTGGGAGGCTTCCAGGGAATGCGTTAGCCGGGTGCGGTAAAAGTCATGATGCCCGGCTCCGTGGACCTGAGTTTTAGCCTGCAAGCGACGGAATGCGGCAGAGTGCAGGATCCTTGCCCGGTCGCGCTGGTAGGCTGAGCGATGGTCGTTGCGGCGAACTTTCTGTTCATTGCTTTTTCGGTTTTCCCAGCCGGGATCGAGAATAAATTGTGTCATTAACTGATGTCGTCCAGTGTTAGGTTGAAACTATCTACAAAAGTATCGAGAAAGTACTGCACCTCGGGACTGGAGCGCTCCGACAGGGTCTGTTCGAGGCGTTTCTTGGCCTGGGTAAATTCATGGTTGCCGGCACTGAGTTCTTCAAGGCACTTGAGGTACGCACACAAGCTGTCAGCTTGCTTGACGATGGCATAATCCTCTTTGTTGATAGTGTGGCTATCGAGCAGCGGCGCGTAGTCGTCCCGGAATTCCTCCGGCAGCATCGACAGCAGCTTTTGCTCGGCAGCAAGCTCAATCTTTTTATACTCTTCGGCAATGGTCGGGTTGTAATATTTGATCGGGGTTGGCATATCCCCGGTCAGCACTTCGCTGGTGTCATGGAACATACCGAGCAGGGCAATGCGCTCGGGATTGGTGTTGCCGCCGAATTTACGGTTTTTGATCAGTGCCAGAGCATGGGCGACAAAAGCGACCTGAAGGCTATGTTCTGAGATGTTTTCCGTCGAGACACTCCGCATTAGCGGCCAGCGCTGGATGAGCTTCATACGTGCCAGGTGGGCAAAAAAATGACTTTTTTCCATATCGATACTTCTTTTGCGGCTGAGAGTGAGGCTGATTGACTGTATTCAGTTTGGCCTATCTAGTTAAAGGTAACAGAAAAAAACGCGAGGTAAATAAAAGCCCCAGTAAAAACTGAGGCTTGGCTTTGCTTGGATGGGGCAATGATTATTGGCGGTAGCTATGCAGGAAGCGCTCAAGGCGGCCTATTGCCAGTTCGAGATCGTCAACCCGTGGCAGGGTGACGATGCGGAAGTGGTCCGGCTTCTTCCAGTTAAAGCCGGTGCCGTGTACCAGCAGAACTTTTTCCTGTTGCAGGAAGTCCAGCGCCATTCGCTCGTCATCAACAATATTGAACTTTTTCTGATCCAGTTTCGGGAACAGGTACAATGCTCCCTTGGGTTTCACGCAGGAAATACCGGGGATTGAGGTGATCATGTCATAGGCTTTGTCGCGCTGCTCAAGCAGGCGTCCGCCGGGCAGAATCAGCTCGTTGATACTCTGGTAGCCGCCGAGCGCGGTTTGGATTGCATGCTGCATCGGGACATTGGCACAAAGGCGCATTGACGACAGCATTTCGATCCCTTCGATGTAGGGCTTGGCTAGGTGTCTCGGCCCCGACAGGATCATCCAGCCGGCGCGAAAACCGCAAACGCGGTATGATTTTGACAGGCCATTAAAGGTGACGCAGAAAACATCTTCGGCCAGCGGGGCGATAGAAGTATGCTGGGCTCCTTCGTACAGGATTTTATCGTAAATCTCGTCGGCAAAAATAATCAGGTTATGCTGGCGGGCTATCTCAACCACTTCCAGCAAAAAGTCACGGCTATAGACCGCACCTGTCGGGTTGTTCGGGTTGATAAGCACGATACCGCGGGTATTGGGTGTGATCTTGCTGCGTATATCGTCAAGATCGGGATACCAGTCAGCTTCCTCGTCACAGATGTAGTGAACCGGATTTCCTCCAGAAAGCGACACAGCGGCTGTCCAGAGTGGATAGTCCGGTGCCGGTACCAGAATCTCATCACCATTGTTGAGCAGTGCTTGCATCGACATCATGATGAGCTCGGAGACACCGTTACCGATATAGACGTCTTCGACATCAATATCGAGCATGCCGCGTTTTTGGTAATGCTGCACAACCGCTTTTCGGGCCGGATAAATGCCTTTTGAATCACAGTAGCCCTGCGATGTCGGCAAGTTACGGATCACATCAACCAGGATCTCATCTGGTGCATCGAAGCCGAACGGGGCTGGGTTGCCGATGTTCAACTTCAGAATTTTGTGGCCCTCTTCTTCCATGCGTTTGGCATGTTTGAGAACGGGACCTCGTATGTCGTAGCAAACATTATTTAACTTGGATGACATCCCGATGTTGTGCATTGCTTGATTCCTGCGCAAATTATTATGTATTGACAACAAATTACACTATGAATCTGTATAAAATAAATACCCTGCAGGAAAAAATCGTGAAGAATAGTATTTTATGTAATTAAATTCTATTTGCTTAGGTGTGATCCACTGGTTTCTGATCTGCCGTAGAGGTGTTCGCACCATGATTGTTTTGAGACTGGTGGTAGAATGGGTACCTGACCGGGAGGAAAACCTTTGTCTGGTGCCGTGATCAATTGTGATGAGATATGAAGAGTCGTGTTGACTAATTACTTTATTAGTCAGACTGCATGAACTGAGGTAGAATGGCACATTCACTATGTGGTTAAGCTTTTAACCCACATAAAGGTAGAATTATGTGCCAAGTGATTGGCATATTAATAATCAGCCAGGGATGAGCCGCTAGGGTGCTTAGAGCTGAGTGAGGTTACCTTGACCGCGTTACAAACAGCAGTTGAGTCTTTGATTAAGAAAATTCAACAGGCGACACAAACAACCCAACGATTAACGGTGGCGCTGGAATTACCGGCCAATACCGACCTTATTGACTGGATGGAGTCACAACCTCTCTTTCCGAAATTTTACTGGCAGTCTCGAGATAGCCGTGAAGAGGTAGTGGCACTAGGCCAGATCAAAACCTTTACCGATCCGATGGCGGCAGAAAAAGTGCTGTTGGACGAACAACGCATCTGGGGCGGGCGCTCTTTTGACGGCCGGACCAGCCGCAATCGCCGTTGCCTTTCTTCTTTTTTCTTTTTGCCGCAGCTGGAAGTGATCCGTTTGGACGGCAACTGGCAGCTGGCCGTAAACCTCTCGGCAGATGATAAAGAAAGTACTTTGCAGGCATTGTCACAGATCACGCCTGACACATCGAAAGTCCCTGAGATAAAAAGCAAGATCCTAGGTCGCTCATATGCACCTGACTTTGCTGGCTGGTCTGCGATGATCGGCAATGCGCTGGATGCAATTTCTCAAAACCTTTTCGAAAAGGTGGTCTTGGCGCGACGCACGACGTTGCAGCTTGATTTGCCTGTTTCACCGGCACAGCTACTCAAGGCCAGTCGAAGCCGCAATATCAGCAGCTTTCACTTCATGATGGCGATGGATGCCAAGCACTGTTTTGTCGGTTCGACGCCAGAGCGGTTGTTCCTGCGTCAGGAGCGCGATCTGCAAACCGAAGCACTGGCGGGTACGATTGGCCGCGGGCAGGATCTGTCGGAAGATGATCAACTGGCGCAATGGCTAATGGACGACAATAAAAACCGCTATGAAAATCGTCTGGTGGTGGATGATATTGTCAACCGCCTGGTACCCCGCTGTGCAACGATGAACGTAGCGGAGACGCCGGAGCTGGTTCGTCTGCGCAAAGTGCAACACCTGAAACGCAGTATTGGTGCCCAGCTCAATGAGCAGGTCTACAGTGCCGATCTGTTAGATAGCCTGCAGCCGACCGCGGCTATTGCCGGCTTGCCCCGAGAAAAGGCATTGGATTTTATTACCGAGCACGAACCTTTTGCCCGGGGTTGGTATAGTGGGGCAGTGGGCTTTCTTAGCCGCCAGCGCAGTGAGTTCTGTGTCGCTATCCGCAGTGCGCTAATCATGGGCGAAGAACTCCACCTGTTTGCAGGGGCAGGCATTGTTCCCGGCTCGACGGCTGACAGCGAATGGCAGGAGCTGGATCGCAAGACTTCGACGCTATGCAGTTTGCTTGGCTCCGAAGAGCCTGAACTGGAGCGCAAATCTGCATGACTCGGGCTGGATTTACACCGTTATCGGTTCAGAATGACGCTTCTGCATATCGGGCGGCCCTGAATAACCAGTGGGCCGGCCTGATGCTCGAAGAACTGGTACGGCTGGGCGTAAAACATGTGTGTATTGCGCCTGGCTCTCGTTCGACTCCCTTGACTTTGGCGGCGGCCAATAATGACAGGCTGACACTGCATACACATTTTGATGAGCGCGGGTTGGGCTTTTTGGCGTTGGGTATTGCGAAAGCATCGCAACAGCCTGTTGCCGTGATTGTGACTTCGGGTACCGCCGTCGCCAATTTATTGCCAGCCGTTGCCGAAGCCGGTCTGACTGGCGAAAAACTGGTAGTGCTGACATCGGATCGCCCCGTGGAGCTGATCCAGTGCGGTGCGAATCAGGCTATTCGTCAGCATGGCATTTTTTCTGACCATGTGACTGAGTTTCATGATATCCCGTCGCCGACGCTTGATATTGCACCCGGCTGGTTGCTGACAACGATTGATGCGGCCATGTATCAGCAGTCTATTCAAGGTGGTGCTATTCACTTTAATTGCCGTTATCCCGAGCCTTTGTACGGTGAAGATGTCGATTTTTCCCACTACCTTGCGCCGCTGAATGAATGGCTGGCTGATGACCAGCCGTATACCCATTTCCAGCAGGCTGATGCCGGACAGGTTACGCTGGACCCTCTCGCCTGGTCTTCGCTGGTCGCGAAGAAAGGGCTTGTTGTTGCCGGTAGAATGTTACCTGGTGAGTTGTCTGCAGTTCAGGTGCTGGCTGATAAACTGGGCTGGCCATTATTGGTTGATCCCCAGGCGGGCGGAACCAGTGACTGGGCTGGTTATGATGTCTGGATGCAAAATGCCGAGTGTCGCCGACATATTGAACAGGCTGAGGCGGTATTACAGTTCGGTGCCCGCCTGGTTTCCAAGCGCCTGTTGCAATTGATCGCCGAGCGGCAGTGGCTGGACTATTGGCTGGTGGACCCTCTGTCGGTACGACTGGACCCATCTCACCGCCGTAGCCAGCGTGTCCAGGCCAATATCAGAGCCTGGGCTGAAACCGCAACCCAGAAAACCTCTGACTCTGTTCATTCTGGTTGGGCTGAACCGCTAAAACGTGCCTCGGCCGGGTATTTTGAATTATTGGCCGGCCGCGAAAAGAGCCTGAATGAGCTCAGTCTGGCGGCTCACTTACCTTGCTGGTTGCCTGATCACACTGAGATTTTTCTCGGCAATAGCCTGATTGTTCGTCTGCTGGATATGTGTGGCCAGTTGCCACTTACTGCAACGTTTGCTAATCGCGGCGCATCCGGTATTGATGGCCTGATTGCAACGGCAGCAGGGGTACAACAGGCAAGGCAGGCCCCTTTGCTGTGCGTGCTGGGCGATACCTCGCTGCTTTATGATCTTAATTCTCTGGCACTGTTGAAGCAGGCTGACTATCCGGTTGTGGTGCTGGTGACCAATAACGATGGCGGGGCGATTTTTGATCTCTTGCCCGTTCCCGATCTGCAGAAAGAATCCTTGTACCGGATGCCGCACGGGCTGGAATTTAGACATGCCGCTGCCATGTTCGGATTACATTACGCTTGTCCGAATTCATTGCAGGAAGCCGAACAGGCTTGTAAGCAGGGATTAAGCCAACCGGGTGCGACACTGGTAGAAATCAAAACACCGCCGGGTCAAAGCGGCGAACTGATAAAGGCCCTGTTTGCAGAGGTGAAGAATGCCACTTTACTCTGACACCTATGGTTGTCGGACCGGAAGTGACACTGAGCGCCCGGTGTTGGTTTTTCTGCATGGTCTGCTTGGTTCCGGGCAAGATTGGCGTCAGGTGGTGAATAGTTTGTCGGCATCGTATGACTGCCTGACGATTGATTTGCCCGGGCATGGTCATAGTCAGCTATTGATGCCGTCCGATTTTGAACAGGTAAACCGGCAGATCTTGCAAACCCTGTCACATCGCAATGTTCGCTCTTATGTGCTGATTGGCTACTCGATGGGCGCCCGCCTTGCGATGTATCATGCCTGTCTTCCTGACAATCAGAGTCAGGGAAAATTGGTTGGGATGGTACTCGAAGGTGGTCACTTTGGTCTTCCGCGCGCAGAATGTGCCGCCAGGCTAGCCAATGATCAGAAATGGGCACAGCGATTTGTGTCAGAGCCTATTTCCCAAGTCCTGGCTGATTGGTATCAGCAATCTGTTTTTTCGTCACTAAATCATGACCAAAGACAAAGTTTGATCTCAAAACGCAGTGATAACCTTGGGGCTGGTATAGCACGTATGTTACAGGCTACATCGTTAGCCAAACAACCCGAGCTGCAGTTACGGGTTGAACAATTGTCGTTCCCGGTTCACTATATTTGCGGAGAGAACGATAACAAATTCAGAAGCCTAGCTGAAAATTCGGGATTAGATCTGACCGTGATCCCGTCAGCGGGGCATAATGTCCATGTTGAACTACCTCATGAGTTCAGTATGGCTGTCACTCATTTTTTAGATAGATTGGAATAAATCATGGCAAGAACCGTAGGTCTGACTGAAGAAGAACTGTATGCACCGGTAGAATGGACGGATTGTTCAGAAGGTTATGAAGACATTCTTTTTGAAAAATCAGCAGATGGTATCGCGAAGATCACCATTAACCGTCCACAGGTACGCAATGCATTTCGCCCTCAGACAGTGAAAGAGATGATTGATGCGCTGGCTGATGCCCGCTACGACGAGCAGGTTGGCGTAATTGTTCTGACGGGTCAGGGTAAAGATGCGTTCTGCTCTGGCGGTGATCAGAAGATCCGCGGTGACTACGGCGGCTACCGTGATGAATCAGGTACCCATCACCTGAATGTGCTGGATTTCCAGCGCCAAATCCGTACTTGCCCTAAGCCGGTGATTGCCTCTGTGGCTGGTTATGCCGTTGGTGGCGGTCATGTCCTGCACATGATGTGTGATCTGACAATCGCGGCAGATAATGCCCAGTTTGGCCAGACAGGTCCTAAGGTCGGCTCTTTTGACGGTGGCTGGGGTGCTTCTTACATGGCACGTATCGTTGGCCAGAAGAAAGCGCGTGAAATCTGGTTCCTGTGTCGTTTCTACGATGCTCAGGAAGCCGTTGATATGGGCCTGGTAAACCATGTAGTCCCATATGAAGAGCTTGAGCGCGAGACAGTCCGCTGGTGCCGTGAGACGCTGCAGCATAGCCCTATGGCGCTACGTTGCCTGAAAGCGGCCCTGAATGCCGACTGTGATGGTCAGGCGGGTCTGCAGGAGCTGGCCGGTAATGCGACGATGATGTTCTACATGACTGAGGAAGGTCAGGAAGGTCGTAACTCGTTTAACGAGAAGCGCCGTCCGGACTTCAGCAAGTTCAAACGTAACCCATAAGCGAGTACTGAATTTATGCGTAGCGCAAAGTTGTATCAGTACCAGCTGCCAATGGACAGTGGTGTAATTCTGCGTAATCAGCGTCTGGTAACCCGTGAGGGCTGGATTGTTGAATTACGTGACGGTGAGGCTGTCGGTTTCGGTGAGGTTGCGCCGTTGCCGGAGTTTAGTCAGGAAACGGCGGAACAGGCTGGCCAGCAGGCTCAGCAACTGCTGAATGCCTGGGTAAGCGGAGAAGCGCTTGATTATGCTACTGCGCTTCCTTCGGTAGCATTTGGCTTGAGTATGGCCGAGCTTGAATTGGCCGGTGGCCTGCCTGCGGAAGGTAACTATCAAGTTGCACCGCTGTGTGCCGGTGATCCGGACGATTTGGTCGAAGAACTTAGCAAGATGTCGGGCGATAAGATTGCCAAAATCAAGGTCGGCATGTATGAGGCGGTTCGCGATGGCATGGTCGCCAACATGTTTATCGAGGCGATCCCGGAAATCCGTTTACGTCTGGATGCCAACCGCAAATGGACGCCGCTGAAAGCACAGCAGTTTGCCAAGTATGTTAAGCCTGAGCATCGTGCCGGGATAGTGTTTCTTGAAGAGCCCTGCAAGACGCCGGCTGACAGCCTGGCTTTTGCCGCGGAAACCGGTATCAATATCGCATGGGACGAAACGGTCCGTGACGAAGGGTTTGAGGTTAAAGCCGAGCCTGGTGTAGTGGCAATCGTGATCAAACCGACTCTGGTGGGTTCGGTTCAGCGTTGTATGGCGCTTGTTGAGCAAGCGCATGAAGCCAAGCTGACCGCAGTGATTAGTTCCAGCATGGAATCGAGTCTTGGGCTGAACCAGCTCGCACGTTTTGCGGCCTGGCAGACTCCGGGTGTGATCCCTGGGCTTGATACCATGCAATTGTTCAGGACGCAGCTTGAAACACCGTGGCCGAACTGCGAACTGCCGGTAACCGGGTTGTCTGAGCTTGAGGTGGTATGGCAGAAGTAACGTCATACTTTGCCACATGGCCCTGGCAACACTGGGCAACAAAGCGGCCGTCAGCGGCCGCTTTGTCTTTTGGCGAGCAGACATTTAGCTGGGCTGAGGTTTCGGCGCGTATTGATGAGTATGCGCAGGGCTTGATTGAGCAGGGGGTGAAGCGTGATCAGCTTATTGCCGTTGTTGCCCCTAACTCGGTGCAGGTACTGTGGCTGATTCTGGCTGCTATCCGGGTTGGTGCCCGTTATGTAGGCTTAAATCCGAGAAGTAGTCAGCCTGAGCTGGACCAGCAGCTTGAGTCATTGCAATGTGATTTCATCTGGTATCCCGCCAAAATAGAACATGCATTCGAGCATTACGCCCGAGTGAGCCTGTTGCCTCCTCTGCAGCCTCGTCTGGTACCGGTGACCTGGCAGCCGACACGTCCGGCGACCTTAACCTTGACCTCAGGCTCTACCGGGCAACCAAAGGCTGTGGTGCACTCCGCACAAAGCCAGTTGGCAAGTGCCGCCGGGCTGCTGGAGTGGATGGATTATGGTGAGCAGGATAGTTGGTTGCTGTCGTTACCGTTATTTCATATCTCGGGGCTGGCGATTGTCTGGCGTTGGTTATATCGCGGCGCGGGACTGGTTATTGCCGAGCCTGCACAGTTCGAGACGGCTCTTGCTGCAGTTACCCATGCATCACTGGTACCGACTCAGCTCCAACGGTTGCTGGTCTCGCAAGATCGATCTGATTCACCTTCATTAGCCCTAAAGCAGGTACTATTGGGCGGTGCGGTGATACCCGTTAGCCTGACGAAGCAGGCTGAGGCTGCCGGGATTAATTGTTGGTGTGGTTATGGTCTGACCGAAATGGGATCAACCGTAACGGCTAAGCGGGCAGATGCCAGCAGTGGTGTCGGCAGTTTGTTGCCCAACCGGGAGCTAACCCTGAAAGATGGTGAGATCTTGGTTCGGGGTAAGACGCAGTGCATCGGATATTATCGTAATAAGACTATTTTTCCGGTGGCCGACGCCGAGTGGTTCGCAACCAAAGATCTTGGCCGCTGGTCTGGCGAAGAGCTCCATATTCTTGGTCGGATCGATAACATGTTTATCTCTGGCGGTGAAAACATTCAGCCTGAGATGGTCGAGAAGGAGCTGCTGGCACACCCAGGCGTGAAACAGGCGTTTGTACTGCCTGTCGATGATAGTGAATTTGGTCAGCGCCCGGTTGCTATTGTCGAAGTAGAAATGCCACTCGATAATAATCTTAAGCAGAAACTGCACGAGTATATGCAGGAAAGAGTCACGACATTCCGTCGCCCGGTTGAGTATCTGGAAATGCCCGATAACCTGGGAGCGGGCGGGATCAAGGTCTCGCGTAAACGCTTGGCTGAGTGGCTTGATACACAGGAATGAGTCTGACACTAAGCCTCAAAGTAAAAGCGAGAACGTATTGTTCTCGCTTTTTGCTTTTTCTAGGCGCTGTTTTCTAGAAACTAGCCTGACTATTATTTATTTTCTCCTCGTAATGCCAGGACTTGTTCCCGTAGCATTGCACTGTTTGCCTGTTTGGCCTCGACAGGGGAGCCTGCGACGATATCGACTTTAGACCAACAACGCTTGGGGATCTTCAGTAGCGCACGTCCGCCTTCGCGGCTGAAGTAGCTACCCCACAGGCCTTGTAGCGCTACCGGTATCACAGGCACATTCGAGCGCTTGATAATTAGGTCAATACCTCGCATAAAGGGCCCGACTTCACCATCATAGGTGAGTTGTCCCTCCGGGAAGACACAGACAATATCGCCCTGTTCCAGATATCCGTTAACTTTGATGAAAGCCTTGAGGATCGATTTTCGATCTGTGGAGTCGATAGGGATGACTTTGCAGGCTTTACAGAAGGCCTTGATGAACGGGATATTGTAAATATCCTTGTCCATCAAGAAACGGATTGGTCTTGGGCAGGCCCCGGCCAATAGCAGCGCATCCATATAGCTGACGTGGTTGCTGACAATCAGGGCGCCGCCTTTGGTTGGAATATTGGACAGATCTTTATGACGAACCCGATACATGGTGTGGCTGACCAGCCAGACAACAAAGCGCCAGAAAAAGTCAGGAGCCTGGGTGTAGATGTAGAGGACGACAAAAAAGTTTACCAACGACAGGAACAGGAAGAACTGCGGAATCGACAGTCCTAGCACCGACAAAAATACAATTGCCGTGATGGCGCTGACCACCATGAAGATGGCATTCCAGATGTTATTGGCCGCAATAATCTGTGCACGCTCTTCCTCTTTGGCCCGGCTCTGCATCATGGCATACAGCGGAACAATGAAGATCCCGCCGGACACGCCGAGCATAGTCAGAGAAACAAAGACCCGTAGTAATTCAGGGTTAGTCACAAAGGCTAAGAAACTTTGGGCTGCCGGAACGACATCGGGAGTGGCAAACATCAGGTCGGCACCAAATAGCGTGATCCCCAGGCTGCCGAGGGGCACGATTCCCGGTTCAATACGGTGGCCGGATAAGCGGTCGCAGAGTAATGAGCCGATAGCGATACCGATGGAAAAAAGGGTCAGCAAAAAAGAGACCGCTGCGGCACTGCCACCTAAGTGGAGTTTGGCAAAATTAGGAAATTGGGTTAAGTAGCAGGCTCCCAAAAACCAGAACCAGCTGATCCCCATGACGCATTGAAAAATAGTCTTGTCCTTGCGGGCGATAGACAGAGTGTGGCGCGTCTGACGGACTGGATGCCACTTAAAGGGAATATCGGGGTTGCTTGGTTTTGCCTCTGGGATCCAGCGTGAGCTCAGATAGCCGATTACTGCAAAACAGATAACACTGGTAGCGGCAATAGCGGGGGCATTTTCCTGGTTGGCAATGACACCGGCAAGCAGAGTACCGAGCAGAATAGCCAGGAATGTACCGGTTTCAACCAGTGCATTGCCTGATACAAGCTCTTCTCTTTTAAGGTGCTGTGGCAGCAGGGCATATTTGGCTGGGCCAAAAAATGCTGATTGTGTTCCCATTAAGAACAGCAGCACCAATAACGCCATATAGCTTTCGGTCAAAAAGGCGATGGCCGCCAGCGACATGATCACAATCTCGGCCATTTTGACGACTCTCATGATCAGTGCCTTGTCATATTTATCGGCAAGGACACCGGCAGAAGCCGAGAACAGGAAAAACGGCAGAATAAATAATCCCGCCGCGAGATTGATAACCAGATCGGAGTTGATCGGCAGGGTGCCGGGGGCCGCAAATGCGATAAGAATGAGTAGTACATTCTTATACACATTGTCATTGAAAGCCCCAAATGCCTGGGTAAGAAAATATGGTAAAAAACGCTGTTTAGTTAGCAGGCGAGACTGGGGCTTTACACTCATTGAAGTCTCCGGTTATGCCTGCCAGGCGTTCAGGTAAGTGTCGATAAGGTTGTCGATCAGTGCCTTGCCGTCAACAGGCGTCGAGGTAAAGAGTTTATCGTCGACGGTCAGCAGGGTTATACCGTGTACGCCAGCCCAAAGTACGCGGCTTGCCTCCAGGATAGCTTCGTCTGATTTGCTGGGTGTGATCTGACGGATCAGGCTTTCCAGCATACCGGTCATGCTGTCGATACGCTCAGACTGCCAGTCAGGAAGTTCCTCTCCGTTCATGGTGTGCTGGAAGATCAGTTGCCAGCGGTAAGGGTGCTGAGAGGCAAAATCCAGGTAGCAGTAGGCCAGCTTACGCAGGGCATTCTCAGGGGAGGATACATCCTTCATCTGCTCTTCCGCTTCGGCAAACAACTCATCCAGCGTCTGTGCAACGGCATGTAAAAGTAACAGGTTGTAGTTACCAAATACGTTTACCAAGGTACTTGGTACATAGCCGATCATCGCGGCGACTTTACGTAGGCTTAGCTCATGGTGTGGGTGTTCATCGAGAAAGTTTTTGACTTGCTCCAGTGTCATACTTACCAACTCTTCACGAGTGTGGTCATTTCGTCTTGCCATCGAATTTACTCTTAATCGAAGATAGTCTTACTTAGCTAATTGTAATATGGATATACACCGAATGGTGGCTGCACAGTAAGCATAGTGTCCTGACTTCATTAAGCCAGCTGAATAATATAGAACGATGTTCGATATTTTAGTTGCTCTCGCTTTGACAGGTCAAGCAGAAACAAAGCTAGGTTTATGGTTACTGAGTTTGTTGTGACTTAAATCATACAGTTTGAATACACATTTAACAGGATTTAAGCCACTTTTGTGCTGGAAAGAGCAGGTTTTAGCGCCTATTTTCTGCGTTTCGGATCGACACCTGATCATTTAATGTCCAGAAATCAACCAGAATACCAATCAGGAAAAAGCCGAATGTGCACAGATAGAGGATCCCGGTTAGCCACTTTCCCATGTACATACGATGGACACCAAATACCCCAAGGAAGGTGAGTAAGAGCCAGGCCACGGTATAATCAACATCGCCGCTCTGAAAGCGGATATCGGCCTCACGATCCATGGACGGTATCAGGAACAGATCGATTAACCAGCCTATTCCCAGTAAGCCCAGTGTCAGAAACCAGATGGTGCCGGTAACAGGCTTACCGTAATAAAAGCGATGTGCACCGGTGAAACCGAAAATCCACAGTAGGTAGCCAATGAGTTTGCTGTGAGTATCTTGCATAGTCTTTCCTGTTGTTATGATACCGATATTGGACACTAATATTAGCAATAAGTGCAACAATACCAACTAGATAATATGGCAGAGCGAGGAGAGGCCCGGTCGCAGGCGGATAAATATTAGTAACAATTTGCTCGGGTTGTTTAGTTGACATTCAGAAGTAGCACGTTAGGATTCAAAAGCATATATTTGGCAAAGGTATTCGTATCAATGAAACGCTTCTTCACAGTATTTGCTTTGATCTTGACGGTGTCTTTTATGACTCCGCATGCAGAAGCAAAGAAATTCGGCGGTGGTAAATCGTTTGGTAAAAGTTTCAAAACGGCACCGGTTAAACAACAGCAGCCTAAACAGACTGACACGCTAAAACAACAGCAACCAGCGAAGTCGAGCAAAAAAGGACTAATGGGCGGCTTGCTTGGCGGTTTACTGGCTGGTGGTCTACTTGCTGCTTTCTTTGGCGGCGCATTTGAAGGTATCCAGTTCATGGATATTTTGATCTTCGGGCTGATTGCTTTCGTGATCTTCAAATTGCTTAAGACAATGCGAGGGGCAAAGCGTACACCGATGGGTCATCGCGAAGCCTATGCCGGTAACTCACCTCGACAGAACCAGCGTCGCCAGGCTGCTGAAGGCATGAATTCTGGCTTTGCCCAACAGGAAAGCTACACCTCAACAGACAGTGATGTGCCGTTTAATCTGCCTCCAGGCTTTAATATGAATGCGTTTCTTAATGGCTCGCGCGATCATTACCGCATTATCCAGGGTGCCTGGAACCATAATGAGCTGGATAAGATCCGCGAGTATGTCAGCCCGGCGCTGTTTGACGATCTAGCCGCTGAGCGTGCAAAGTTGGATGGTGAGCAGCATACCGAAGTGATGTATGTTGATGCTGAGCTGGTTCGTGCCGATTACGATGCGAGCACGGCGCAGATAAGCATTAAGTTCTCAGGTCGATATAAAGATCGCAACGAGGATGTCGAAGAAGATATTACCGATATCTGGCACCTCGAACGTGACTTGCGTGCCCAAAACGCCCCTTGGCTGATAGTCGGTATTCAAGCTTAATTATTGAACAATAAGCAAAACTATCAAAAAAACCGCTCAGTCGAGCGGTTTTTTATTCACTAGAAAAACTCATTTCTTTGAAGCACGTCTCTTTTTCCGCCTGATGATTGCAACTGTTATGATCTCGCCACCTACTTTTATTCATCCCAGCCGCTAGTATTAAGTCAGGCCAAAGAAATAAAGAGGTGACTATGCCATATACAGCTGAACTGGTTAATGAAATGAATTTGCTGGTTAAATTTCCTATGCACAGCGATATGGAAGGAATTAAGGTACGTAGCGATGCTGCACCTGAATTGGTAGAAGCGGCGAAGCGACTGTACGCCAAGGGACTGGTCACAAATGAAGACGGTGGTTACCTGACCTACTCAGGTCATCAGGCCGTAGAGCATGCCAAGTCGGTACTACGAATTTTGACCGGTAAAGTCGCTGTATAAGCGAGTTATAATGGGTAGAGCATGGCGTCAGGTCATGCTTTCCAACTCAGTGATATTCTCGATTGCTTGTTTTGATGTGCTGCCGCAAACGTCGGGACATGCTTTGAAGTGATGGCAGACAGCTGGACGCTCCGGCTTGCCAAATAGCTTACATAAATTGTTCTCATTTAGCTGAATGCAGCGGACCCCCGCAGGCTTCCCGTTAGGCATCCCAGGAATGGCTGAAGAGATACTCGGTGCAATACAGCACGCCCCACAACCTAATCGACACTCCATAACCCACCTATAATTAATTAGTCTCTCGAAACGGGGCGAAAGTTACCATTCAATAGCTATCGAAGCAAAAAATATCAGCTTAATTGGCGGCAAATAATAATGACTATTATTACGGCAATTTATGCGGCCAGATCCCGATGAAACACTTGCACTTTACCTGCTGGGCGGCTATAAAACCGCCTTCTTAACCATAAGGGTTGAGGGTCGTTACAGAAAAGGCTGGGTATATGGCACATTTTTGGCAAGAAAAAGATTTACAGGCAATGACAGATCAGGAGTGGGAATCACTCTGTGATGGCTGTGGTAAATGCTGCCTTCATAAATTGATTGATGATGATACCGACGAGATCTATTACACCAACGTTGCCTGCAGCCTGCTGGACGAAAAGACCTGCTCTTGTAAAGACTACCCGAACCGCTTTGAGTCCGGCGAAGAGTGCCTCAAGCTGACTCGTGAACGTATTGACGAATTTGTCTGGCTCCCGGAAACGTGTGCATACCGCATGCTGGCGGAAGGCAAAGACTTACCCGAATGGCACCCGCTTCTGACCGGTTCCAAAGACGCCATGCACAAAGCTGATGAATCTGTCCGCGACAAGATTGTCTACGAGATTGATGTGATTGACTGGGAAGATCACATTTTAAACCACCCCAATAGAGGCTAGGACACTTCATCACCTCTTATTTATTGTAAACAGCCAACCATGTCGCCTGTTCGGCCACAAGACTGGCTGTTGCCACTAAATCTTAAGCATTTCTATTCTTTAATCTTCCTGAACAAATAGTTGCCGCGAACTTTTCGCCATAAGCCGAAGACGTCGGTACGCGGAAAAATCCCGATACGGCGGATCTGATAAGGGTCCTGATGCAACTGTAGCGGGCCGGAGTTGGTAGCGACGGCAAACTGGTACCCGACATCCTGCGTGATAGACTTGGTGTCCTCATTATGAAGGCCGAACGGATAAGCAAAGGATGTCAGCGGTTTGCACAGAAGCTCTTCGAGCAGGGTTTTATTCTCGATGATTTCCCGATACTGATCGTCACGGCTCAGGTTGTTTAGTTTAGGGTGCGACATTGTATGGCCACCAATTTCGACCACACCGGAGTCAGCCAGTGCCTTGATTTGCTCTTTTGTCATCAGGCTTACCTGAGTCTCGGGGTTATCCGGGTTCTCGACATCCCAGCGGTTGAATGTTTCGCCGGTAACAACGAATACCACGGCTTTGAAACCGTATTTCTTGAGCAAAGGCATCATTAGGTGGTAGTTATCAGCGTAGCCGTCATCGACGGTGATCATGATATAGCGCTTGCCGGGTTCCAGTCGGCGAATGAGATTACTTTGCGCCAGGTCTTCAAATGTAAGGGACTCGAACCCCATACGCTTTAACAGCTTAAGGTGCTTTTCGAACATCTCGATATGGAGGTAAGTCCCGTGGACGCCTTTTTCGCTCTTATCCTGAATAAAACGGTGATACATAATTACGGGCATCTCGCACCGTAGCGTTTCAATATAGACATCCTGATAGATACGTTCGATGTGGTCGACAACAGCTGTCAGGTTGTAGCTGGCTTTGATAGTTGCTGTTAGCTCGGGATCACATTGTTGCTGGCTGAGTCCTCGTTCGACTTCGTTGGCAATAGAACTAAAATCAATATCCAGATCCTTGGGCCCAATATCACCAAAGTTGGTTGCCATAGCCTGCTGTACATTGTCTGGAGTCACGAGACCTATGCTGGCGGCTTCACCGATGGCAAGGGTAGGACGTCCACAAAGCAGTGATTCCATTGCTACGCGACCTGCGCCGATCACCAAGTCTGCCTGGCTAAGCATTTTAGGGACATCATGGGTGTAACCGGTAAATGTCACGTTATTTTTAAATTCCTCGAAGCGTGTATCACAATGTGAGCCGGATACGACCCGAACGTCATATTTTCCCAGATCCAGGCATTCGCTAAGTAGCCGATAACACAGATCGCCTTTAGGGCCGGTGAGCCGGCCGATAATTGTGATGACCGGACGAGGGTTTTGAGGCGGCTTACAGACATTGAATCGTGTGGTTTCGATGCCGTTACGGCTGACCTCCAGTTGAGTTTCAGCAACACCGAGATCTTGAATGAGCTGAGCCTTAATGGCTTCGCAGACGGGGAGAGCCTTGTTGCCTATGGCATGAAACTTTTTCCGTGAGGCATGTACCGGTTGGCGACCGTGCACCGTGGTGACCATGGGAGTGCCAGTCAGCTTGCATGCGAGGTGGCAGCTCCAGCTGGAAGCTCGCGAATGGGCATGTACCAACTGAATATTATGCTTCTTAATGAGATAGACCAGATAGCCGACGTGCCAAAAACGTCGCGGAATATTGCGTTTGTTAAAGCGCAACGTGAACGATGGCCCTTGGTGAGGTTTGGTCAGTGTGTCCGAAATATAAAAAACATTATGCCCGCGGTTTGTCAGCTCGTCACCGGCTGTCGTGGCATACACCTCTGCACCCGTAACCTCTAGCTGTGAAAGCGCCATCAAGATATTCATATCTAGTCCATATTAAGAGAAACACGAAGAGATTAAGGCCATTTAAACTAGCCTTCTGTCGGTGTGTTTATTGTCTATCGAATTTGGCTTTTGATAATAATACAGTGTATTAATATGATTAAGTCAGATGGTGTATCAAACTGTCAGGGTGTGGATACAAATCAATACAAAGCAGTGCGTTTATTATATTGTCTGTTTTATAATTTATAATACACTGTTCACAATAAATGATTGCAACTTGGTAAAGATCATTGCTAATGATGAGCTATGTATTGAAACCTTAATAATTATCTATTTTCAGTATCAATGTTGACTTTTAATTATTGCTTGCGTTGTCAGTTTCATATTGTTTTGCGATGAGTCGGTTTTCCCTGATTTTAAACAAAATGAACTGTTAAATGACTATCAGGTTGCTTTAATTTAATGTGCGTGTTTTTTCTTGATGTGATGTATTGGTGTATCAATGAATATTGTTAGTGCCGCAGTAATGAGTTATCCAGATGACCCCAAAATGGTAAAACATGTCAGTAAGTTTTTACTTAGGGGACTGGTTTATTATCCTTATTTAACTCGGCTGATGAAGAGTTTCACTGGTCCTTATAAAGAAATGCTATTTTCAAAGCAACCTGACTTCTTAACGAAGTGTATGAGACCTTATCTTCACCGAGGTTTAAAAAAGATAGATGTCGTGAATATGTTGATAGCTCATCACAACTGGGTAAAACATATCTTCTCTGAAGATAAGCTTTGTCTGATTTATAAGGACGGTATTGTTCTTGATGAATTAACTTTGGGAGATAATAACTATTATATGGTTTTATCTTATGAGGGACGTTATTGGAAAGAGGGGGAATTAACATTACGGTTATCTGATAATAAGGGCACAAACTACTATGTACTGTCATTTACAGTATTTGAAAATAATGCCTATATTGGTGGTGTTCAAGGTCCAGATATTGATGACGGCTTTAGTCGATTAGCAACAAAGGAATTATTTGGACTAAGGCCCAAGTCGCTGATGCTGGAAACGGTGAGAGTGGTGTTGCAGTCACTGGATGTGAGTCGCATATTTGGCGTCAAGAACCGTTCTCATACTTATACATCGCTTCGGTATTTAAGCAAGAAAGTCTATTTTGACTATGACTCTTATTGGGAAGAGCATTTCGGTATTTCGTATAACAAAGATTTGTATGAAATTCCGCTGTACGCGGAGCGAAGAAATATAGAAGAGTTGAATAGAACGAAACGTAAGATGTATAGGAAACGCTATGCGTGGCTTGATAGCTATCAACAGATAATACAACAAGCTTTAATCAACTGATTTCATTAGCCCCAGCCTGTTTGGCTGAGGCTGCTTGAGAGCGAGACCGTCAGGCTGCAAGTTTTGCCCGGGCTGCCTTCAGGGTGTCGACAATAGGCGCAGCCTTATTCAGGCGACGAATATCGGCAAACAAGGCCTTGGCTTCGGGATACTCGTGCCGAAGGTAGGCAAACCATTGTTTAACCCGGTTCGGGTAATAGAGGCCCTTATCTCCCTTGATTTCGTATTGGGAGTAACGCAGTAGCAAATCAAGAACCGTCACCCAGCTCATGTGTGTATCGTTATGTTTGATAACGTTGCATAAATTCGGCAAGTTCAGGGCACCGCGACACACCATGAGCGCATCGACTTGGGTGGCCTGCAGGCATTCCTGACCATTCTTGTAATTCCAGACTTCGCCGTTGGCAATAATTGGAATCGCGATTTTCTCTTTGACCTGGCGGATGTAGTCCCACTGGATGGTCCCGGCCTTATAGCCGTCGATCTTGGTCCGCGCATGGATGGTGATTTCATCGCCGCCTGCCTGGGCGACGGCATCGGCAATTTCAAAGCAGCGGGCCGGATCATCCCAGCCCAGGCGAACCTTGGCGGTTACAGGCTTTCTTGGATCTGTTGCCTGTCGGACAGCTTTGACTATCTGGTACATCAGTTCCGGATCCTGGAGCAGCACGGCACCGCCCCGACTTTTATTGACTGCCTTGGCCGGGCACCCGAAGTTGATATCAACACCGGCAGATCCCAGCATGACGGCGCGGTTGGCATTTTCCGCTAGCCAGTCAGGATCCTGGCCAAGCAACTGAACCCGCACCGGGGTACCTGATGCGGTTCGGCCTCCTTGATGAAGCTCCGGGCACAGGCGGTAAAAGACGCTATTTGGCAGCAGCTGATCAATGACTCGCACGAATTCAGTGACGCAAAGATCGTAGTCATTGAAGTCGGTGAGCATCTCTCGCATTAAATGGTCGAGTACACCTTCCATCGGGCCTAATATTACACGCGTCGCTTTTGGCATTAGCTCTCTCGCCCTGTACCGTTATCTACATAAGGGGCGAGATTTTAGTCCGGAATAGCGCCTTTGTCACCTAATCCTGCAGCACATGGTGTGAATCAGGAAAAAGCTGTTTGCCGGAGATCGTTGCTACAGCCCCTAGCTGCTCATTTTCGGCGAGCAGAGAAAGCTCCAGCATAGAGCGGGCAACATCCTCGGCAGGTATGGGGATTAAGTGGCCAAGGGGACCAATCATCAATGGTCTGATCACATTGAAAACGCCCTGTACGACTTGTTCATCCTGGCGAGGAGCAGAACGCTCGCCTTGTAGTGGCCCCGGACGAACAAAGACAGAGTGGGAAAAGCCCATTTTGCTGATCACTTGCTCCATTTTTCCCTTGCAGCGTAAGTAGTGCGAAGGAGACCATGAATGTGCCATTAGGCTAGATATCACTACAAGGTGCCGGACGCCAAGTAAGTGCATCGTGGTTGCGACATCTTTGACTAGCTGAAAATCGACTGCTTCAAGTGCCTGCTTGCTGCCGGCCTGTTTCTTGGTTGTGCCCAGGCAGATGAAGCCAATCGTTGGTGTCGGATCCGTTTCACCCCAGGCGGTTACACGTAGTTCGGGATGGACGATCTGGACCAATTTCTTGCTGTGAAAAGGCAATTCACGGCGAGACAGTGAATAGACTGTATGAAAGTGAGGGTGGGCGAGAAGCTGGTGGAGAAGTTCATCGCCAACCAGGCCACTGGCACCGGCAATAATCGCGTTTGCTGTCCCTTGATACATCGACATCGTCCTGATACTTGTCGTTAATTACGTCATTTTTGCCAGCATCTGCATCAAAATTCAACAAGAAAACTCAAGTAATGTCTGGTAGATACCGCTAGTGGGAGGTTTTGGCATCGGGTTAGCTGCAGGGCGGCGCCAGGTTTTCTCATGGAGTCAATTCACAGGAGTGGAAACGAGCATCTTGGTGGCATTTGGGTATATAATCTTTCGCCTAATCAGTTTTGCCCGATGAACCGGAACACATGATGACACAACTAATGACATTACCAGCAGACTGGGAAGGTATGCCAGCTGCTTTCATTGAAGGTGCTTTGCTGGCGGCTAATGCCAACCCGAAACCCCTGGAACCAGAAAAATGGCTGCCTGTACTGGTGCATGGCGGAGTGACGGAAGATGCGCAGATTACCGTTGAGGGTGACATTAAAATGGCCATCTTGAATCACTTTGAAATGCAGTACCGATACATCAAGGCTGGTGAATATGTGTTGCCTGAGCAGGTTTGCTGGCAGGAAGAGTCCGGTGTGACCGAAGGGATGAGCCATTTTGCCGAAGGTTTTCTGGCAGTCTGGCCTTTCATTGAGCCGAACTGGGCTGATCAGGTGATGTCTGATGGCACCATGCGCATGTTATCGGCACTGCTGACAACCTGCATGTTGCTGCTGGATGAAAGCTCGACCCTGGCTCAGATGCAAGAAGCGGGTGTCGAAGGTATGCCCGAACCGGCTCAGCTTTATGCCCAGCTGCCACTGATGCTGACCGAAGTAGTGATGGCGGCCGATGAGTTCCAGCAGGGGGCGGCTGCCCAGGCCGTAAACCCGTATAAAGGCACAGGGCGTAATGATGAGTGCCCGTGCGGGAGCGGCAAAAAATTCAAGCAGTGCTGTGGTCGGTAATGACTGATAGTCAGCCGTCACCTGAACATAAGCCGGTGATCCTGGTTGTTGCGGCCGTCATTGAAAAAGAGGGCCGTTACCTGCTTGCCCAGCGTTTTGACCATGCCTGTCAGGGGGGCTTATGGGAGTTTCCCGGCGGTAAGGTTGAAGAAGGGGAAACTCCTGAGCAGGCGCTGGAGCGTGAGTTAGAGGAAGAGTTAGCAATCACTACCTGTACAGGCCGCTGGCTGGCTGACAGTGTGTTCGATTACGGTGATAAAGTCATTCACCTCAAAGGCTACCTTAGCCACTGGCAGAGCGGTGAGTTGGTGTTGCATAGCCACCAGAATGCCGTATGGGTCGAACATGCCGAGATGGCTGCTTACCCCTTGTGTCCTGCAGACTATCCGATTGTTGCTGCGTTAGAGGACTAAACGAAAAAGCGAGAGGGTATACCTCTCGCTTTTTTAGTTTCTTTCCGCGATTCTAGTTTCTAGAACCTTTCTTTCTTCTTGCCAAAGAACTGTGCGATAACAATGAGCGCCAGAACCACAAGGTTAGCGGCAAAAATGATGACCAGCCACTGTGGCATGGATTGACCGAGGAAAGACCAGACTACCTTGCTGCAGTCACCGGTTGCTTCAAACATCCACGGTACCCACTGGTTTAGTGGCGCCCACTCCGGAAACGTCACAAACAAATCACAGGTTGCAAAAGGCGACGGATTGAACTGGTAACCGACGTGCTCGTTGGCGAGAGCCAGCCCCTGATAGGCGCTGTATCCCCACCCGGCAAGCCCGGTCCAGCGGATCACGGCGTTTTGCGGGGCAATCATACCAAGCAGGGCTGCAAAGCCTATTCCCATCATAGCGACACGTTCATAGATACACATGACACATGGGTCGAGTTTCATGACATGCTGAAAGAACAGGGCGCAAGCTTCAAAGAAAACAATGAAAATGAGCAGTAATAGCCAGGATAACCGGCTTTTGGAAAAGGTATTCAGAAATTGCATGAAATGATCTCACCTATACTTAAAACAAAGCCCTGAGAAATCAGGGCTTTGAACTTGTAATTTCTGACACTTATCTTTGCTAAAGATTCAATTAATGTCCAGTAGCAGGTGCAATATGTGAGGCAGCTTCCGCAACATGGTGACTTAACCAGCCCATGTCGTGGAACCATTCCGTCATCGGAACCAGCATGAATTCAATACCGGCAAGGCCAACGAGTGACAGCACAATGGTATACGGCAAGGCCATGTACACCATTCGGCCGTAGGACAGGCGAATCAACGGAGCCAGCGCCGACGTCAATGCGAATAGGAATGCGGCCTGACCGTTCGGTGTTGCCACTGACGGCAAGTTGGTACCGGTGTTGATAGCAACAGCCAACATATCGAACTGGTCACGGGTGATGACGCCATTGATCAGTGCTGTTTTCACTTCGTTAATGTATACCGTTCCGACGAACACGTTATCCGACACCATCGATAGCAGGCCGTTGGCAATGTAGAACATTGTCATCTGGGCGCTACCTTCAAGGCTGAGTACCATTTCGATGATCGGAGCAAACAAATGCTGGTCGATGATAACGGCAACGATAGAGAAGAAAACGGCAAGCAGCGCGGTGAACGGCAGTGCCTCTTCGAACGCTTTACCTAGCGCATGTTCTTCAGTAATACCGGTGAAAGAGGTGGCCAGGATAATGACCGTCAGACCAATCAGGCCGACTGCTGCAAGGTGCAGGGCAAGGCCAAGAATAAGCCATATCGCGATGACAACCTGGATAGCCAGCTTGGCATAATCAATGTTGGTGCGGCGCTTGCGTTCTTCGTCGTCGAAATCCACTAGAATTTTGCGGACATTCTCCGGTAGGCGGGTACCGTAACCACAAATCTGAAATTTTTCGACCAGTACGCAAGTCACTATGCCACACAAGAATACTGGAACCGTGACCGGTGCCATGCGCAGGATGAACTCACCGAACAGCCAACCGGCCTGATCGGCAATGATCAGGTTCTGGGGTTCGCCCACCATGGTCATTACACCACCCAGGGCGGTACCGATACCGGCATGCATTAGCAGGCTACGAAGGAACGCACGGTAGTTTTCCAGATCATTACGGCTCACTTCGCGGATATGCAAGTCAGTCGTATGGTCGTGCGAGGCATGGGGTTCACGGCCTGAGGCAACTTTGTGATAGATGCTGTAGAAGCCAATGGTCACGCTGATCACAACCGCGATAACGGTCAGTGCATCAAGGAAGGCGGACAGAAAGGCGGCCATGACAACAAACGACAACGATAGCAGTGTCTTCGATTTGATGTTGATCAGTATCTTGGTGAAAATGAACAGCAGTAGCTGCTTCATGAAGTAGATACCGGCAACCATGAAGATCAGTAGCAATAAGACTTCGATGTTGGCAACCAGTTCGTGCTTGACCTGCTCGGGGCTGGTCATTCCTATTGCCACGGCTTCGATAGCCAGCAAACCACCGGGTTGTAGCGGGTAACATTTCAGGGCCATGGCAAGAGTAAAGATAAACTCAATGACCAGTAACCAACCTGCGACAAAAGGGTCGATTAGGAAAAAGACGATTGGGTTGATGATGAGGAAGGCAATGATTGCCAGTTTGTACCAGTCGGGAGCCTTGCCTAAAAAGTTCTTGATGAAGGCGTTCCCTAGCGAAATAGCCATGTTCTTGGGTCTCTCAAAATACGCAAATTATTCGATGAGCTGGCTGCTACTTGCCTATTAGTCCGAGACCAAGATAACCAGTTGGTGGTTAAGTGTTCTTATGAGACCCCCTAAGCTAAAAATCATTTCCCTGATGGTTTTTAACTTAAAGCAGGCAGCAGCTTCCATTTAGCTCCCAGAGATAGATCGTGCTAACTGTACAGTTTGATCTAGATCAGTCAAGTAGTGAGATGGGAAGATGTTTAATTTATTGATATCTCATCTCAAAACCGGGGATTTAGGGCGGTAGATTACCACGCTCTGAAATATTTGCTTACAATTCGCAGGAAACGTTGAGCATTATCAAATTTTGAAGCGCAAAGTAAAACATGTCTTTTACATACCCAGCAGAGTTTCGCCCAGTGCGTAACTAGTGGTATGATGAGTTAATAATATATAAGCAAGAAGCAACTGGAAAAATAATCAGATGGTTATAAAGGCTGATAGCCCAGCAACATTTGCTGAGAAATATATCATAGAGAGTATCTGGAATAATCACTTCCCACAGGGATCGATTCTTCCGGCTGAGCGGGAACTGTCCGAGCTGATTGGTGTTACCCGTACGACGCTTCGTGAGGTGCTGCAACGTCTTGCCCGTGATGGTTGGTTGACCATTCAGCACGGCAAACCGACTCGTGTAAACAACTACATGGATACGTCGGGCCTGAGTATTCTCGATACTTTGATTACTTTGGACGGACAAGATGTTCAGGGGGTACTTGAAGACCTGCTTTCTGCTCGAACAGATATTAGCAGCGTGTATATGCGATATGCTGTTAAGGGGAACAGCGAAGAAGCTAGCCAATTGCTGGCTAACATTATTACTTCTTGCGAGACCTTGCTAAAGGCTGGCAACTTTACTGATTTCGTTGAAGCAAGCGACGAAAAGACAGAGTTGATGCAGGAAGTGAAGAAGATCGTCGACAAATACGGAAAAGATCAGCCGGAGCTTTGCGAAGCAATTTGCCGTGCCCGTGCGTTCAACTACTACGATTATCGTATGTTCCAGGGGATGGCGGCGAAATCAGGTAACACCCTGTATGTTCTGACGATTAATGGCCTGCGCAAGATTTATACCCGTGTTGGCGGTTACTACTTTATGTCGAAGGAAGCCTGCGAACTGGCACTTAACTTCTACCGTGACATGAAGTCTTACTGTGACAATAACCAGCCGGAGCTGGTTGCCGATCGCATCAAGAAGTATGGCCGCGAGAGCGGGGCGATTTGGTACAGCAACCGTGTTGAGATTGCACGTTACCTGTATGAGGAAGAGCAGTAAGCTCGGGACGACATTGTCGTAAATGAAAAAGGAGATGCAACTGCATCTCCTTTTTTGTTTGTGGCTTTGGTTGCTATATCTCTGAATCATATTGATTACGAACAGGGCAGGTACCGAGGATCTGCGTTCTGCCGTCGGGCATCTCTTCCTCCAGTGTGACATCGAAGCCCCATAGACGGTACATGTGCTTCAGTACTTCCGCATGGCTGTCTGCCAGCGGGATCCTGTTGTGTGGTACGTACCTCAGGGTGAGTGAGCGATCACCTTTCAGCGCCACATTCCAAACCTGAATATTCGGCTCATTGTTGCTGAGATTGTACTGGGACGAGAGCTTCTCGCGGATCATTCGGTAACCTTCCTCATTGTGAATGGCGCTGACCTCCACATAGTTGTGACGGTCGTCGTCGTCCACGGCGAAGAGTTTAAAATCACGCATCACTTTCGGTGACAGGTATTGGCTGATGAAGCTTTCGTCTTTGAAATTTTCCATCGCAAAGTGCACGGTATCCAGCCAGTCAGCCCCTGCAATGTCCGGGAACCAGTATTTGTCTTCCTCCGTTGGGTTTTCGCAGATTCTGCGGATGTCCTGGAACATGGCAAAGCCCAGGGCATACGGATTGATACCGCTATAATACGGACTGTTGTAGTCCGGCTGAGCGACAACATTGGTATGGCTGTGAAGAAACTCGATAATAAATCGATCAGTAACCAGGCCTTCGTCATAGAGATGGTTGAGGATGGTATAGTGCCAGAAAGTCGCCCAGCCTTCGTTCATCACCTGCGTTTGTTTCTGCGGGTAGAAGTACTGGCTGACTTTACGCACGATACGGACTATTTCACGCTGCCATGGTTCCAACAGTGGTGCATGCTTCTCGATGAAATACAGGATGTTCTCCTGGGGTTCATGGGGGTAACGCGCTTCCTCTGTCTTGAGTTCTTTTTCTTCCTGGATAGGAATGGTGCGCCACAGTGCGTTGACCTGGGTTTGCAAGTAATCTTCCCGTGCCTTTTGCCGGGCCTTTTCCTCGACGAGTGATATTTTTTGCGGGCGCTTATAGCGATCCACACCGTAATTCATGAGCGCATGACAAGAGTCGAGCAGTCTCTCGACCTCATCGACGCCGTATTTTTCTTCGCATTCGGTGATGTATTTGCGGGCAAAGAGCAAGTAGTCGATGATTGAGCTGGCATCGGTCCAGGTTTTAAACAGGTAGTTGCCCTTGAAGAACGAGTTGTGACCATAGCAGGCATGGGCCATGACCAGTGCCTGCATGGTTATCGTATTTTCTTCCATCAGGTAAGCGATACAGGGATCCGAGTTAATCACAATCTCGTAGGCCAGCCCCATTTGGCCGTGTTTGTAGCCACGCTCCGTTTCGATAAAGCGCTTCCCGAAAGACCAATGATGGTAGTTGATGGGCATCCCGATACTGGAATAGGCATCCATCATCTGTTCAGCAGTGATGATTTCGATCTGGTTAGGATAGGCGTCAAGCCGATAGTGATCGGCGACGCGTTTAATTTCCGTGTGATACTGCTCAAGCAGGTCAAACGTCCAGTCAGGACCATCACTGAGTGTTTTTGACTTAGTGGTTGTTACCATAACACACTCCCCTATAGCGCTTGCTGACATCTAATTCACTTGTTTCTTGAATAGCTCCCGGAATACCGGGAAGATGTCTTCCACACTCCTTATGTTTTGCATCGCAAAGTTGCTGTGGCTTGCCTGCAGTGCCTCATACTCCCGCCATAATGTCTGGTGTGCCCGGCGGGTGATCTCGATGTAGGAATAATAACGGCTGACTGGCAGGATATGCTTGTCCAGCAATTCACGACAGCCGGGTGAATCATCAGCCCAGTTATCACCATCCGAGGCTTGCGCCGCATAGATATTCCACTCAGCCGGTGAGTAACGTTTCTTGACGATATCATCCATCATTCGCAATGCACTAGATACAATCGTGCCCCCGGTTTCCTGAGAGTAGAAGAACTCATGCTCGTCTACTTCCTTGGCCTGGGTGTGGTGGCGAATAAAGACTACATCGACATTCTTATAGGTTCGGTTGAGGAACAGGTACAACAAGATATAGAAGCGCTTTGCCATATCCTTGGTCGCCTGATCCATCGAGCCGGATACATCCATCAGGCAGAACATCACTGCCTGGCTGGTGGGTAGTGGCCGACGTTCGTAATTTTTGTAGCGTAAGTCAAAGGTATCGATGAAGGGCACGCTGCTGATTTTTTCCCGCAGGGCCTGAATCTCCCGTTTCACTCTGTCCTCTTCGAGTGGCTGGGCCGGTTCGGTATTCATCAAGTAGTCTAGCGCTTGTTCCAGCTCCCTTAGCTGACGACGTTTGGCGGCCGTCATTGCTGTCCGGCGAGCCAGTGAATTCTGCAACGATTTCACGATGGCAATGTTGGCCGGTACTCCGGAAGATTTATAGCCGGAGCGGAATGTTTTCCACTCGACGATTTTATTGAGCTGGTTCTTTTCCAGGTTTGGCAGTTCCAGATCTTCGAAAAGCAAATCAAGGTATTCATCCTTGGATATCTGGAAAACAAATTCATCCTGGCCTTCACCGTCAGGGCTGGCCTGTCCCTCACCGGCACCGCCTTGACCCGCCCCTCCCTGGGGGCGTTCAATGCGATCTCCGGGGCTGAACTGGTCATTGCCCGGGTGGACAACTTCACGTTGTCCACCACGGCCTTGGTGAAAGCTTGGCTCGCGGATGTCGCGGGAAGGAATGGTAATATCCTCGCCGCTTTCGACATCGGTGATCGAGCGTTTGTTTACCGCATCAGCGATCGATTCCTTGATCTGCTGTTTATGGCGGCGCAGAAAACGCTGACGGTTCACCGTGCTTTTGTTTTTACCGTTGAGCCTTCGGTCTATAAAATGCCCCATAAGCTCTCCCCTTATTCATCCCATAATTCCGTGGCAGGCTACGACGACTTGCGTACGCGCAGGTACCATTCGGATAGCAGGCGTACTTGCTTGCGGGTGTAGCCTTTTTCCATCATACGAGCCACGAAGTCATCGTGTTTTTTCTGCTCATCGGTGGATGTCTTGGCATTAAACGAGATGACAGGAAGCAGCTCTTCGGTATTCGAGAACATTTTCTTCTCGATTACGGTACGAAGCTTCTCGTAGCTGGTCCAGTTCGGGTTCTTGCCGGCATTACTGGCACGGGCACGTAGTACGAAGTTAACGATCTCATTACGGAAGTCTTTCGGGTTGCTGATTCCGGCAGGCTTCTCGATTTTCTCGAGCTCGTTATTCAGCGCCGAGCGGTCAAACAACTGACCGGTTTCCGGATCGCGGTATTCCTGATCCTGAATCCAGAAGTCGGCATAGCTGACATAGCGGTCAAAGATGTTCTGACCGTATTCGGAGTAAGACTCAAGGTAAGCGGTCTGGATTTCTTTGCCGATGAACTCGACATACTTCGGTGTCAGGTAACCTTTTAAGTGCTCGAGGTATTTTTCTGCCATTTCCTGTGGGAACTGCTCTCGTTCAATTTGCTGTTCCAGTACATAGAACAGATGAACGGGGTTGGCTGCCACTTCGGAGTGATCGAAGTTAAAGACCCGCGACAGGATCTTGAACGCGAATCGGGTCGACAGACCGGCCATACCTTCATCGACACCGGCGTAGTCACGGTACTCCTGGTAAGACTTGGCTTTCGGATCCGTATCCTTCAGGGTTTCACCGTCATAGACACGCATTTTCGAGTAAAGGCTGGAGTTCTCCGGCTCTTTCAGGCGAGACAGTACGGTGAAGCGTGCCAGAATTTCCAGGGTACTTGGCGAGCAAGGTGCCGCAGACAGTTCACTGTTCTGAAGCAGTTTTTCGTAAATGCGGATTTCTTCCGATACACGCAGACAGTAAGGCACTTTGACGATATAAACTCGGTCAAGGAAGGCCTCGTTGTTTTTGTTGTTACGGAACGTCTGCCACTCAGATTCGTTGGAGTGAGCCAGAATAATACCGTCAAACGGCAATGCTGAAAGTCCTTCGGTACCGTTGTAGTTGCCTTCCTGCGTTGCTGTCAGCAACGGGTGCAACACTTTCAGTGGTGCCTTGAACATCTCGACGAACTCCATCAGACCCTGGTTGGCCTTACAGAGCGCACCGGAATAGCTGTAGGCATCCGGGTCATCCTGAGAGAAGTGCTCAAGCTGGCGAATGTCGACTTTACCGACCAGCGATGAGATATCCTGGTTGTTTTCGTCGCCGGGTTCGGTCTTGGCGATACCGACCTGATCGAGAATCGACGGACGGACTTTGACGACTTTGAATTTAGTTATATCACCGCCAAATTCGTGCAGGCGTTTGGCTGCCCATGGTGACATGATGTTGTTCAGATAGCGCTCTGGAATGCCAAATTCTTTATTGAGGATGTCTCCGTCTTCATTTTTATCGAACAGGCAGAAAGGGTGGTCGTTAACCGGGCTGCGTTCGCCGTTTGCTGTCAGTACATAAACAGGTACTCTCTGCATCAGACTCTTAAGCTTTTCGGCCAGTGATGACTTACCGCCACCAACAGGACCTAATAGGTATAGGATTTGTTTGCGCTCTTCCAAGCCTTGTGCCGCGTGCTTGAGGTAAGAAACGATTTGTTCAATGGCATCTTCCATGCCGTAGAAGTCTTCAAACGTTTTGTAACGGGAAATGACGCGGTTGGAGAATAGACGGCTCAAACGTGGGTCTTGAGCGGTATCAATCATTTCTGGTTCGCCGATTGCCATCAGCAAGCGCTCTGCAGCATTGACGTAAGCACTGCGGTCATTACGACAGATTTCAAGGAATTCTTGCAATGAAAGCTCTTCATCCTTGGCTTCTTCATAGCGTTGACGATAGTGGTCAAAAATACTCATGGTATGCCCCCTGAATCGTTCATCAATCAATTAGAAAGGACGAAAACAATTATCTTTCACATCCCTCATATCTTAAGACTAGACCTAACTGATCAAATTGCTTCACTGAGTTGTTGGTTTATAAACTAAATTTCCCTTTTGTCCTTGCCTAACGAACTGAATGTTTTTTGAACATATTCTTACTATCCTCCTATAAATCGGGAATCGCAAGCGGATTTGTTTAAAAAATAGCGTCGATTTTGTTGCGATATTGTGATCTCGGTCGTTGCGGGAAAGTTGAGTCGCAAATCAGGAATATTGTTTCACTGTTGGTTTTACCGCCTAAATGTAAAGCTTTTCATTGCACGAAAATGTGCCATAAAGTGCTTTTTTTAGCTTGATGTGGTTTTTTTTTGCTTACAGTCAGTTTGTGACGAATTGTTTTCCTTTTTCAGAACAAAATTTGATGATCGTTGTGAAAGTAGCCTGCATCCAAGCTGTCAAATATTTGCGATAACGGTTTTTTGGGAGGGCGAAATCGATCCCCCTGACATATGCTAGAGAAGTAATTTGTGGAACGGGGGAGCTTGATTAATGGGGATTTCACGTGTTGATACAGTTTCGATTCCGGTCTCAGACCAGAGTCAGGCCTTGCTCTTTTATCGTGATGCCTTAGGGTTTGAGCTGATACGCGATCATCACGCCGATAACCATAAGCGCTGGATCCAGCTAGCACCGAAAGGGGCCGAGACGACAATCAGTCTAGTCATACCATTTGGCGGCATGAAGGCAGGATCGGTTCAGGGGCTGGTTGTGCAAACAGATGATATCCACACCACGCACAGCGAACTGACAGGCAGGGGAGTGCCTCTTTCTGAGATCGTCACCATAATTGGCGGGCGGTTTGCGACGTTTGCCGATCCGGATGGCAATGGCTGGGTACTCATTGAAACAAACACGCATATGCTTGCCTAGGGACGCAGCTCAGTGAATGCGTGCCCTCCGGCATCGCGTTGATTGCGCTAGTGTTGCTGGTTAAGGCAATGCCGCCGAGATGGCGGCATTGAAATCAATCTCTGCTATTACTTCTGCACAGTTATTTGCGTGCTGAGCGTGTGGGATTCACCCGGTGCCAATTCGATGGCTTGCTCGTGGATGGCGGATTCGACACAGACCATCGTTTCAAAGCTGTTGCCTGCCATATCCCCCATGCTGACAGATAGCGCCTGCCATGGATTCCAGATGACGGCGGCATCATGGCCCAGGTTAGTAACCTGTAGTTGCCTCTGGTGGGCTTTGTCATCAATGACAACCGGGTTAGCTGGCGAGGTATAAACGCGATCTGTTTCAGCGTTGAATGTCAGCGTATCGCCGCCAGTACAGGCTTCGTTGCCTCTAGTGCTATCCAGGTAGGCTTCACCCATGCCCGTTACAGCAACGTCGTTGATAGCTGCCACGTTAAAGTAGGTGTGCAGGGCGCCAGTGAATGACCAGGAATGCTCATCGGTATTGGTCGAGGTCAGGCTGACTGTCAGTTCCCGACCAATTTCGAAGGTAATCTCATTATGGAATTTGTGAGGCCAGATAGCGTGAGTCGCCTCGGTGTCTTCCAGTGTCAGTGACACAATCACACCCTGCTCATTTTCACGGTGCTGATTTAGCGTCCACTGGTTATTACGTGCAAAGCCGTGAGAAGGCGTCGCTACCTTGCCGAACCAAGGCCAGCAGACAGGTATACCACCGCGGATAGCTTTTGCAGTATTGAATTCAGCCTTTTCGCTGAGCCAAATAACGTCTTTTTCTCCAGCAGGCTTGTACCAAATCAGGTGGCCGCCGTGGAGGGAAATACCGGCTTCGGCCTGCTGGTGAATCACACGTACAATTTTGATGCCCTGGAACTCACAGATCGTGACTGCGTCAGATAGTGCTGAAATTGTTGGAAGGTTACGTAAATCCATAAGATCTTCATTCCTCACAGGTTGTAATCGGGTCAATGCTTATTTGATTGGCATCTCGACGAGATGAAAGGAAATACCAATGAAATAGGGACTTAATTTTATTTAAAAAATATCAGTAAAAATTAAAATAAATTTGTTAAATATGTAGGATATTTTTTGTCTTTGCTGTGTATGTTGAATAGGGGCTCCAAACTCAACATACAAAAAAGGCGGCTATTAAGCCGCCTTTTGTCATTCTTGCTAAAAGCTTACATTACTTAGAGATGTGAGCGATTAGGTCTAGAACTTTGTTTGAGTAACCGATTTCGTTGTCGTACCAAGATACAACTTTAACGAAGTTATCAGTTAGAGCGATACCAGCTTTAGCATCGAATACAGAAGTCTGAACTTCACCGATGAAGTCCTGAGATACTACTGCATCTTCAGTGTAACCTAGAACGCCTTTCAGCTCGCCTTCAGAAGCTTCTTTCATTGCAGCACAGATAGCTTCGTAAGATGCGCCAGTTTTCAGGTTAACTGTTAGGTCAACTACAGAAACGTTAGCAGTTGGTACGCGGAAAGCCATACCAGTTAGTTTGCCGTTTAGTTCTGGAAGAACAACGCCTACAGCTTTAGCAGCACCAGTTGAAGATGGGATGATGTTCTGAGAAGCACCACGACCACCACGCCAGTCTTTAGCAGAAGGACCGTCAACAGTCTTCTGAGTAGCTGTAGTTGCGTGAACAGTAGTCATCAGACCAGACTCGATACCGAACTTGTCGTTAAGAACTTTAGCGATTGGCGCTAGGCAGTTAGTAGTACAAGAAGCGTTAGAAACGATGTCCTGACCTGCGTAAGTGTCTTGGTTAACACCCATAACGATCATTGGAGTTGCGTCTTTAGAAGGACCTGTTAGAACAACCTTCTTCGCACCAGCAGTGATGTGCTGACGAGCAGTTTCGTCAGTTAGGAAAATACCTGTTGCTTCAGCAACAACGTCAACACCGATTTCGTCCCACTTAAGGTCAGTTGGGTTGCGCTCTGCAGTTACGCGAACTGTTTTGCCGTTAACGATTAGGTTACCGCCTTCAACTTCAACAGTACCGTTGAAACGGCCGTGAGTTGAATCGTACTTCAGCATGTATGCCATGTATTCAACGTCGATAAGGTCGTTGATACCAACAACTTCGATGTCATTGCGCTCTACTGCAGCACGGAAAACGAAACGTCCAATACGGCCAAAACCGTTAATACCTACTTTGATAGTCATTACAGTTGCTCCACAACTTAATTTCTAATGAAAGATAACTGGTAGTAAAATTACAGAATCTTGGGTGACCCTGCAAGCCAAAAACGAACTTAAATTGCGTAAGGTCAAAAAAAAGTTCGGATTTTTTTTACATTCCCACTACAACGATGCAATTTCGTACAATACTTGTATGAATATCCATCATTGCTGTTGTTAACTTTTAATATCCACACTCAGCTCATCTAAAATATGCTTAAATGAACACGTACATGTAAAATCCTTTCGAGCAGGAAGTATGTGCTACAGTTCACTTGATTGGCAAATAAATTTGCTTGGCCAGTGATGGAAAAATACAGATAGGATAGGTAATGTCAGATAAATCAGATGCTTATTGGCGAGATAATTTAACGGCGGAGCAATATCATATTTGCCGTGAACGAGGAACCGAGCGTCCATTTTCTGGAATCTTGCTTCATAACCGCGAAACGGGGATATACCACTGTACTTGCTGTAACAAGCCTTTGTTCCAATCAGAGAACAAATATGACTCAGGATGCGGATGGCCAAGTTTCGATGCACCGATCAGCACTGATGCAATCCGCTACCTGGAAGACAGTAGCCACGGCATGCAGCGTATCGAGATCCGTTGTGCCTCTTGCGACAGTCATTTAGGCCATGTATTTCCTGATGGACCGAAAACAACGGGTGAACGGTATTGTGTCAATTCAGTGTCACTGGCCTTTCAGCCTGACGCTATGGTTGAAAAGTAATTACAGATTTGATCGTTTGAAGAAGGGCTCGTTGAGCCCTTTTGCATTTTTCTCTCTGAGAGAGAGGCGCTAGGCGATAATAAGCCAGCAGATTTAATTGACCATACTGGCTCTGAAGTTTCCTTTTTCCAGCGCTGTCGATATTTTCTGAGCTTTAAGATCTATTGCTTGTCGCTCATCGTCAGGCATCGGGTAAAAGCTGACTAGCTTCTCCTGGCTGACAACGGAAGCTCCGAGCTCGGTGCCGACTCTTGCCCACAGGTAGGCGTTGGTGATCGATTTTGTCTGATGGGACAGCGTTGCCAGAGATTGGATGATTTCTGGTTTTATAGTCTGTCCACGCTCGTATAGCTCCAGGGCATGCTTGAGCAGCTGGATTGTTTTAGCTTTGTCTTTGTCGGTGTAGTAGGTTGCCAGTGCAAGCTGCATCTCGGGTGTTTCAAGGGCTGATGTGCCTTCAAGCTGCAAGAACTGACGTAATGCCCCTTTTTCGCCCTGGCTCCAGCGGTAATAGATAATTTCAGGATCATCGGACTTTGCGAGTTCCTCGGACAACCTTCTAATCGATTTATAGCTATTTATGAGGGCTCTTGTTCGCAGGGTTTTGCGCTCTTTCAGTTCTGTCGGCTCGATTCGAGCTGCGTATTCCAGGCACTTTTGGTAATCGTAGGTGAATTTAAGCTCTTTAAATTTCTCTTCGGCGACAGGATTTTTCAGCACATCATAGCGTTGCCAAATTAGGTTGGTGCGTTGAAGGCGACACTGGCCATCATTCAGGTTAGTGTTCTCGCAGATCTCCGGATACTTTTCGCACAGGCTGTCTGTTGAACGGTGGCGTTCAAGGCAGCCGCTAAGCAGCGTGAGGCTTGCTGCTGCCAGCGATAGTTTCATTAATGTTGTTGATCTACGGGCAATGCTCATATTGGGTAATAGATTACTTTGAGTGTTAAATAGAATTTAGCGACTGATATGGTGTTATCTTAACCGATGTATATTGAAAATAAGCCAAAGGCCCAGATTTTTTTCGCATTGTGATCTGAGGAGCAAAAAAAACGACCGGTAGTTGGCGCTTTGGGGTGTAATTGGTATTACTGCCCCTCCTATACTTGTATAGAACTAATTAGAATCAAACTGATGAGGCTAACCTCATCAGATAGGAAGCCTGCATATGGAACTAGAACAACTATTAAAAGTGATGACCCCGGAAGTGTATCAGCGCATCATAACGGCAGTAGAGATTGGTAAGTGGCCCGATGGTACGTCGCTCACTCAGGAGCAGCGTGACTCGGCGATGCAAGCCGTGATGATTTACCAGTCCCGCCATAACACCGATGCCGAGCATATGTCCGTCGAGGCCGGGGGAGAAATTAAATTCAAGTCGAAAGCCGAGCTCAAACGCGATTTTGGCGTCAAAGAACCTGAACATGATGACATCGCACGCTTTGACCATAGTCAGCTCTGAGATGTGAAATCCAATATCGCTAACCGACATGGTTGTCAAAGATCATGGGTTCACAGTAAAAACCGCTGAGCTCGTGATCTTCTTCGCTGATTAAATTCGCTATCCAGGGCTCCTGTTCAATATTGGCAAGATAGGCCTGCAATTTCGGGTAGTGGGTTAGTCTTAGTCCGGCCATCCAGCCACTGCGAAATACACTCCATAAACTGATTTCAGCCATCGAAAAGTGTCCGGCGACATAACCTTCAACTGGCAGCTGCTCTTCTACGTAATCCAGGACCTGGGGAAGGTGATGCTCAAGGCACTGCTTGATGGCCTGTTGGTCCACATCTTTGTTCAGCATTTTTCCGCGCATGATTTTTTGGTAGAAAAGCACCCCGCCGATGAGCGATGTCAGTCGGGTATCGGCATATTCTTCCAGCCAGCGAACCTGGGCGCGTGCCGCTGCCGAGCCGGGATAGAGGGGAGGGACCGGGAAAATATCATCAAGGTAGTGGGCGATGACCGTCGAGTCCATGATGTTGCTGCCGTCATGCTCGAGGACCGGCACTTTGCCCATCGGATGGCGCTTCTGAGCCAGTTCTTTTTCTAGAAAGGGATTAAGAGGCTGCAGATCATAGGCAATCCCTTTGTAGGAGAGCGCGAGCATGATTTTTCTGACAAACGGAGAAATGGAGGCACCGTGTAGAATCATAGTATTGTCTCGGCCAAATTGGTCTGTAGCGCTACAGACATGAACAGGTGAATAGGCGTAATTGTTATAAAGTGTAGCCGAGATAAAGGATTAGAGGTGTGGTCTGGCAATCGGCACAGCTTGATGTCTGAGACTCGGGAGCTACATTTATACCAAACCGTACCATGCTACTTTTCAGGAGGAAGCCATGAGGTATGCGGTATTTTGTGGAACAGGTGAGTTTCAGGGAGTCGCGGACGCCTGCTCTCCCTCGGATGCAGCATTGGAAGTCTTATATGAACAGCTGGCTGGTGTTGATTGCAGCAATCTGGAGCTCGCTGCCTGTGATGATCCGGGTAAGGCCAGCTTGCTGGTTTACGAGTTAGCCGGAGAACTTCCTGCGAATATTGCCAAGACTGGAAAGTACGGGCTGAGTGACATACCGACCCAAGGCGAACCGTATGGGTTTATTGAAGTTTAGACAGAACGAGTTTCCTTGATAAAAACAGCCCTAGCCAAAGGCTAGGGCTGTAGTTTGTAACGGGAGCCGCGATTGTGTTTCCAGAGGCGAAACTAGTGCGTCAGCTCACCACGTAAATCTTGCTGCATCATACTACGTACCGTTTCGATCGGTAGATCCTGACTGAGCAGGTAATGTAGCTTGGCAAGGGTTGCTTCCGGGGTCATGTCATAACCACTGAGTACGCCGGCATCAGCCAAGGCACATCCCGTGGCATAGCCACCCATGTTCACTTTTCCGGATAGGCACTGCGTCAGGTTCATCACAATGACACCGCGCTCGGTTGCTTCCTTCAACTGGGTAAGAAGGTCTGGATTCTGCGGCGCATTGCCCACTCCAAACGTTAGCAGAATCATCGCATTGACCGGCTGACGTAAGGTATTACGGATAACTTCCGGCGAGATCCCCGGGTACATGGTGATCACGCCAATTGGCTGTGGAGTGATCGCATGTACTTTAAACTTGCCTTCAGGCTGTTTGCTCAGCTCGACATTATTGAGCTGAATATTGATACCGGCTTCCAGAAGAGGGGGCAGGTTAGGCGAAATAAACGCACCAAAGCCATCAGCATGGGCCTTGGTACTGCGGTTACCACGGATCAACTTGTTGTTAAAGAAAACAGTGACCTCATTGATCGGGTAGTTCGCCGCGATGTGAAGAGAATTCAGCAAGTTGCTCTGGCCATCGGAACGCAGTTCGGCCAGTGGAATTTGAGAACCGGTAACAATGACAGGCTTGTCCAGATTTTCAAACATAAACGACAGTGCCGAGGCGGTATATGCCATGGTGTCCGTACCATGAAGAATGACAAAACCGTCATATTTGTCGTAGTTTGCCTTGATATCATCAGCAATGCGCTGCCAGTCCGCTGGCGTCATATCTGATGAGTCGATAAGAGGCTCGTACTCGTGAATCGTAAATCTCGGCATTTCTGGACGATGGAACTCAGGCATGCTTTCCAGCTGCTTCTGCATAAAGCCCGCAACAGGGATATAACCATGGTCTGACTTCTGCATACCAATGGTGCCGCCGGTGTAAGCAATGTAAATGTGTTTTCTTTCCATAATCGGGTACAGACATTACGAGTTGGTGGCCGCATTATACGGTTAACGCACAGTAAAAAAAGCCCGGCGTGTGCCGGGCTGCTCTCACTTTTCGATATTGCTGCAGTTTAGGCAGAAGGCATATTGACCTTTTGGGTCGTTAAAGTTACTTAGCGTTGTGAAGTCTGTTACAACTTGTTGCGTAACAGGCCGCAGCGCCGCAGGTACTTGGCCAAATACCATGGTTGCCAGTTTGGTGCTTGCCTCAGAGGCAAACTCCTGCAACAGCAACTCAGCCGGGCTGAGAGGCTCTTCCATCCAGCGAAGCTCGTAGCTGTCTAGCTTGGCAAGTTCAACAGCAGTGGCGATAGCGTCATCAAAATCACCCAGCTGATCAACCAACCCAAGCTCAAGGGCATCGTGACCGGTCCAAACTCGTCCCTGGGCAATCTTGTCGGCCTGTGCCAGTGACATATTGCGATACTGGCTGACAAGGCCGATAAAGCGCTGGTAGCCATGTTCGACGCCGAGCTGGAAGACTTCGGCTACGCCCTCTGGCAGCTCACGGGTCACACCGACACCAGAGAATGGTGTGGTACCGACTCCGTCGCTATATACGCCCATCTTTTCCAGTCCCTTCTCGAAGGTTGTCAGGATGGCAAAGATCCCAATAGAGCCGGTGATAGTGGTAGGCTGGGCCAGGATCTTGTCGGCACTGGATGAAATCCAGTAGCCCCCGGAAGCGGCCAGGCTGGACATTGAAACAACAACCGGTTTTCCGGCCAATTTCAGGGCATCGACTTCGCTGCGGATCACCTCGGAGGCAAAGGCGCTGCCGCCAGGGCTGTCGACGCGCAGAATAACGGCTTTGACTTCGTCATCAAGGCGAGCTTCACGCAGCAGTGCCGCTGTTGAATCACCGCCGACAGTGCCCTGACGCTGTTGTCCGTCCACAATTGCCCCACTGGCTACAACGACGGCAACTTGGTTCGGACTTGGTAGATCGTTACTGAACAGCGTTGGCTGGTAATCGTAGTAACTGATCTGGTTAAAGCTGTTTTCACCGTCACTGCCAAACTGTTCAATCAGTTTTTGGTTTAGCAGCGGGCGGTTGATGAGCTCGTCAACCAGTCCCATTTTCAGGCTTAGTTTGGCAAAATCACCGTTTACCGCCTTGAGCTGCTTGACGAACTGGTCAAGTTCCGGCGTCAGGGCAGCAGCGTCGATGTGGCGATTCTTGGCAACATCTGTCGTGTACGCGCCCCATAGCTGGTTTAGCCATACTGTATTCGCTTCGCGTGCCTGTGCTGACATACCGTTTCGGGTATAGGGTTCAACAAAAGACTTATAGGTGCCGACCCTAAATACATGGGTGTTGACATCGAGCTTTTCGAGCAGGCTTTTGTAGTACAGGGTATAGCTGCCGTAGCCTGTCAGTAACACGCCGCCATCGGGTGACATGAAGACTTTGTCTGCATAGCTAGAGAGGTAGTACTGGCTCTGTTTGTAGTTGTCGCCTACCGCATAGACAGGCTTGCCTGCCTGCTTGAATTCCTCGACGGCCTTGGCAATGTAGCGCAGTTTGGTCAGATTGGTCTCGGCCATCCCTTTCAGGTTCAGCACCAGGCCCGTGATGCGATTATCTGTTGAAGCGGCGCGGATAGTATCAACAATATCGAACAGGACATTTTCCTGCACGGGTGGCTGGCCCAGGGCATTGCTGGCCAGCTGGTCAATCGGGTTAATGTAGGTGCGCTGTTCGACGATTGGGCCAGACAAATCCAACACCAATGCGGCTTCTTTGGGTAGTGCCGGTTGCTCTCCGCTCTGGTTAAATGCGAAGAAAAGCAGGCCGATAACAAATAAAAAAATCAGATTAAGTATCAGCTGCCGGGTGAAACTGATCAGTTTCCAGATAGCTCGGAATAGTTTTCCAATTCCTTTGAGTACCACTTTCATGAACGTTCCTGATGATGCGATCGGTATTATTTCTATCCTAACTTAGTAAACAAGGAATTACAGTAATAATCCTTGTTTACAATGTATTCCTTCCCTTAAGTATTGCGTGCTTTAGAGCGTGCTGTAAGGAAAGTTCAGCTTAGAACCCGGGGTTATGAGTTATCACATGTAGAGATGAATGTTGTAATAATGTAAACAAGTGTTTGATAAAAGTTTGAGCAGTTAATATACTGGTCAGACCATAACAACAAAAGAATGGAAGCCATGGACGATAAATCTTACCCTCATTTGTTAGCGCCCCTAGATCTTGGTTTCACTCAGTTACGTAACCGTGTGTTAATGGGATCTATGCACACTGGTCTTGAAGAGTCGCGAGACGGCTTCAAGAAACTTTCTGCGTTCTATGCAGCCCGAGCTCGAGGCGGGGTCGGGTTGATTGTCACCGGCGGTTTCTCGCCGAATTTCCGTGGCAGGCTGCATCCACTGAGTGCCGAGTTCAGTTCGGCGCGTGCTGCCCGTGCCCACAGGGTGATTACCGATGCTGTGCATGAAGAAGGCGGCAAGATAGCCCTGCAGCTTTTGCATGCCGGCCGCTATGCGATGCACCCGTTTGCCGTGAGTGCATCAGCCATTCGCGCGCCAATTTCAAAGTTTACCCCGAGCAAGATGAGTAACCGCCAGATTAACAAGACGATCGAGGCTTTTGCGCGTAGTTCAGAGCTTGCGCGCGAAGCGGGTTATGACGGTGTTGAGCTCATGGGCTCGGAAGGATACCTGATTAACCAGTTTATCTGTAAGCGTTCCAACCATCGTTATGATGAATGGGGCGGAAGTTATGAAAACCGTATTCGTTTTCCGATTGAAGTGGTAAAGGCGGTTCGCAAGCGAGTCGGGCGAGACTTCATTATTGTTTTCCGTCTGTCGATGCTGGATCTGGTCGAGCAGGGCAGTACCCATGAAGAAGTGGTCCAGTTGGCGAAGGAGCTCGAAGCGGCCGGGGTGACAATTCTAAATACCGGTATCGGCTGGCACGAGGCCAGGGTGCCGACTATTGCGACCCAGGTACCGCGTGCGGCATTTACCTGGGTGACCGAAAAGCTCAAGAGTGAAGTCAACATTCCATTGGTAACCTGTAACCGGATCAACACTCCTCAGGTTGCCGAAGATATATTGTCCTCGCAGCAGGCAGATATGGTCTCGATGGCAAGACCGTTTCTTGCCGACCCGGATTTTGTGGTCAAAGCAGAGCAGGATCGAGCTGACGATATCAATACTTGTATTGGCTGTAATCAGGCGTGCCTGGATCATGTGTTTGTCGGTAAGCGCGCGAGTTGTCTGGTCAACCCGCAGGCCTGTTACGAAACCGAGCTGGTGCTGACGCCATCGGTCAGCAAGCGGCGTGTGGCCATCGTCGGGGCCGGACCGGCCGGGATGGCAACTGCCGTAGCAGCGGCTGAACGTGGCTTTGAGGTTGATTTGTTTGAGAAGAACGATCATGTCGGTGGTCAGTTTAATCTGGCCATGCAAATACCGGGTAAGGAAGAGTTCAAGGAAACGATTCGTTACTTTACCCGCCGCCTGGAACAGACCGGCGTTAACGTCAAGCTGAGTCATCCTGTCGATGCCGATGAGCTTAAAGGCTATGACGAAGTGATCGTTGCAACCGGGGTTCAGCCGCGAAACCCGAAGATCCCGGGTGTGGATCATGAAAAAGTAATCGACTATCAGACGTTGATCCGAGATAAGGTACAGCTTGGTCAGAAAGTTGCCGTTATCGGTGCTGGCGGTATCGGTGTGGATGTCTCGACCATGCTGACAGAGCCGGAAAATCAGGATCTCGACAGCTGGCTTCAGGACTGGGGCGTCGACAAGTCGATTGAACATGCCGGAGGCCTGTATCCCCATGATGAGTATGTGAGTCAGCGTCAGGTGTGGCTCATGCAGCGTAAGCCGGGCAAAGTCGGTAAGGGACCGGGGCGTACCACAGGGTGGATTCATCGCAAGGTACTGGAAAAGCGCGGTGTGGAGCTGCTCAGCGGCGTAAGCTACGACAAGATTGACGATCAGGGTTTGCATATTACGGTCGAAGGTCAGCCCCGCCTGCTGGAGGTCGACAATATCGTGCTCTGTGCCGGTCAAACCTCGGTGGAGATGCTGTCTGACAAGTTAAAAGCGATGAATGTCAATGTGCATGTCATTGGCGGTGCCGATGTCGCAGGGGAAGTCGATGCCAAGCGAGTGATCCGCCAGGGTATCGAGCTGGCCGCGAAACTATAAGAAAGTTAGTAAGCTAAGCAGCCAGTGCCGTGATATTCGGGGCTGGCTGCGAACTCCCTCCCAGCCTCCCCCTTGAAAATGGGGAGGAGTATTCTTCCACTAAATTCCATAATATTACTGCGGTTTTACTACGTGTTATTTATGATATTGTAAAACAATAATTATTATCATCATGAGGTTGTTATGGATGCTCTGTCATTATTGTTAAATCGTCGTTCGTTACCTAAGCTGATGGAACCGGCTCCGCAGGGTGAGGTGCTGGAAAATATCTTCCGGGCCGGCCTGCGTGCGCCGGATCATGCCGGATTGACGCCATGGAGATTTATCGTTTCACATGGTGAGGGCCTGAATAAGCTGGCGGATATTTTGGTGGAAGCGGCGAAAGCGGATGGTGCCGACGAGGCGACCATTGAAAAAGCCGTGAGAGCACCGTTTCGCGCCCCGATGGTGATCACTGTGGTTGCTAAAGTGACCGAGCACGAGAAGGTGCCGGTGATTGAGCAACACCTGTCGGCAGGTTGCGCTGCTCAGGCAATGCAGATGGCGGCGGTAGCGCAGGGCTTTTCCGGTTTCTGGCGCACCGGTAAATGGGCCTATCATCCGGTCGTACGTGAGGCATTGGGCGTACAGGGCGATGACCAGATTGTCGGTTTTTTATATCTTGGTACGCCGGGGTGTCGCGAGGCAAAAGTCTCTGAGCGAGATCTGGGCCAGTTTGTTGAATACCTCTAGGCTCAGCTTGAAGTTTTGTTCAGGTGCTGAACGCTAAATATCATTTATCGGGAAGCTGATACTCCATCAGTTTCCCCTCTTTATTGATCCAGAGAGGTGACAGGGTTTGACCGCCGGAGTAGAATTCTCTGCTCTTGTTATTATTCCGGAGCGTGTCATGGAAAATGTCCGCCTTACACAATACAGCCACGGCGCAGGATGCGGCTGTAAAATATCCCCTCAAGTTCTTGATACTATTCTCCGAACTCAACTCGCCCCATTCTCGGATCCTAACCTGCTGGTGGGAAATGAAAGCAAGGATGATGCTGCCGTCTATGATCTCGGCAATGGCAGTTCGGTGATCAGTACCACTGATTTCTTTATGCCGATTGTCGATAACCCATTTGATTTTGGCCGCATTGCCGCCACGAATGCCATCAGTGATATCTATGCGATGGGCGGCAAGCCGATTATGGCAATCGCTATTCTTGGCTGGCCGGTCAATGTGCTGGCTCCGGAGATTGCCCAGCAGGTGATCGAAGGTGGTCGTTCGGTATGTCGTGAGGCAGGGATTTCCCTGGCTGGCGGACACTCTATTGATGCGCCGGAGCCTATCTTTGGCCTTGCCGTAACGGGTATTGTCGATACCGATCGCGTGAAGCGAAATAATCAGGCCGAAGCCGGGTGCAAGCTGTATCTGACTAAGCCGTTGGGGATCGGTGTACTGACCACGGCCGAGAAAAAATCCAAGCTAGCCGAGCAGCACCAGGGGTTGGCGCGTGACTGGATGTGCAAGCTGAACAAGCCGGGTGCAGATTTTGCCGATGTAGCAGGCGTTAAAGCCATGACGGATGTGACCGGCTTTGGCCTGATGGGCCACCTGAACGAAATTTGTGAAGGCAGCGAGTTAAAGGCAAAAGTATGGTTTGATCAGATCCCGCATCTACCGGGTGTGTTTGATTATATCGAGCAGGGTTGTGTACCGGGTGGTACGGGACGTAACTTTGATAGCTATGGCCATCGCCTGGGTAACATGAGCGAGCAGCAAAAAGCGTTGCTATGTGATCCGCAAACATCAGGTGGCCTGCTGTTGGCTGTGAGCCCGGAAGCCGAAGCTGAGGTTCAGGCTGTTGCCGAGCGCCACGGCATTGAGCTAAACGCAATTGGTGAATTGCTACCGGCTGATGGCGATACTACCTTGATTGAGATTTGTTAATGTCACGTCCGAATTGCGAAGATTTTCGACAGTTATTTGTCAATGATACCCCGTTAATTGATTTGCGTGCTCCGGTCGAGTTTGAACAGGGTGCCTTTCCGGCATCGGTAAACCGTCCTTTGATGCAAGATAGCGAGCGTGAGGCTGTCGGTATTTGTTATAAAGAACAAGGCCAGGAGGCTGCGATTGCGCTTGGTCACGAGCTGGTTCATGGTGATATCAAAGCCGAGCGTATAGCCCAGTGGAAAGCTTTCTGCGAAGCGAATCCCGATGGTTATCTCTACTGCTTCCGCGGCGGCTTGCGCTCCCAGATCACCCAGCAGTGGCTGAAAGAGGCTGGCATTGAGTATCCGCGAATTGTGGGTGGTTACAAGGCATTGCGACGCTTCCTGATTGATACCATCGAGCAGGTTGCCCAGCAGCCGATGACCCTGATTGGTGGCAACACCGGTTGTGGTAAAACCATTATGGTCAACGAGTTGGAAAGCGGTCTTGATCTGGAAGGCGCGGCCAACCACCGTGGCTCCTCGTTCGGACGGTATGTGACCAAACAGCGAACCCAGATTGACTTCGAGAATGTACTGGCTGTGTCAATGCTGAAAAAGCAGGCGCTTGGTATCAACCAGTTTGTTCTTGAGGACGAAGGGAAAATTATCGGCTCGGTCAGCGTTCCTTTGCCTATTCATGCAGCAATGCAAGAGGCACCGATTGCTATTGTTGATGATCCACTCGATGTGCGTCTGGCTCGCTTGACGGATGACTATGTCGTACGGATGCAGCGGGATTTTGTTGCTCACTACGGTGAGGAGCTGGGCTGGACACGTTTTGCCGAGTACTTGGAGCGCGGTATGTTCAGTATTCGTAAGCGCCTCGGGCTAGAGCGTTATGAGCAATTGCTGCAGGTACAGCAAGATGCGGTTCGCCTGATGCAAAGCTCGGGCTCGCTGGGCGGCCATGAAGGCTGGCTCAAGCCCTTGCTTGAGCAGTATTACGATCCTATGTATACCTACCAGCTCAGCAAAAAAGCTGATCGCATTGTATTCCGTGGTGAATACGATGAGGTAAAAGCCTGGTTGGCTGATAAAACGGCGTAAGCTTACAACGAGAAGCGGGGATACTGTTCTCGCTTCTCGTCCTGTATTTATATCCAGTGTATTCTTGTCCTTTATTCTTCTTTTCTCTATAGTTCGTGTTACTAAGAACTAGCCAACAATTTTCATGACCCGTCTATATATTGCTGAAAAACCAAGCTTAGGCCGAGCCATCGCTGCGGTAATGCCGCGCCCCCATAAAAACAACAACGGTTATATCGAAGTCGGAAATGGCGATATTGTGACGTGGTGTATCGGCCACCTGCTCGAGCAGGTCGAACCCGATGCCTATGACGAAAAATACAAGAAGTGGAACATGGCCGATTTGCCGATTGTGCCGCAGCAATGGCAACTGGTGCCGAGGAAGACGGCCAGGCAACAGCTGAGCGTTGTCCGCAAGTTGGCCAAGCAGGCTACCGAGGTTGTCCATGCCGGTGACCCGGACAGGGAAGGGCAACTGCTGGTTGATGAGGTGATTGACTATATCAAGCTCGCTGCGAACAAGAAGGCCAGCATGCAACGTTTGCTGATTTCCGATCTTAACCCGGCTGCCGTTAAGCGGGCACTGGGCAAGATGCGAAGCAACCGCGACTTCATCCCGCTGTCGGTTTCGGCGCTGGCCCGTTCGCGGGCAGACTGGCTGTATGGCATGAATATGACTCGTGCCTATACCCTGTTGGGGCAGAAAGGGGGATACCGGGGCGTATTATCGGTTGGCCGGGTTCAGACTCCCGTGCTGGGGCTGGTAACGCGACGGGATGATGAAATTGCCAATTTTGTTCCCAAGCCATTTTATGAGCTGTTCGCCCTGATCCCCTATCAGGACAATATCATCCGCGCCCGCTGGATCCCCAGTGAGGCATGCAAGTCGTGGCAGGATGAAGACGGCCGGGTACTGAATCGGAAGCTGTGTGAAAACGTCGTTAACCGAATAAAGGGCCAGCCTGCAGAGGTGACCGAATCAGAACGTAAGGAAACGCGCCAGTCTGCGCCTTTGCCGTATTCCCTGTCGGCGTTGCAGATCGATGCCGCCAAGCGATTCGGTATGAGTGCAGCCGATGTCCTGGCAACCTGTCAGTCGCTCTATGAAAAGCATAAAGTCATCACTTATCCGCGTTCAGATTGCCGGTACCTGCCACTGGATCATTTCCGGCAGGCCGATGAGGTCTGTCAGGCCATAGCCAAGACTGCCGCAGCGCTTAGCTCGGCCGTCGACGGTGCCAATACTTCACTAAAATCCAAGGCATGGAACGATAAGAAGGTGGATGCCCACCATGCAATCATCCCGACCCCCAAGGCTGTAAACAGCAATGCGCTGAGCGCCGGGGAGAATAAGATCTACCAGCTTATCGCCAGACAGTACCTGATGCAGTTCTATCCGGCCGCTGTCTATAGTGAGGCGAAACTTGTCTTTACCATCGCGGGTGGGATGTTTGTGGCCAAAGGGCGTCAGTTGATGAGTGCAGGCTGGCGAGAGCTGCTGGGACGAGAGGACTCGACCAGTGAACAGGACCTGGCCGATAAGGTCCCACCGCTTGAAAAAGGCACGGTACTGACCTGCCAGGACGGTGAAATAAAGGACAAAATGACAGAGCCGCCCAAAGCGTTTACCGAAGCGACATTGTTGCAGGCAATGACAGGTATCGCCCGGTTCGTGTCAGATCCGTCTCTGAAAAAAATCCTCCGTGATACCGACGGGTTGGGGACCGAGGCCACCCGTGCCGGGATCCTCGATATTTTGTTTAAACGTCAGTTATTAACACGGCAGGGCAAGAGCATTCACGCCACCGAGGCTGGCCGGGGGCTCGTTTATGCGCTTCCCGATGAGTCAACCTATCCGGATATGACGGCGCACTGGGAGCACCAGTTGCAGGATATGGCGGAGAAGAAATGTGCCTATCAGCCGTTTATGGATGCACTGCAGGAGCGGGTCGAGCAGATCATGGAGAAAGTGAAACATAGCGAGGTCCCCCCGAGTTTGCGAGAGCTGAAATCGCCGGAGCCTTTTAAAGGCGGCAAGAAGCGGCGTTACAGCAAAAACAGCAAGGGAGGAGGCAGAACTGGCACCAAGGCCGGCAGCAGCCGGGCGGGAGCGAAACGTAAGCCAAGAAAGAAAGACGACTAAGCATGTTCGTAATACTGGTTGCGGCCCAGTGATTTGGCTTCATATAGCGCCCCATCGGCCTGTTTGAAAAACTCGCCGGGGGAACTCTGCACCGAGGGAACCGTCGTGCTGATCCCTATGCTGATGGTAACTATGTCTGGCGCGCTGCTGACTCCCTGGCTGCGGGGGAGCTGCAGTTCACGTATAGCATGGATGGCGCGTTGGGCGGCGTAACGGGCCGCACTTTTGTCCTGGCCCGGGAGCAGTAGTACAAATTCTTCCCCGCCGTAGCGTGCAAAGAGGGCTCCGGCACGCTTTTCCAGCGTTGCCAAGGTGTTGGCAATGATTTTCAGGCACTGGTCGCCAGCGGCGTGACCGTAGCTGTCGTTATAGGCCTTAAACAGATCGACATCGATGATTAGCAGGGAAAGCGGAAGCTGGTGACGTTCGGCGCGACGCCACTCTTCGTTAATCCTTCTATCGAAGACCCGGCGGTTGGACACCGAGGTGAGCGGATCAAGCCGGGATATCTTCTCTAATTTTCGGTTTACCTTTTCCAGCTCGGCGGTACGGTCGGATACCCGCTGCTCAAGCTCTTTGTTCAGGTTGATTAAGTTTTCTTCTGCCTGACGGCGAACCAGATGTTGTGAAACGATGAAGCCAAATTGTTTTAGCAATTGCTGATGATAGTTATGGAGTGGAGTACCGGTTAACAGGTTGTCACAGGCAATCCAGCCTACCGGGGTGTCTTCGTCCCATAGAGAAATATAGGCGCTCCAACCAAATCCAACCTGCTTGAGTTCATGGAAAAGCGGCGTATCTTCTTCAATGGCCAGGTACTCTTTGCGCCGGTAGTCTTTGTTTATCTTGGTAAACCACAGATCCGGAATTTCTTCCTCGAAATAGTGCTCGTTAACGGTATTGCCGTGAATATCTGTGCCATAGGTGCCCTGCATGCGGTTCTTCCCTTTGAACAGAAAGATGGCCATGCGGTCGATGAGCAGCAGCTTTTTTGCCTCATCGACGGCGGTAAAAAGCATATTATCCATGGAACCGGCGCGCCAGAGCTTGAATGAAATATCGTGTAGCGCCTGGAGCTGCTCTTTGAGCAGTTGCTGTTCCTGTTGGCTGATCTGCAGTTCACGCTCAGCAGAGCGGCGGCCGTCATGTTCATCCTGGATACTCTCGCTCAGCAGGCAGGCATCGAGCTCAGAGGCCATGAGGGCAGCCAGGAAAGCGAATTCACTGCCTTCCGTGATTGAATGCTCCGGAAAGTCGACGATAAGGCAGCCGATGATATGGGAACGGTGCTCCAGCGGCAGGCATAAGCGCGCGTAACCGTCACGTAGTTCAACTTTGGGCGTACGTTGACGAATAGCCCTGGTTACCTGGAAGAATGGAATACTGTTACGGTCAGAGATGTCGACGGGCGGGAATTGGTAGTGGATCCCAGTGTCATTCATTTCGAGAAGAATTTTCCATCGCGACTTGTAGGCAACGACCAGCTGGGCACGGTAGGCCGAGAAGCTTTCGCTTAGGTTTCGGCAGGTGAGTTCGCAGACAGTACGAAGTCCATGGGCTTTCCCCCATTGCTCAAGGATGCGTTGATAGAAATTGTCTAACCGTTCAGTTTGGGTCAATACAGGTTGTCCGTGTGAGAGTTAAGTCGTTGAGCACTTATTTTTATCAATCACAGAAATAAAGCTAGGCATCAAGCCCGCATTATGATTAGAAAGTTGGGCAGATTTATAAATTTGCGACTCAAAACACACCGATTTTTAGTGTGTGTGGGGGATTGTGTCAGGTTGGTTGGCCATTGTGGTGGAATGTTTATTATATCAATCAGTGGATTACGGTGATATGGCGTTGTTATGGGGGCTCCAGGCTCGGAGGGGGCCTGGAGAACGCTGGGCGTAGTATCTTGTTCAGTGAAGGCTACCAAGGAAGTTGCTGTCCCTGAAAATCAATAAATGATCCGGAGTCTTCCAAGGTTAATTGGTCTAGCACCTGCTTTAGCCCGGCGGCTGAAGCATCGGGTGTGATAAGGGCATTAGGCCCGCCCATCTCTGTTTGTACCCAACCTGGGTGAAGGGCAACCGAGATGATCCCCTGCGGTGACAAATCGTTTGACAGGCTCTTGGCCACGGAATTAAGTGCCGCTTTGGAAGAGCGATAGATATAACCGCCGCCGCTGGTATTTTCGGTCATACTTCCAACCTTGGACGAGAGGTTGGCGATGATACCGGGCTGCTTGGCCAAGAGCTGGGGGTAGAATGCTTCGGCCAGCTTAAGCGGTGCGATGGTGTTTATCTCGAGTACTTTTCGCCATTCGTCGATATCGGTGTTACCAAAGCCGTAGCCTTTGGGGCCGTAGTAGCCTGCATTATTGATGAGCAGATCGAGAGTTACATCGGCCATTTCCTGACTGAGTGCTGTTACTGCCTGATAGTCAGTGACATTCAGCTGGTGCAAGGTCAGGGCGGTGTTATTGGCCTGAAGCTGCTGAAGCTCAGCTGCATCGGCGATATGACGGCAGCAGGCATAGATTCGCCAGCCTGCTGACAGGTAGGCCTTCACCAGTGCGAGGCCGACACCTCGGTTAGCCCCGGTTATCAGTGCATTTTTTTGCATGGTTCAATCCTGTTAGTTTTTTGCCAAGTGTATACCAATCAAATCGTTTTTGTAGTTGGCTATTTATTCAGAATCAGTATCGAAACTAAGACAGCGCAACGCCGTCAAGCTAGCCTATTATGTTCAGTGTTGCCTATGATTTTCGATGCAATTTAGGGTGGTGTGCTATGACTCTCATAATGCGCGGGAGCTGGATTGCCGGCATCGTTATTTTGGTTGCCAGCTGTGCAGATACTCGCCATGAAAGACTTGTTGAGCTGGGGTTTACCCGCAATTACCTTGATGGATACCAAGATGGCTGTAGCAGCCGGAAAGAAGAAGCTCAGACTTACCATGACGGCTTTCGTCGTGATCCTGAGCGGCTGCTGATTGACAAGAAATATGCCAATGGCTGGAATGACGGGTTCGAGCAGTGTTATGCCGATAATTCCAAGTATTATTAGTTTGGGTTGCTTGGGTGTAGAACAAAGGCAGCTCGGAAGCTGCCTTTGATAAGTTATGGATTAGCTGTGACAGCCGGTGACTGTAGGATCACTCCGGCTGATAGAAGCGCTTCAGCTCATGCATGACCTGCATCAGGGTTGAAAGCTTCGGTTTGCCACCGCTTTTCAGCTTGTAGTCCTGATCATAAACCCGGTAGTTACCGTGTTTATCCACGACTGTTGTCGTGTTTTTCTGCAATACGACAATGTCCCGGTCACTCCCAGCCAGTACCCAGCGGCGCTTGGGGCTAGTCTCGAACAAACTGACTCCGCTGCTGTAGTCCGTTACCGGCGTGGTTGTTGCCAATAATGACTCCATCAATGTCGGTACAAGATCCAAATGGCTTGTTGCGCGGGTAGTCTGGGCCGGTACAGTTCCCGGCCAGTGCATGACAAACGGTACTTTTAGCTGGTAGCGACTGTAGTTGGTTTCTGCACCCCAGCTATTGGTGCCGGTTTCATTAAATTCGTTGCCGTGGTTCGATGTGATGACAACCACGGTATTGTCCAGCGCATTGTTGGAAACGAGTTGATCAAATACATCAATAAGCAGCTCATCAACATAATAGGCGGTATTTCGGTAACTGTTCTTCAGCAACTGGGTCGTATCGACACTGGCAGGATTTGAGTCGGTACTGCTCAGAGACGGTTCAAATTGCGGGGCAAAGTCGCCATCTTCCTCGAAATTCTCGATAGATGCCAGTTCAATATAGCTGAACCATGGTGAGTCGTTGGATTGGGTGTCAAGCCAGTCCTTCCACTCCGCGATGGCTTTCGTGTCACTATTGGTAACGGTTTCGTCTGCTATTTCAGCCAGCTTGCGGCTGGAAAAAATGGCTTCCGAGTAGATTGATGTCTCGAATCCGTTACCACTGAACAAGCCAAACTGGTAACCGCGCTTTTTGAGCGTATCGAGTAATACCGGTGACGAGTTTGCAGAGCGGACACTGTTGATATAGCCGGCCGGCAACCCGTAGAAGAGGCCGAAGACACCCCCGGCATTCTCGTTACTGGCACTATAGTGATTGCTGTAGTTCAGGTTTTGCTGGGCAAAAGCGGTTAGATACGGCATGGTCTCTTTGTTGACCATATCGCTACGCAGGCTATCAATCATCACGATCAGCACATTCTGACCCGTGCCCTGATCGTTGAATGCCAGCTTATTCATTGGATAGCGGATATGTTCGCTTTCGGCAATGCCCTGGGCATCAAGGCGTTTGGCATATTCCTGTTTATCCAGCCAGCCATGCTTTTCCATGAAGGTCTTCGCAGTCATCGGATAGGACAGCGGGAAGTTGGAGCGCTGCACGGTCACAGGGCGGTATAGGTTCGCATCCGCCCAGATATATATCAGGTGGCTGCTCAGGAAACAGAAACCGAAAATAACAGCGATAGGTACGCCGACATGTTTTCGAGTCAGCTTCCTGAGCTTGCGCCACAACCATTCCGACAGAATTAACTGCATAAGGAATATCGCAGGGACAGCAACAAATAGGTATTGCCAGCGGGCGTTAAGATCTGTTTTCTCACCGCTTAACAGCAAGTCCCACACCAGTGGACTTAGGTGCAAATCCAGAGACTCATAGGCATGGGTGTCCAGAAGCAACCCTGTCAGGCCAATGGTGCCGACCAACACCGCAAACAGCCGCATCAGGCGCTGTGAGGGGATCAGAAAGCTGGCCGGAAAGAGAACCAGAATATAAAAACCAAATACAAGAAACCCGAAGTGTCCGACCCAACTTAATCCAAGATAAAGTTGGCCCAGGATAGTTTCAGGCCATTCAGAATGGGCAATATAACGGGTGCCAAGAAGCATGGCCGCGATGATATTGAAAAAACTGAACCAGTGTCCCCAGCTGATGAGCTGTGAGACTTTGTCTTTATAATTGTTACCGCTGTTGACCATAGATGTCAGTAATTCCCAGTCATAGTTGCGACGCCAACAAACAAATTAATCTTCCTTAATCGAGGAGAGCAGAGCTTGTGAGAATTTTTCTGCGATTGCTTTCCTTTGCGATGCTGGAACGTCGGCATTGATCACGTTGGTAGCGATGTTACCTACGATCATCAGTGCTAGTTCCGCAGAAGCATCATGCTTCTCTAGTACATCGAACACGTCATCAATGATTTGTTCAACTTTTTTATTGGTGTATTTTGAAGTAATTGGCATAGGAAGTCTTGTTTAATGTTAAAGAAAGCGACTTATAATAACCTACACTTTAGATTAACTGAAACTTTTCCATTATGAGTCTTACGCTTTCGAACGTCATCCTGCACCAACTGACAAAAAATGATCAGGATGAACTTGAAGTTCATCTTAGAAAACAAACGCTTGAAAATAGCCAATCGACAGAGGATTTGGTTGCTGAACTACACCGGGTCTACAGCAGCAAGGGCGCGAAAGGCTTTGCCCACTTTGCCGAAGACAGTGAGTTTAGTCATTGGCTGAAGCAAATTCGCTCCGGAGAATTAGATTTCCTGTCATTTTCTAACCAATCGGCGAAAAAACTGCAGACCGAGCTGGCTAAATATCCGTTTGCCGATGCCGGCACCCTGGTTCTGGCCGAGTACCAGTCTTTGGCAACCGACTATCTGTTTATCGGTTTGCTGCCGACCTGTCACAGTATGAAGGTGACCGAGCAACTAGATATCAGTGCGACTGACTATCTCGATGTCGGCAAAATGGACATTGTTGCGCGCATCGATCTCTCGTCCTGGGAAACGGATAGCGAATCAAACCGTTACCTGACCTTCATTAAGGGGCGTGTCGGTCGTAAAATTGCAGACTTTTTCCTTGATTTCATGCAGGCAGAAGTCGGGCTGGACGTGAAGGAGCAAAATCAGGTGCTGATGCAGGCGGTAGAGGACTACTGTGCTGACTCGCGTTTGGAAAAGGATGAGAAACAGCAATACCGTAAGCAAGTCTACGATTACTGCAATGGCCAGCTACAGGCCGGCGATGAGGTGACGGTGAAGGAGCTGGCGGGAGAGCTGCCGACCACCGAGGACGGGACTGACTTCTATCAGTTTGCTGCCAACCAGGGCTACGAGTTGGAAGAGAGCTTTCCGGCCGATCGTACCGCCATGCGCAAGCTGACCAAATTTGTCGGTTCAGGTGGCGGGGTGTCGATTAACTTTGACAGCATGCTACTGGGCGAGCGCATTTTTTATGATGCCGAAACCGATACGCTGACAATTAAGGGAACGCCACCGAATCTGAAGGATCAACTGCAGCGACGTCTAAACACTGATAGCTAAATTACGCTGACGAGCAGACAGCCACCTTTATCTATGATGAAGGTGGCTTTTTTGTATCTTGGACATGGCTATGCCATTGTGAGCATAATGTCTAATGGAATATGGTTAAGATGTTGGCTAAGCTAAATGTTAGTGTTGCTAGGCTATGATGACTTGGTTTTTATATAGCGTTGGAAAGAGGTGTGCCAACCGGATCTTGAAATACCGTAGATAGGGGTGAGTATGAAAATAGAAGAAAAGCCTGTATCAGAGTTTGCTGTTGCACCTGTAATGCCAGCACTAAGTCGGCAGGTTGAAGAGCAGGGCAGAGACTCGTCACCTATTATTCTCGTATTGGGTTTATTGTTATTGTTGGTCGGAACGGGCGTTATTGCCTATCTTTCTGTGCTATCAGCATCGACCCTGAGTTTCATCAGTTCTACCTCACAGTTGCAGAATGAGGCAGAGCAGTTGCGGTGGCAAGTGATTACCGTACCTGTAGATTTATCGCTGCCTGTTTCAGAACAGCAAAGTGAACTGACAGCGCCGTTTCGTAGTCGGTTGCTCGAGTGGCAACATGGTGATATTCCGGCTTCAGTTCAAGCCAAGATCACCCCGTTGGTTAAGCAGGGTGATCAATTTGCCGACCAGGCCGAATATGCCTGGCTGACGCGGCATTATGTTTTTGACAAGGAGACTCTCCTTGCTAAAGGTCAGGTTACCGCAGACCTGACGGCGATCAAAAGCGTCGACATGAACCCTTTCCTTGCCTCCCTTCAGAAGTTGCAATCTGCTTTGATCCAATCTGAGACAACTCTGACCTGGTTGAGCTTGTTACTGGCTGTTCTGGTAGCGCTCGTGGGTATTGGTGGGGTGAGTTATGGTGTTGTCGGTCGACGCAGGAAAATGCAGTCCGTGCAGATCACGGAGGCGACATCAGCATTGTTGGTACCGGAGCATGATACAAGAGAGGACTGCGAGGTTAAGGGCTCGGATGTGCTTGGCGAGGGCTCAGAGCAAAAAGCCCGCATTGCGGATTCTGTACTTGATACGGAACAGATGCTCGACAGCATGGACGGTGACAGGGAGTCTGTGGTGATGCTGCTGGAGGTTTTCCTCGAGGAGCACATTGATGATGCCAAGCGGCTATCTGCCAGTCTTGAGCGCGGTCAGTGTGACGAGGTCAGTTTAATTTCACATAGCCTCAAAAGTGTTGCTAGCAGTTTTGGTGCAGGGCAACTGCGCCAACGAGCTGAATATATCGAGCATTGTTGCAAACAGGGTATTGCAGTTCATGCCGAAGATATTGAGCTATTAGATCAGGCGCTTAAAGAGCTGAAGGTGGCCATCGAGGCGTACCTTGCCGAGGAAGCAGAGCGCGAACAAGATGCTGTTGTGGTTGTTGAAGAGATGACATGTGTTGAAGAGGTGGCGAATGCTGAACAGATTGGGGTTGTTGCGCCTGACGTGATTCAGGATGCTGAGATCCAGCCCGTTGAGACTGATCTTTCTCAGATCAAGTATTCTGAGGCCAAGTCTTCTGAGATACCTGATATTACTGAGTGCGACAGTGCGTCCAGTGAGAGTCTGGAGTTAGAAGCTCAACAGCCCGGGCCTCAGAGAGAGGGGGAGCAGCTAGACGTGCTGAATGTGGCGTATGTGATGGAGTCCATGGATGACGATGCAGAATCCGTCAAAATGTTGTTTGAGATATTTATCGAGGAACATGCTCTTGATGCCAAAAAGCTACAGCAGATGGTCTATCAGCGTGCGCCCGATGAAATAGATGAGGCTGCTCTGAGGTTGGTTCACAGTCTAAAAGGGGTCGCAAGCAGTTTGGGGGCTGAGTCCCTAAAGCGGCAGGCGGAGATCATCGAGAAGCATTTCAAAAAGCAGCAAGTTGTTGCTGATGCTGAATATAGGAAGCTCGAGAAAGTCCTGAACGATACCGTTGTTGCCGTTACCCAATACTTGACTCAGAACGCAGCGGTAGTTGCCTAGGCTCTTGCTGGGAAAATTGAGATCAATATGGGTGAATTTGGTGTTTTTTGACTCAAAAACGTGAGGGTGGACGCACTTATCACAGAATAACAGCTTTCTAGTTTGAGCTTGGTTAGATATTTATACTGTAGGTATGGCTGATTTGGCGGAATCATTCAATCGATAGGCAAAATTGATCTTTATCAAAGGGTGTTTTTAGCTGCGGTGGATAATACCGCCCCTATGATAGTTCAAACGAAACATTCAGTTCGTAAGCAGCGTGAACTGGACACAGCAAAAGCGATGATTCGCCTATATTGTAAAACGCTGCACCGTGGGGCGATTATTTGCCCTGAATGTGAAGGGCTTATTGAATATGTCGAAACGCGGGTTGCCAGCTGTCGCCTGGGAGAAGACAAGCCTAACTGTCTGCAATGCAAGAGTCAGTGTTACCACCCTGCCAAGCGACTGCATTTCTCTCATGTGCTGCGTTGGTCTTCGCCAAAATTCGCCTGGCGGCGTCCGTTGCAGGCCTTAAAGTTTAAACTCGACAGTTTTCGCTCTGTAGGAACGGTTGACGCGCAGTCAATGTCGACAAGATAACAGTTATCGAGATAAATCACACAGAAGTGTTAGATACATTTTGGCTACGAATACGACAAAGGCTGCATGATGCAGCCTTTGTTTGTTAAGCGCCATTATAACGGCTGGTACATGTTAAGACGTTAAGCTGAAAGGCCTAGCGTATTTAGCCAAGTTGCGATACGGTCATCGGTAAGCTCAGGCTGGCGGTCTTCATCAAGAGCCAGACCGACAAATTTGTCATCTTTAACCGCACGCGAGTCATTAAACTCGTAACCGTCCGTTGGCCATTGGCCGATGATCTCGCCGCCTGCTTCAACAATCAGATCGGCCAGATCACCCATGGCGTCCTGGAAGCTATCCGGATAGTCCACCTGATCACCCAGACCAAATAGCGCTACTTTCTTTCCGCTTAGATCAGCATCTTCCAGCTCTGGTACAAAACAGTCCCAGTCCGGCTGCATTTCACCATAGTTAGCAGTTGGCGTACCGAGGATCAGCAAATCATAGTCGTCAAAAACCTCGTTACTGCAGCCGGCAATATCGTTGGTTTCCAGCTCTAGTCGGGTCGCGATTTTTTCAGCAACTTTCTCGGTGTTGCCTGTGTCACTTGCGAAAAAAATACCAATATTTGTCATGTTCATCTCCAGCTAACTTGTATTGCTGATGGTTCAGTCTGTTTATGTTCGGTTAGGCGTAGCAGAGAGCTGCCACGCCAAATGATTATTTCTTTTTAGGCTTCCATTGGCCTAGTTGCTCCAGCAACAGGTGCTTGTGAGCAACTTGCTGGCGCAACCGTTCCAGGTTGGCCTGATACTGTTCAGGGTTGCGGCGCAGGATCTGCGTAAAGCGAGCTTCACGGCTGATCAGCTCCTCGACATCCTTTTTCGGTGCTTTGGAGTCCATTTGCAGAGCGGCCCGACCTTTGTCTGTCCGTCGCGGATCAAAGCGGAACAGTGGCCACAGACCGGTTTCTACCAGTAACTGCTGGTGCTCGACACCCTCGGCCATGTCAAAGCCATGGGTGATACATGGAGAGTAGGCGATAACCAGTGACGGGCCGGGATACGCTTCAGCTTCCTGAAGAGCCTTGATGGTCTGGTTCATATTGGCACCCAATGCAATTTTGGCGACATAGACATTGCCGTGCATCATCATGTTTAGCGCCAGATCTTTGCCGTTGCTTGTTTTGCCCTGAGTGGCAAATTTGGCCACTGCACCAGTTGGGGTCGCTTTTGATTGCTGGCCACCAGTGTTGGAATAGCCCTGGGTATCCATGACCAGCACATTGACGTTGTCGCTGCCAGCCAGGACATGATCCAAGCCGCCGAAGCCAATGTCATAAGCCCAGCCGTCTCCGCCGACAATCCAGTTACTCTTAGCAACCAGGTCGTCCGCCCGTTCGTTGAGCTGACGGTGGCTGTAAGGCAGCTCGGCTCGCATGCGGCTAAGGTTCTGGCGCTGACGAGTAACAGCGGCTTCACTGCTGTCAAAGGCATCTTGCTTGATCTGATCCAGTAGCTCGGTCGGTAAGATGTCAGCAGCTGTCTCCAACAGGTTAAGGGCGTTGTTACGCTTACTGTTGAGTGCCAGGCGCATACCTAAACCAAACTCGGCGTTATCCTCAAACAGGGAGTTCGCCCAGGCCGGTCCGCGCCCGTGCTTGTCGACGGTATACGGTGTGGTCGGCAGGTTACCGCCATAGATTGAAGAGCAGCCGGTGGCATTGGCAACCAATAGGCGATCACCAAACAGCTGGGTTAGCAGCTTCACATAGGACGTTTCTCCGCAACCGGAACAGGCTCCGGAATACTCGAACAATGGCTGCAGTAACTGGCTGGTACGGGCATCGATACGTTTGATATCAATACGCTCAAGCTCTGGCAGGTCAAGGAAGAACTCGTAGTTCTTGCTTTGTGATTCCAGTACCGGCTGCTTCGGTGCCATGTTGATGGCCTTGCGTGATGGATCGGCCTTGTCACTGGCCGGGCAAGCCGTGGTACAGAGGTTACACCCGGTACAATCCTGTGGAGAGACCTGCAAGGTGTATTGCTGACCTTTAAAGTCGCGTTGTTTATATTCGGCGCTCTTGAAGCCATCGGGTGCAAGTTCCAGAGCATCAGGGGTGACGGTCTTGGCACGAATAGCAGCGTGCGGGCAGACAAGGGTACAAATATTACACTGGGTACACAGGTCTTCTTCCCAGACCGGCACTTCCTGGGCAATGTTGCGTTTTTCCCATTGACTGGTCGCCGTTGGCCAGCAGCCATCGACAGGGAAGGCACTCACCGGCAGAAGATCACCTTTATCCGCCATCATCATGGCACTGACACGCTTGACCAGTTCAGGGGCCTTTTCATTAACGACAGGCGGACGGCGGAACAGGCTGGTGGCCTGCTGCGGAATTGCCACCTGTTGCAGACGGGCAACTGTTGCATCGACGGCCCTGTGGTTGGCCTCGACAATTGCCGGGCCGCGCTTGCTGTAGCTTTTTTCAATCGCCTCTTTGAGCTGGGCAATAGCCTGCTCTATTGGCATCAGCTCGCTGAGGGCAAAGAAGGCCGTCTGCATGATGGTGTTCAGGCGGTTTTTCAGCCCGAGCTCATGGGCTAGCTCTACGGCATTGATAACATACAGGTTGAGCTGCTTGTCGATGATAACTTTCTGGACTTCCTGCGGCAGGTGCTCCCAGACGTCATCAGCGTTATGCGGGCTGTTAAGCAACAGGGTACCCTGCTCGGCAGCGTGCTCGAACATTTCCAGTTTGTTGACAAACTGGAACTGGTGGCAGGCAATGAACTCAGCCTGCTCAATCAGGTACGGCGCTTCGACAGGCATGGTGTCAAAACGCAGGTGCGAAATAGTCGTACCGCCTGATTTCTTGGAGTCATAGACGAAATACCCCTGCGTATGCAGGTCGGTGTTTTCACCTATGATCTTGATAGTGTTTTTATTGGCACTGACCGTGCCGTCGGCACCCAGACCGTAGAACAGGGCACGTAGTCGGCTGCTTGGCTCGGCATCAATTGTAGGAACCGGCGGCAGAGAAAGGTGGGTGATATCATCACAGATCCCCACCGTGAAGTTATGGCTGAGCTGCTCGTCGGTCATCGCATTGAAGATGCTGACGGCATGGCCCGGATTGAATTCTTTCGATGACAGGCCGTAGCGACCGCCCATTATTGCAGGCAGGTGCGGGTATTGTTTTGCCGCGTACGCCTGTTGGATGGTCGAAACCACATCCAGATATAGCGGCTCACCGACCGAGCCTGGTTCTTTGGTACGATCCATGACTGCGATCTGCTGAACGCTGGCAGGCAGCACGGACATGAAATGCTTGAGCGAGAACGGGCGATAAAGGTGAACACTGACGATACCGATTTTACGTCCGGTCGTCAGCAGGTGATCAATTGCCTGCTCAACAGCCGAGGTGGCCGAACCCATAATCACAATGACATCGGTGGCTTCCGGGTGGCCGTAGTAATCAAACAGCTTGTATTCTCTTCCGGTCAGGTTGGCAAACTGGGCCATTTTATCGGCCACGATATCCGGACATGCCTGATAGAAACCATTGGCAGCTTCACGCGCCTGGAAGAAGGTATCCGGGTTTTGTGCCGTACCGCGAATGCTTGGCGCATCGGGTGTCAGCCCACGCTGGTGGAAGCTATCAACATGATCTTCGGAGATCATCTGACGAATGGTGTTGTCGTCGATCATCGCGATCTTGTTGATCTCATGCGAGGTGCGGAAGCCATCGAAGAAATGGACAAACGGGATCCGGCTTTCCAGTGTTGCGGCCTGACTGATCAGGGCAAAATCGTGGGCCTGCTGGACCGAATTGGCCGCCAGCATGGCAAAACCGGTTTGACGTACCGCCATTACATCGGAATGATCACCGAAAATGGACAGGGCATGGGTGGCAAGTGTTCGCGCGGCAACATGCATAACAAACGGCGTCAGCTCACCGGCAATTTTGTACATGTTCGGGATTTTAAGCAGCAAGCCCTGGGACGAGGTAAAGGTGGTGGCCATGGAACCGGCCATCAATGCACCGTGAACCGCCCCGGCAGCACCACCTTCAGATTGCATTTCAATGACCCGCGGAACTTGTCCCCACAGGTTTTTTTGTCCCTGGCTTTCCCAGATCTCACAGGCTTCCGACATCGGGGAAGAAGGTGTGATGGGATAAATGCCGATGACTTCATTGCAGCGATAGGCGACGGAAGCGGCGGCTTCGTTGCCGTCCATCGTGGCATAGGTGATGTTTTGGTTATCAATCCGTGGATTTTTAGGCATAACTTACTCCAGCGAACAAGCACTGTCTGTTCAAGCTAAGGCTGATGGTGTCTGAAATGGGGTACCGTCAGTGATTAAGCTTGGCTGTCTTTATTATTTTGAATAGGGCCGACTTCTTAGTGGGTAGGGCGAAGTCGGCCCGGTTGACTGAAGGGGGCCGCGCTTACGCTTCGACTACTTCAATCTCTGGTTGCGGGTTCAGCATTTTAGCCAGGTCGTCTTCGACGTTACCGGTTAGCTGAAGGTTGAACTGCTGCTGTAGGAATTCGAAAATGGCTTCATTGACGAACTCCGGTGGGTTAGGGCCCAGGTAGATGTTCTGGATACCCAGGTTGAACAGCGCAAGCAGGATCAGAACGGCTTTCTGTTCCATCCAGGACAGGACGATGTTAACCGGTAGTTCGTTAACTGGTACTCCCATGGCGTCGCTCAGTGCCAGCGCGATCATCACGGCACCGTAGCTATCATTACACTGACCAAGGTCAAGGTAGCGAGGAATTTCTGTGCCCGGGATCGTACCGAAGTCGTGGTCATTGAAACGGAACTTGCCGCAAGACGAGGTCAGGATAATGCAATCATCCGGGATCGACAGCGCCAAATCGCGGAAGTAGTCGTTTGGCTTGCCTGGTTTGTCACAACCGGCAACCACGAAGAACTGCTTGATCTTGCCTGCGTTAACGGCTTCCAGAATTTGCGGAGCAAGGCCAAGAATCGTTTTGTAGTTGTGGCCTGTCATCAGGGTATCTTCGCTGTCGAAGCCTTCGATATCCGGCAGGCTTAGTGTCTGCTCGATCAGCGGCGCAAAGTCATCTTCCAACTGGCGGCAGTTGTCGATGCCGACGATACCGTAGCTGTACAGACGATCGGCATAATCTGCTCGGCCTGTCGGAGGAACGATACAGTTAGTCGTTACAATAATGGTACCGTTCCACTTCTGGAACAGTTGTTTCTGGTCAAACCAGGCTTTACCGATGTTGCCTTTAAGGTGGCTGTACTTACGTAGCTCAGGGTAGCCGTGGGCTGGCAGCATTTCCGAGTGGGTGTAGATGTTGATGCCTTTGCCTTCAGTGGCAATCAGCAGGCGCTCTAGCAGCTCAAGATCGTGACCGGTAACAAGAATACCTTTACCTTCGGCTTTGTTCTGCGGTACGCATACAGGAGTAGGGATCCCGAGGCGACCGTGGTGAGCTTCACCGAGGCGAGACATCATTTCGCTACCGGCACCGCCGATTTTCATTAGCTGGGCAATATGCTGGTCAAAGCTGAAGTTAACGTTTGTTAGTGTGAAGTACAGTGTTTCAGCGATAACATCGTCAACCGATTTGGTATCCGCGCCAAGATCGTCGGCATGGGTACGGTATGCTGACAGGCCTTTTAGGCCGAAAATCATAATATCCTGAAGGCGAGACAGGGTTTCATCCTTGCCGCATGTACCCTGAGTTTTACCTGTGCTGCCACAGCCGCCGCTTTGGGCCATTGAGCACTGGTGACAAAACATTGCTAGGTTCGACATTATTGCATTCCTTAAAGGTGTATTTATTGTGCAACTTTATAATAGGGGACGAGGATATAGGCACTGAATACCCCGGGTCATTGATCCGGATCATTATCTCGCCAATAACCTACATTTGAAATGAAACTTTTGATGCCGAGCATGAAAGCATCACCTTGTATGGTTTTGTCAGGATTGGGTCATATTGGTTGAGAGGGGCTATTTACAGTTATATTCTATTGATTGAACCGTCAGTTATTCATGACCAGTGTAACGACCAATGTGAAATAACATTGCTATGAAGAAGAATGAGTATTGACCTGATAGAAGTCTGTATCGAGGTTGGCAATGAAAACGTGCAAACTGGAAAGAAAGCTAAGAAAAGAAATGCTTCATGAGTCTCAAAGGCACCTGTGTGCGGTCAGAGCAAAATTTATGAAACGGTATACCGGCAATCGACATCGAAGCTCTCAGCGAGATCACGAACGGCAGGATAATCAATATTAACTACACAGGGCGCGGATATAAAAAAGCGCCCTTAGGCGCTTTTTTAGTTCATGATCAAGGTATTAAGCGGTTTGCTGCTGGGTAATACCTTCAATCTCGTCTTCTGCATCAGCCGTTGCTGATGGTGGACAGCGATCAACGAACCAGCCCATGTAAGAAGACACAATCGTTACGATGATACAAACGAAGCTTAGCCACATGAATGGTGCGTAAGAGAATGTCGCTACGCCCAGGATACTTGCCATGTAGATACCGTTATCACTCCACGGCACCATACCGGAAGTTAACGTACCACCGAACTCGGCGTTACGAGACAGGTTCTTGCGCTGGTAACCCAGACGGTCGTAGTTTTTGGCACAGATCTTAGGCGTCAGGATAAGAGATACGTACATCGCCGAGCCGAACACGTTACCCAGGAACGCAGTCGCAATGGTCGATACAGACAGGCTACCTGCAGAGTTAACACGTTTTTCAAATAGCTTGGCAATAGTCTGCAGTACGCCGACTTTGTCCAGCAGGCCACCAAAACCAAGACCAAAGACGATAACTGCAACTGAACCCAGCATGGATGACATACCGCCACGGTTCAGGATCGCATCGATGAAGTCTACGCCGGAGCTGATAGAGAACGGTGCCCATGCAGTGTTGAACGCAAGCAGCGGATCCATATCCTGAACCATTACCGCCCAAACGATACCTAGCAGAGAGCCAAGCGAAATAACAGGGAATGAAGGCAGACGCATGGCTAGCAGTGCCAGTACGATAATGACAGGAACGAACGAGAACGGAGAGATGACGAACTGCTGATCCATTGCGGCAATAACAGACTCAACCTGAGACATGTCAACATTGCCGGCATAGTGGAAGCCTACCGCGGTGAACAGAATACCTGTAATGATGTAGCTGATCAGTGCAATCGGCAGCATGCCCTTAATATGTTCCATGATTTCTACGTTAGACATAGAAGAAGCAAGGATCACCGAATCTGACAGCGGAGACATCTTGTCACCGAAGTAACAGCCTGACAGTACCGCACCTGCAGTCATTGGTGCCGGGATCCCAAGGCCCTGACCAATACCCATCATGGCGATACCTGCTGTACCGGCAGCACCCCAGGAAGTACCTGTAGCCAGCGCCGTCAGGGAACAGATGATCATTGTTGCCAGAAGGAAAATAGATGGGTGAATGGCTTTAAGACCATAATAAATGATGGTTGGAACAATACCGCCGGCAATCCAGGTACCGACCAGCGCACCCACGGCAAGCAGGATCAGTACAGCACCCAGGCCGTTGGAAATACCTTTGGTTGCAGCTTGTTCCAGAGATTTGTAGTCATGACCCAGTTTAATACCCAGTGCCATGATAACGAACCAGCCGATATAGAGAGCCAGCTGGATAGGTAAATCTAGTTTTGCGGTGAAAGAGAATGCCAGCGCAAGAAAAATACCCAACGCTACAATGACTTGTAACAGCGATGGCAGTTTCACAGTCTGTTTGTTCATACTTCTAACCTTGTTAGTTCGAGCCTGTAAAAAATGGAAAGCCTCTGAATTAGTAATTCTCAGAGGCAAATAATAATAATTCTTATGACTTGTGAGTCATTCATTTAGGTGCTCATGTCGTTTCGGCGCTACTCTATCCGAATGCACTGAGTCCCGCGATAAATATTGTGTCTTTCTGTGACCTCATCCAACCAGTTGACTGAATAAAGAAAAAATACATATTAACTCTTTTAAAAAGTGTTAATTTTTAGTGTTTGTGTTGTGTTTTGGTTGTTTTTTAACTGTTCTCAAAGGTTGATCTATTTGTCTTAAATTCCTTGTTTTGCAGCTTTATTTCTGGTTATTTGCTTTGTTGTTGAAGTAAATAACCATTGATATGGCTATTTTTAGGTTATCAGGGTGTGAGCAGTATTTCAAAAACAGTCGCATGATACAGTTTGTTTTGTTAAATGTGCTTTTCTCTTATTGGTGTATAAAAGAGTCGCTTTTAGGCTGTTTATCTGGCGTTTTACTGCTAAGTAGATTGTTTTCTGGCCCGTAAAGGGTGTCTGAACTGGTGGTGGCTGTTTTGTTTGGTATGAGACATTTTTACCCAGTAAAAATACTCCTTATTCTGCGATTAGGCATTTTTTTACTCATTTCATGCAGATTGTGCTTGTTTTTCATCGTCTAAATCTCTATAGATGAACTACTGCCAGTAGGCATAACTATCTGCAGCTAATGCTGTGAGTGGTATGGCCAGATAGTTCTGCCGATTGGTATGTCGAATATGAAATTCTGAACAGGGAGTGTAGTAACAATGATGAAAGTTGGTCTGGTTGGTTGGCGTGGTATGGTGGGTTCGGTGCTGATGCAGCGAATGGTTGAAGAAGGAGACTTCGACGTTATCGAGCCAGTGTTCTTTTCTACGTCTCAAGTCGGTATTCCGGCGCCCAATTTTGGTAAAGACGCTGGTGTATTGCAGGACGCATTTGATATCGAGAGCCTGAAAAAACTCGACGCCATTATTACTTGTCAGGGCGGCAGCTATACCGAGAAAGTCTTCCCGGCTTTGCGCCAGGCAGGCTGGAAAGGTTACTGGATTGATGCTGCTTCAACGCTGCGAATGAAAGAAGACTCGATCATCGCGCTTGATCCGGTGAACTTCGATCAAATTAAACAAGGTATTCACTCTGGCACCAACACCTTTACCGGTGGTAACTGTACGGTCAGCCTGATGCTAATGGCGGTAGGCGGCCTTTATCAGGCCGGGTTGGTTGAGTGGATGACCTCTCAAACTTACCAGGCTGCATCGGGAGCCGGTGCCAAGAACATGCGTGAGCTGATCAGCCAGATGGGTGTGATTAACGACACGGTGTCTAGCGAAATGGCTAACCCGGCAACATCAATCCTGGATATTGACCGCAAGGTGGCGGATACAATGCGTGCTGCTGACTTCCCAGCCCAGGAGTTTGGTGTGCCGCTGGCAGGCTCGCTGATCCCATGGATTGATGTGAAGCGCGACAACGGCCAGAGCAAGGAAGAGTGGAAAGGCTCGGTTGAGACCAATAAGATCCTTGGTTTGGACAATAACCCAATCCCGATTGACGGTACTTGTGTCCGTATCGGTGCCATGCGTTGTCACAGCCAGGCGCTGACCCTGAAGCTGAAGAAGAACGCTCCGCTGGACGAAATTGAAGAAATGATTGCGTCCCATAACGATTGGGTGAAAGTGATCCCGAATGAGCGTGATATCACGGTTCAGGAGCTGAGCCCGACCAAGGTAACCGGGACACTGTCTATTCCGGTTGGTCGCTTGCGCAAGCTGGCAATGGGTGATGATTACCTTAACGCTTTCACGGTGGGTGATCAGTTGCTATGGGGTGCAGCAGAGCCGTTACGTCGTACGTTGCGTATCATTTTGGCCGAGAAGCAATAACAGCAGTATTTGCTAACGGTTAAACAGAAAAACGCCTGCGATTGCAGGCGTTTTTTATTGTCTTGAAATAGCCTTGAGTTCGTGGTCGAATCGCTGCCAGCAGGCCTTACTGCGAAGGCTGCGGCTTGTTTGATTTCCTGACTATTGCCAGAATGTCTTTCTCCTTGAGCTTAGCCATACCCACATAAGCGACAGGTACGACAAACAGGGAGAAGAAGGTCCCGGCAATCAATCCACCAACCAGTACCAACCCGATATTGATCCGCCCTAGCGATCCGGGTCCGGATGCCAGTGCCAGCGGCAGTGATCCCAGTATCATAGTGAGCGAGGTCATCAGGATCGGACGAAGGCGAGAGCGGGCACTGTCCAGGGCCGCTTCGATAGCCGGCATACCGTGTTTGCGCTTCTCGTTGGCAAATTCGACCAGCAGGATCCCGTGTTTGGTCACTAGCCCGACCAAGGTCAGCAGGCCTATCTTCGAGTAAATATTCATGCTCTGGCCGAACGCTGTCAGGGTCAGCACCGCACCGACGATACATAGTGGTACGGTTAGCATAATCACCAGCGGATCGACAAAGCTCTCAAACTGGGCGGCGAGGATCAGGTAGACAAAGACCAGCGCCAGCAGGAAGAGCAACTGAGTTCCGGCCTGGGAGTCGGTCAGTTCCTTGACCACGCCGTTATAGTCGTAGCCCTGGGCACTTTGAAGCAGCTCGGGCACTTCCTGGTCGATATAGGTTTTGATATCGCTGGCCGTATAGCCCGGCATAAGATCAGCGGTGATCTCGGCGCTATCTTTGCCCATAAAGGTCTTGAAGCTTGATTCTGCCGTGGTCTGCTTGATGGTGACGAACTGAGACAGCGGCAGTGTCTGACCCGAAGCCGAGCCGACATACAGCTTGTCCAGTACGTTAAAATTACCCAGTGCCTCGCGGTTCACCTGAACCTGGATCGGGTAGGTAAACCCATCTTCCGACTGCATATCTGCCGCTTTCACGGAGCCGAGGAAGGTTGACAGGGCATCCGTGACGTCGCTGTAGCTGACACCAGACAGAATGATGGCATTGCGATCAATCGACAAATCGTAGTTGAGCTGATCGCGAAGTACCGAGTTTTTGACATTGGTTACCCCCGGGTAGTCTTCCAGCAGTTGGGTGACCTTGTCTGCGGTATCACTTAGCGCATCAGTGTTGCGGTCAACGGTTGTCAGTTCAAGGATCAGGTTGTTGGCCACATTGAGGTTGTCAGCAGCACGGACCGAGAAAGACATGCTGTAGGCAGACACATTGCTGCTGGCTTTGTCTATTAGCCCGGCGATCACCTTGTCGGCGCTCTGGGTGCGTTCACCCCAAGGTTTGAGCATCACATGGTTTGTCGGGGTACCCTCTATATAGGACAGGTTTGCCTCGATGGCCTCGTTGTCGGCCATTACGCTATTGAGTTCGTCATTGTGCTTCAGGTGGTACTGTCGCCCGACACCCGTCGGTGCGGTTGAGGTGACGTCAATGAAGCCGGAATCTTCGGTAGGCAGCAGTATCTGCGGCATCTTCATAAATGCAGCACCGGACAAACCGACCAGCACCAGTGCAATGGCAACCATAATGCGTTTACGGTTGAACCATTTGCCAAGTTCACGGGTGTAGCTGTCGGCCAGTTTGTTTAGCAGCTTATCGACCTTGCTAAACCACTTGGGCTGGTTGCCGACTGGCTTGATCAGATAGGCGCTCATCATCGGCGACAGGGTTAGTGCGACCATGCCCGAAATAATTACAGCTGCCGCGAGGGTAAAAGCAAACTGACGAAAAAGATCGGCCGTCAGGCCAGACATCATACCGATAGGTAAATACACCACCGCGAGTGTCAGCGTCATTGCTATCACCGGGAAGATAATTTCCTTGCTGCCTTTTAATGCGGCATTGAAGGGCGTTTCGCCGTTTTCGATATGGCGGTAACAGTTTTCCACCACCACGATGGCGTCATCAACCACCAGGCCAATTGCCAGGATGATGGCCAGAATGGTCAGGACGTTAATACTAAAGCCGAGCCATGCCATAACGGCAAACACACCGATGACACAGACGGGAATGGTGATGATTGGGACAGAGGCAACCCGGAGCGAGCCGAGAAACAGCACGACCACCAGGGAGACCAGAACAATAGCTTCGATCAGTGTCGAGAAGCCCTGATCAATCGCCGCTTCAATAAAGTCGGCCTGGTTGTATACCATTTTCATTTCGATGCCGTCAGGCAGCTGGCCCTGCATCTGGTCGATGGCTTCTTTCACTCGCTCGGCAACGGTAACCGGGTTTTCGGTGCGTAGCGGCAGGACCTGCAGCGACATTGCCTGTTGCTTGTTGACGGTCAGCAGGCTTGGCGTGAGGCTCTCTTCTCCCATGACGATATCGGCAATGTCCTTGAGGCGAATGGCCTGGCCGTTGTCGACACGGATAACCAGATCGCGCACATCGTCAATATTCTCAACCTGGTTAATCGGGTTGATAGAAAAATCTCGGGCTTCGCCCATGATAGTACCGGCCGTGAAGCTGGCATTGTAGGAACTCAGTGTACCGACAACATCGGCCGTTTTGATGTTAAGGGCCATCATGCGCTCGGGCTTGAGCCAGACGCGGACTGCCTTGGACGAACCACCATACGGCCCCCAGACTGCACCGACGCCCTGAATGTGGCGAAACTGCGGGACAAGCTGCTGACTGATGTAGTCGTACATCTCTTGCTGTTCTAGCCCGCCGGTATTGACGAAAGTGATGACGTTGCTGGCAGAGCTGGTATCAGACGCGTTGTCAGTAACTGTAGGTTTATCCGTCATGCTCGGCGGAAAATCACTGATCCCCTCCACACCGCTGCGAAGTTGGTTCATCAGGTTGGTATATTCGACGTCATCGACATCGTCGGCAAAATCGATCTTCAGGGTACAGCTGCCTTCCTGACAGTCTGTTGCCATGGTATCAACGCTATCGAGCCCGGTTGCGGCATCGATCAGTTTGTCAGCAACGTTGCGTGACATGAACTCGGCACTGGCTCCGGTAATGTTGGCACTGACCGTCGCGGTGGGTGTGTTGTGATCCGGAAAATACTGGATAGACAGTTTTTGGAACGACAACAGGCCCAGCAAGATCACGGCAATACTTAGTACCGAGGCAAAAACAGGGTGGCGTATACAAATCTCTGGCAATCGCATTAGCTTTCCTCCGATGCCGCTGGTTTCCCGGCGCTAGGGTGAATTGGCGCTTGGGTGTTGCTCTCTTTTTCGTTGGCATCGATATCGCTATTCAGTACCTTGACGGCGCTTTCTGCCGTCAGCTTTTGTTGGCCGGTCGTCACAACTTGCTGGCCTTTTTTCAGCCCCTGACGAACCACGACGTAGCCATCATTGGTGTTCTGACCGAGCTTTATCGTCTGCTTAACAGGCTTGCCTTCGGAAATCACCCAGGCATAGCGTTCGTTATTGTTGGCAACAACGGCATTCTGCGGGATCAGGAGTTGCTTTTTCCCTTTTGCCAGTCTGTGTTTTACGTTTGCAAACATGCCCGGTGCCAGTACATGGTCGGGGTTGGCAATACGGGCGTGGACTTCTACCCGGCCGGAGTTTTCATCGACGGCAGGGGCAACATAATTGACTTTTCCTTTGAAAGTCTGGTCAGCGAAGGCATCGACGGTAATTTGCACGGCCTGCTCCTTGGCGGCTTTTCCGAGATCGTCCTGGCTGATGGTATAGCTGACTTTTACTGGATCGAGGCGATACAGGCTGACTAGAACACTCGAGGCATCGATGTGGCTGCCCACAGAGTGGCTGAAGGCTGTCAGGCGGCCGTCAAACGGGGCGATGATCTGGTAATCGCGCAGCACGGCCTGCTTTTGGCGGAAATCAGCGGCGGCCAGGTTGACCTGTTCCTTCAGCTCGTCAACGTCCTGAGGAGACAGGGCATCAGGTTGCTTCTTTAACAGGTTCTGGGTGCGCTGTAGTTTAGTCTTGGCCATATTCAACGAGCTTTTGGCTTTGTCGAAGTCAGCTTTGGCCTTGGTGCTGTCAAGCTCGGCGATGAGATTGCCTTTCTTGACGGCATCACCGTCTTTGAAATAAATCGCTTTTATTTTCTCACCGGTGCTGAAAGTCAGGTTTGCCGAATCGGTCGCGCTAATTTTTGCGGCTTCTTCGACCTGAACATCAAATGCTTGGGATTTGACTGTTTCGGTTGTAACAGGAATCGCTGCTGTCTCGGCAAACGAGAAGGCAGAGGTGAAGAGGAACAGTGAGGCTAACAGGTTATTTATAGGTCGTTTATTTTTCATAGGAGCATCTTCTTACTTTCAATCTGTGCTCCGGCATTTTTACGTTTATTTTTTAGGCGAAATGTCAGGAATTCGTTAGGAATTCAATAATATTGCGAACCTATTCACCGCTGTTTTGGCTGGCCGCTGGAAGGATAAATAGTGGTTATAGATTGAGCAGTTTTGAGGGCAAAAGCTATTTGAAGAGGTAATAAAAAACGCCTGCACAAAGGCAGGCGTTTTGAAAGTATGTCTAATGTTCTAACAATTAGGCAGCTAGGTTCTTAGCAACGAATTCCCAGTTAACCAGTGCCCAGAACGCATTCATGTAGTCAGGACGCAGGTTGCGGTAATCGATGTAGTAAGCGTGCTCCCATAGGTCAACAGTCAGAAGCGGAGTAACGCCTTCTTCTGTTAGAGGAGTACCTGCGTTAGACGTGTTCACGATGTCTAGAGAGCCGTCAGCTTTCTTAACAAGCCAAGTCCATGAAGAACCGAAGTTGTTGATTGCTGAGTCTGTGAATTTCGCTTTGAATTCTTCGAAAGAACCGAATGCTTTTACAATTGCGTCTGCCACTTCGCCTGTTGGTTCACCGCCTGCGTTAGGGCTTAGGCAGTGCCAGTAGAAAGTGTGGTTCCAGATTTGAGCTGCATTGTTAAATACGCCGCCAGTAGAAGTTTTGATGATTTCTTCCAGAGACTTCTCAGCTAGCTCTGTACCTTCAACCAGGCCGTTTAGCTTAACAACATAGGTGTTGTGGTGCTTGCCGTGGTGGTATTCAAGCGTTTCCTGAGAGATGTGTGGCTCAAGAGCGTTGATCGCGTACGGTAGAGCTGGTAGTTCAAATGCCATTGCTCGGTTCTCCATTCTGATTTTTTGGGGACAAGCCCCCGACATTGCTTCCAGTAGACTTCGGCCTACTTATTGTTTTGAAACTGACTGATACCAATCATATTAGGTCACTATACTCATTGGTATAGAGGCATAATGTGACTGCTGAGCTATTTTAGCAAGTTTTTACTTTATTAAAACCCCCATTTACTAAAAAATAGCACTTCAAAGAGGGATATGCTGGGATCTCAAGTGATATTTTTCATTCAGACACTTGCCTAGATTGCCGTTTAAAATATCCATATAGATTTTAGGCGTTTTTTTCCTTGGCATGACCAAGTAGAATGATGTCTGTGAAATTCAACTTATAAGTAAGTGTCGTAAGAGGAAGCTATGGAAACCATCGACAAAATTAAACAACAGATCGCTGAAAACTCAATTCTGTTGTACATGAAGGGTTCGCCAAAACTGCCTAGCTGTGGTTTTTCATCTCAGGCATCTCAGGCGCTAATGGCATGTGGCGAGAAGTTTGCGTATGTCGATATTCTGCAAAACCCGGATATCCGTGCAGAACTTCCTGCCTATGCGCAGTGGCCAACTTTCCCTCAGCTATGGATTGAAGGTGAGTTGATTGGCGGCTGTGACATTATTCTTGAAATGTTCCAGAAAGGCGAATTGCAGCCTTTGATCAAAGAAGCGGCCGAGCGTCGTGACGGTGAAGCGGCTGCGGAGTAATTCTCCCGTTCGTAAACACTAAGCTCAAGAAGGGCCCCGATATCTGTCGGGGCTTTTTATTGCCTGCGCCACGCCTGACGACGTTCAATATTGTATAGATTTGCTGAATCAATGATCCCCGTTACGGTTCACTTGCTTGATATTGTGTATTGTTCTCATTAACAATAAGAAAAGAGCTCACACAATATGAAAAAAATACTGCCACTTCTTTGCCTGTTGCTGGTGTGTTCGCCGGCGGTCCGGGCTGAAACACAAGTTATCAAGCAGGTGTTCGATATCAAAACTGCAGATCTGGATGCGATGTACCAGTTTATTCCTGATTATGTGGCTATTGATGTCGGAGACTCTGTCCGCTTCGAGGGAACGGTTGGCTCCCATACCGCGCACAGTATTCAGGGCATGCTGCCTGAGGGTGTCGAGCCAATTATCATCTCCTACCAGAATGTCTCGGATATCAAGTTCGACAAACCGGGTGTGTACGGTATCAAATGTAAGGTGCATCACCGTTACGGTATGGTAGCACTGATTGTTGTCGGTGATCCGTCGAACAATATCGAGGAAGCCAGGACGGCGGCGCTTAAGCGTGTGAGCCGCCGAGGTCAGGATAAGATGCAACGCCTGCTCGATCGTGCTGAAGCGAGCATTCAGTCGAGGGTAAACAATGGCAGCTAGCTGCCATTGCTACCCGTATCGGCATTACTTTAAATTGGCACAGTAGGTGGATAGATTGGTGAGATCAGTATCACCTCCTTATGGCATCTGATGTTATAGGGGCCGAAGCCCCTTTTTTATTTTCTACACATCGAATTTGACGGTGTTACACAATATTCCTCGGGGCAAACGAGAACGCCCGGAATTCATGCTTGTATTTGGAGTCACCAATCTTCCTGATATTGGCGACACCCATTTTGTAGTTGTAGTTACCGCTGATCTGATCCACGACTCGGGTTGTCAGCGAGTTGGAAGGTTGCCGCATGTCGATCATGTTGGCATACAACGTACCTTTCTTAGTAGCCGGTGTAACGATAGCCACAGCTGTGACAGCCGCCTTGTCGAGCTTGATATGACCATTTTCCATCAGCTTGCTGAATTGGAAGTCATCGCCGTGTACCCCCAGAATGGTGTCCTTGAAGTTGGCCACCCGGTCTGAGTACATCATTACCTGATCGCCTGACTCAATCCCGCGTTGCTTGGCATCATCAGGGTGGATTTCAACCCAGTTTTCCGGCCAGCGCTGGATTACATAGGCACGGCGTTCTACATCGTCGAAGCCGGATTGCCAGATCTCATTGATTCGGCCGTTCGAGAACCACAGCTCTTCACCTTTGGGCTGGATCCACTCGTAGAAATCACTGAACAGATCCCATGGGTGTTTCTGCAGGTTGACCTTACCGGTCTGACTGTTGAAGGCCGTGAGCTGCTTCTTCAGGACATTGGCACCCTGAGGACCGTCAGCCAGGCCTTTCTCGATCAGAGTTTCTGTGGTCATTTCGGTATCATGCAGGCGCTTGGTACCGACCAGCTCCTTGGTATCGTAGTTGTAGAACACCGGCCCCTGGATCCCCGTTGTACCAAACTCCCGGAGTTTCTGATGCAGGGTTTTGCCTTCGGCATGGGCGGCAACCTTGATCATATGGAAGTCTTTGCGGCTGCCGCGGCTAAAGCGCGAGGCTTCTTCGGCAACATCGTTGGAGTTCTCCCAGTCGAAGCCGTCGTAACCCATGCGGCGAGCTAGCTGGGCAATGATCCACCAGTCAGGTTGTGCATGTCCGGGTGCATCGTTGAACTTCTGGTACAGGCGAAGGCGACGCTCACCATTGGCACGCATAAAGTCAGCTTCCCCCCAGGTTGCTGCCGGGAAGACGATATCGGCAAACTTGGCACCGATAGGGTCACGCAGGTAGATATCCTGGTTAATGACGACCATGCCACCGGAGTCAGCCCGTTTTTTCAGGGTGTCGATAATCTCTTGTTTGTCATAGCTATAGACCTGGTGCGGGTTGGCTGTTGTTAGCTCCCAGAACTTCTTCTGCAGGCCCTGACTGCCGCACATCGACTGGATCCAGGTGGTACCTATGACGTGGGCAAAGCGGGTATGGCCGGAGTATAGATAGCGATCGGTATCCAGAGAGCGGCGCCGGCGTCCCGGTACTTTTTCCGGAGATTTGTTGCGCGGTAGCTTGCCGCCGGACTGGCCGCCACGTTGGTGGCCGCCAAAACGACCGATCACACGGCCTTCCCGGCCTCCGGTGCCGATGATGGTCGCCAGTGCGGAAATGGCATTGGTGTTACCAGTATTGTTTGACCAGTAGAAGCCTTTTTCAATCCCGATGGAGGTTTTCGGCCGCTTGCCGTCTACCGGTTTAGCCAGCATCTCGGCGGCAAGATAGATCTTGTTGACGTCGATTCCGGCCATTTTGGCGGCATACTTAGGATCGAATTCTTTCTGGGCGAGATTCCATTTCTTGTAGTCTTCAAAACCGTTGGTCTGGAACTTGCCCCAGGTGGTGCGCCACTGCCAAGGGGTATTACGAGTTCCCTGACCGAAGCCTGAGTTAGATTCCCACTTGTTGTTCACCCAGTTCTGCAGCCACTCGTTGTCCTGCCAGCCGTTTTCCATGATCACCCGGATGATGGCACCGACGACCAGGTTGTCTGAACCCGGGTTGAGGTCAATATGCAGACCGCCGTGTTTTTTCAGGTAGGCAATACCGGCTGTTTCACGTGGGTTGAGCATAACGGTTTTCATGCCACGCTGTACGGCTGGCATGATGTACTGGGTAAAGAGGATGGTCTTGGTTTCGTACGGATCGGTACCACAGATCATCAGGGTATCGGCGGCCCCCCAGTCATCATAGCTCGGACCAAAGTTGTCAAAACCAGCATCCCGGAAGCCCGGTGTCGAGGTAACATCTGACGGGGTGTCATGGAACGAGAAGTTGGCGGTATTCACATGGCGCAGGGCATACTTGGTGATAGCGTAGGTATTCTCGATGTACTGGTACGAGAAGGTTTTCACTCCATAGGCGTTGGTGCCGTGTTTGTCGATTACATGGCGGCCGACTTCAGCGGCAATATCGAGCGCAAACTCCCAAGGGACAGGCTGCAGGCTACCGCCAATACGCACTAGCGGTTGAGTCAGGCGGTCGCGGGTCCCGGTTGCCGGGTTGTAGACTTTTTGCGCTAGCAGGCCGCCACGCATTGAGGAGTCACCGGTTTTGTTGACGGCGCCCGCATCCTTGTCCGGGACGATGACGATATTGTGGGGTTTGCCATTGTGCATCACCACATTGTGCTGTGCCGGTGCGACCCATGCCTGAAGCGGGGCACTCGGGAAGTTCACACCAAATGCATTCTGGTCCGCTTTCTGGCCGCCGTTTTGCTGTTCGAGCGGCCAGCGGTAGACCTTGTAGCCACAGGCGACGATACAGTAATCACAGGCCGTCGTAATGACCTCGGCATTTTTCGGGGGCAACGGCGCATGATCTTCGGGGATATAGAAGTTAGTGGTCATGATTATGCCTCCTGAATCGCGATGATGTTGTCGGTGCGGCCAAACAGCAGCCCCATTATGCCGACGGCATACACGTTGTCGCCGTCCTGCTCCAGCAACACCTGTGGCAGGCTTTCATAGGCCTGACCGGAGACGATAATGCCGTGGCGGCGCATATCAAATGTCGACAGGTGGAACGGACACTGGCCAAGGACACGGTGCTCGCCAACGACCTTGTACTGGCCGTCCAGTGGACCACCCTGGTGGGTACACATCAGAGAAAAAGCGACGACATCTTGCTTGTCACCGATTCCACCACCACCCTGGACACCCATTTTGACCAATATGGCACGGGAGTTCGGGCCGTCATCCGGATAGTTGAAATAGAGCGGTTCGTTGGTTTTCATTTCGCTGAGCTTGGCAACCAGTGTCCGCGGGTAGCCAACGACACGGGCTTGTGTCTGGCGGGCCTGAGCTGTCCCTGGAAACAGGGTGACAGAGACCACGCTGGCACTGCCGGCAACAGCACCGGAGTACATAAGGAACTCACGACGGGACATCATGCATTTACGGTGTTCTTGTGCGCTTTCTTTTTTTTGCTTGCGCTTCATTCGGTCAAAAATCATTTTTTCGCCTCCGCAAGTTCTTCTTCGCTAAATAGACGCTGGTATGGCGGGATCTGAGGGTATTCCATGACAATTCGCTCGCCTGAGAAGGCATCGAGAAATGCCAGTAGATCGGCTTTTTCCTTGTCGCTCAGGCCCAGAGGTTTGATCTTGGTACTCTTGGTTTTCGGGAAGCCGGTGCTACGACCGTCTGCGGCAACACCACCGCGGTTGTAGAAGTCGACAACCTCTTCCAGTGTTGCAATAGCACCATTGTGCATGTAGGGCGCGGTGTACTTGGTATAACGCAGGCTCGGGGTACGGAAGGTGCCTTTCATCTCTTTGCGCTTGCCGCGGAAGTAGACCCCGGGATCGGCTTTGGTGGTACGGTACATTTTCTCGTTCGAGCCCTTGGCGTATAACTCGTAGCGGAAGGTGATCTGGGCAAGCGGATCAGACTCCCAGCGCAAGTTTGTCGGCACACCAATGTTGTAGTTCTTCTGATCCGAAGCCAGGGCGCCGTTGTGGCAGGCAATACATTTGGCTTTGCCCTCAAACAAGGACTTGCCCCGTAGCTGCTGCTTGCTCAGTGCCGACTTGTCACCCTTGAGGTAGTTATCAAGCGGGGTATCGGTTTGAATCAGGGTGCGTTCGAAGGCGGCGATCGCCTTCCAGGCGTTGCTTATTTTCGGATAGTTATCGCCAAAGACATTGTTAAACCGCTCGACGTAGTCCGGTACCAGTGCCAGACGAGCTTCCATCATGTCGTCCTCACCGTTGCCGGCAACACCACCTTTGGCTGCGCTCTTGGCCTGTCCTTCCAGTGATTTGCTGGAACCGGCCCAGAAAAACTTGTTGTAGTAGGCTGAGTTGATGATGGTTTGACTGTTGCGCCAGTGAACGGTGCCCGGGTAGCCCAGCGAGAGATCAGCAGGGAAATCCCAGCCAAGGTTCGGGTTGTGACAGGCTACACACGGTGTCGAGGTATCACCGCCCAAGCGGCCATCGAAAAAGAGCAATTTGCCCAGTTCGACTTTTTCCGGAGTGGTCGGGTTGTCCGGTGGTGTCGGCACGGCACCCAGCGGAGCCAGCGCCGGATAATTGATGTCATCGAGGGTAACTGGCTGCAGGGTCGCAGCAATTTCTTCGGCTGTCGGTGTGCTGGTTTCTTGCTGGGCGCAAGCGGGTAGCGATGCGGCTAATAGCAGAGTCGCCGTACATGCAGACAAGGTAATTGTTTTCTTCATCTTGTCCTCCTTAGTTTTTCGCGTTGCGCCAGTCGGCGATAGGCTGGTAGTTGTAATCCTGGGTCTTCCAGACATGCTGCTCACTCGTGAGTGGCTTGCCTGATAGTGCCGTGAGGAAGGCGACCAGCGATTGCTGTTCCTGCTTGCTTAGATTCAGCGGCTTCAGGCGTGAGTCTTTGTTGCTGTCTTCGCCGCCGCCAGCGTTATAGAACGCCACTACGTCGTCCAGCGTGGTCAGCATACCGTTGTGCATGTAAGGGGCCGTGTATTTCAGTTCACGCAGGGTCGGGGTCATGAATTTGCCGAGATCGGAGCCGTCGGCCTTGTGGCTTTGGACATGGGCACCGACATCGCGTTTGAGGTTCATATAGTTTTCGTTGCCCATGAACATATTGAAGGCAATGAAGGTCTGGTGACGCATTGGATCGCGGAAGATCTCGAAGTTCTCGGGGACACCGGTATTGTAAGGGGTACCGTCAGAGAATAATGGCCCGTTGTGGCACTGTGAACATCCCGCTTTCCCCTTGAACAGCTCAAAGCCTTTTTTCGCCTCGGCACTCATTTTTCCGCTGTCATAGGCTGTGGTACTCGATGTCAGTGTTTTCAGATATTCCGGAATCGCTTTGCGTACCGAGCCGTTGGAGGGCTCGCCGTACCCGGCTTTTTTGAACATTTCGATATAAACGGGATCTTGCTTGATGCGTTCCTGCATCAGGCGCATGTCCATGTTCATCAGCCAGTCTTCAGTGATCATCTCACGGGTAACGTCGTTCAAGTTGGTACCGATCCGGCCATCATGAAACCATGTTTTCTTGTAGGCGCTGTTGATCAGGGTCGGCACGTTACGAAAGCCTTTGCTTCCGATATAGGCCGGACCCAGGGCATCCGAGTGGGCGAAGCCGCTTTCTGGCTGGTGGCATGATGCGCATGACATCATACTGTCGCCAGATAGACGGGCATCGAAAAACAGACGTTTACCGAGCTCGGCTTTTGCCGTATCTATTTTCAGCTGTGGTAGCGGGCCAAACGTATTGTTGTCATTCTGGGCCCAGGCTGAAAATGAGAGACTGGCGGCAGCGGCAAGGATCAGCGTTTTGTTCATTGTTGTGCTCCTTAGCTTCCAGTTCCAAGTGCTTAAAAAAATCTGTTAGCAAAAAAGGGGTATACACAAACCAAGCCAACTTTTATTGTTGAAATTAATGCTTAAATTACAATTAGTTATACGGTTACTTGACGCTTGTCACAGTGTGAAAACTGAACGTTTCGTTTAACTCGTTAATAGAGAAGTGAACGAAACGTTCAATTAATAAAGCCGTAAATAAGAACAAGGAATAGCGATGATAGATAAGATATTGATATAAAAGACTTAATTATCTTATGGGTTGTTTAAGGGCATGGCATGAAAACTGCTTTACTCGCTAAAACGTATGGATACATACAGCTAGCCTGAGTGGAGAAGATGATGCCAAACCACGAATCAACACAAATAATAAACAGTGGATACCAGCTCGCGATTAATCAGTTGCTGCAATTGTTGGAGCAGGGAGATGAAGCCCAGCGCTGTTACAGTGCCCAGGCTGTCGGTCAAGCGAGGATCACCGACGCAGCTCCCAGTCTGAATACATGCCTTTATCACTCCGATCCGGATGTCGTGGTTGATGCCGCAGATGCCCTGGCGAAGCTGGCTGTCGGAGATATTGATGCGCTTGAGGATGTTGCACTTCACCACCCGGAAAGTGATGCTCGACTGGCAGCGCTGGAAGCTTTGTCGGCACAAGCCGGGGGGCCGGAACAGGCGAGAATCACAACGATTTTGATGAGTTTTGCCAGCGGCAGGCCGGAAGGCGATGACTGGGGATTGAGTTCCGACTGGGACGATTGGTGGGATATCCAGCTAAAAGCGGTACAGCTACTGGCCAAAAAGCCCGACGAGGAGACAGTTCGGCTATTTTTCCAGTTGCTGGAGGATGAGCCGGAACCGGAGCTAGAATCGGCGCTTTACTACGGCATCGCTCTGGTCTCCCCGCAATGGCTGACTGACAGATATCAGACTGGCAGAGTGATGACCCGGCGTAAGCTGATCCGTGCATTGGCTCAAAGTGATAGCAAAATCGCAACCATTCAACTGTTCAAAGCAATGTCAGATGAAGATCCAGAGATCCGAAGAGCTGCTGTTGAGGCGCTTTGCCGTCGCAAGGCTGTTGAGTATCAATGGGATATAGTGCTTCGTCTGTGCGATCAAGATCAAAGAGTTCGAGAGGCGGTCGAAGCAGGGCTGGATATGATGGGAGAGCTGGATAAGTTGTCGCAGGCCAAGCTGTATTTCTTGGCACAAAAAGCGCCCGGTGCTGCTTTGTCGACGATTCTTGCGCTGATGGCTTGTCATGTCGACGCGCCCGACTCTGAATGCCTAGAATGGATTGCTGAGCAGTTACACCATGACGACCCGGCAGTGGTGTATGCGGCGGCTGACTTTTTTGCTTCAATAAAGTATGAGGGCGATGTAGATGTATATAGTGAGCTGGCCGTTCAGCGCTGCCTCAAACATGTAGAACGGACGACGTTGCCGGTGTCGTTACGGGCTGACTATATTCGCCTGCTCAGTAAATTGGTTTGTCAGCGGGACGCCTTTTTGTCTGCCGTATACCCGGTGATGCAATATATCGTTAACGATGAGCAGAATGATGGGGTATTGCGTCAGGCAGCATTGGATTTGCTCGCACGCATCTCTTCTTCTACAGGCCATCAATATCTCCGTGAGCTTGTTTTGGGTTTAGCAGCCAAAGGGGAACTGATACCGGTCTATCAACTGGACACTGATGAGAGCGTTCAGGAAAGCGGTAACCGTAAGGCAGAAGAGACGGCATCAGCAGAAGCTGCTGGGCCAAGCTCAGAATCAAGCCCAGAACCAGCTTCTGACATTCTGGAGTTGGAACAACTGCTTGTCGCCCATGAAGAAAAGTTTTCGGCTTTGGCTGAAGACGATTTGCCAGCAGCGACCCCGACCTCGACGCTGGCGGCGATTCAGCAAACCAATGTTGAGGCGATGTTGAACAGCCCGAAAGAAGAACAAGCCCCGGAACAGCATGTGCTTGATATGATCGAAGAACTGCCTGATGACTATACCGATTACACTGAGATAGTGCGTGATCACTTTGATACCTCGGACAAGTTAGAGCTAAATCGCAAGAAAGTTGCCAAATTACCGCAACTGGGAAACAAACTCCTCGCAATGCGGGCATTGGGAAGCAGCGAGCAGCCAGCAGCTGTTCCCTTGCTGATTGAATCCCTATTGGGCGCGGAGCCAAGCGAGCAGGTTGAGATCTTCGGTTCGTTGGCACGTCTGGCTGATACAGTTTCCGTTCCTGAAATCAAAAATGCGATCGGGGCGGCTGCGAACACCCTCTATCACGGCGATAACGTCACCAAGCAGGCCGCAACCCGGTATCTGGCCAAGATGCCTATGGCTAAGGCGTTGCCATTATTATTGCAGGGGACTCGCGATCAGAATGAACATGTCCGAATTTGCAGTCTGATGGCCATTGAACAGCAACTTGCCACCCATACCGTTAGGCAGCAAGATCGCCCGACCTTAAATGCGGCTCTTGCCAAGGCGTTGCAGGATCCTGCGGGAGGTATCCGCAAGCTAGCATTGAAGCTGCTTGCAGATATTGATCTTAAGTCACATCTCGATATTCTGCTTGAGGCCGCTATCAGCAATGATGAGGTAAACGAGATTGCCGTGTCGTCTCTTCGTCACAGCAAAGAAGAGGTGCTGGGTAAACTGGCGGGATTACTCCCAGACCTGGATGACCATCGCCAGCCCCTGGCGATAAAGCTGGCAGGCGGGCTATTGTCATAGTTTTTATTCACTTATGGCGTATTTCGTAAACGTTATACGCCTAAGCTGCATACTTAAGTCCACGATGGGTCACGAAATTAATATGCCAACCCTTCAATGTGTAACGGCTTTGGTATGATTATTATCAATAACGCACAAGGGAATGGGTATGGACGAACTGGATGCGCCGCGTCACTTCGTGAAACAACGCCAGTTTTATACCGAGTTGCTGCTATGGTTGATCCCGGGCTGGATGGCTATTCTGGGACTGATGCTGGTCCATTATTTTTTGAGTGTCCATAACGAGCAGCAATATGCCCTGCATAACGAACGAGTGATCGTCGAGCTGATAGAAGAAGTGCTCGACGATAGCTTGAGCAGTATGTCGTCAGATGCCAAGCTGCTTTCGTATATGGCCGGAAAACAAGCCGATATCCCTGCCGCACGGTTTAAAGCTAATCTGACTGACTATTTCATCCAACTGGCCAGTAACCAATCTAGTTACGATCAAGTTCGATTTATTGATACTTCTGGTAGGGAAATAGTACGTGTTAACAACGTGGATAACCGGATCCATGCAGTTGACGAGCAGCACCTGCAAAATAAATCCCGGCGATATTATTTTCAGCGTAGTGTCGAATTGGCGCCGGACAAGGTCTATATCTCACCGATGGATCTGAATGTCGAAGGCGGTAAAATCCAGCAACCGTTAAATCCGACTATTCGAGTCGGGGCATCGGTATTCGACCGTGATCAACAGCGAATTGGCGTTGTGGTACTGAACTACAAAGCCAGACAGCTGATTGATAAGCTACTGACTATTTCCCCAACGTTCATTCAACATCTGTTTATCTTAAACCCCGAGGGGGTAGCGGTGATCCAGCCAGCCAGCAGCAGTGAGTCAGCATTCAGCTTTAACCCCGAGGGCGCGGTCGATCCTCAGGTGCTTGGACTGATAAACCGTGAGCATACGGGCCAGCTACAACTGGGAGAGAGCTTTTTTACCTTTACCCAAACCGATACAGCCAGCAACGGCAACTGGACAATCATTTCGGTATTCCCCGAACAGCGTATGAATCTGGCGCGGATAGCTTTTACGGATAGGTATCTATGGCTTTATATCGCCGCGTTAGCTTTGCTGTTATTGCTTGCGGTGGTATTTAGCCGATACCGGCTACAGGCCAGAATATTGCGCCAGAAACAACGTTACGAGCAGCAGTTTCGTCATATTCTGGAAAACATTCAGCTAGCTGCCGTATCGGTAAATGCCGAGGGGCGGGTGGTGTTCTGCAATGATTTTTTCCTCAATATGGTGGGTTACCAACGTGAAGAGGTCATCGGTAAAAACTGGGTGAAAACCTTCACTCCCAAAGAGCTGCAACCTCAGGCCGCTAAAGCATTAACACAGGCGCTGGAGCAAGGAACCGATCAGCCTCGTGCCGAAGGCGTGGTGCAAAGTCAGTCCGGGGAAATCCATATTTTGTCATGGACATCGACTTTTTCCCGCATTCACCAGGGGCAGGCTGATGCCGTGACCTTTGTCGGTGAAGATGTAACCGAACAGCAGATGACAAAAGATGAGCTGCAGCGATTGAGCCATGCCGTTGAGCAAAGCCAGAACTCAGTGATGATCACCGATGTCTCCGGGCGGATTGTTTATGTCAATCCGGTGTTTTGCGAACTAACAGGTTACGGGATTGACGAGGTGATGGGGCGAACGCCTAAATTCTTGCAGTCCGGAGAGATGCCTGAGGATAGCTATCAAGCGTTGTGGCTGGCACTGCAAGACGGTCGTGAGTGGTGCGGTGAGTTTCACAACCGGAAGAAAAATGGCGAGATGTACTGGGAGCGGGCACGCATTTCGCCGGTAAAAAATATCGAAGGGCAGGCGCTCTACTATGTGGCGGTCAAGCAGGATATCACAGAAGAAAAGCGTCTGGCCGGGGAGGTCGAGCGACAGATGCGAGAGCGGATCCAACATGAGAAGCTGGCAGCTGTTGGCAAGGTGGTCAATATGATCGCCCATGATCTGCGAAACCCGTTGAGCTCGATAAAAATGGCGTTGCAGATTTATGCCCGTAAAGAACAGGATGAACTGTCGGCGATTTCGCTGGATCAGGTGCGGTATATGGAAGCCATCCTGGAAGATCTGATGACTTATTCACGCCCGGATCAATTTAAGCCGGACTGGCTGGATCTCAATAAACTGGTGGAGCTGGTTACTTTGACCCAGCAGAAATTAGCGAAGGAGAAAGGGGTGGCATTGGATATCTCTTTCCAACCCAACCTGCCGACCGTCTATGCCGATCCGGTGAAATTGCGTCAGGCGCTGCAGAATATTATGGTCAATGCGATACAGGCGGCAGAATCAACTGAAAATCAGTCTCCGTGTGTGAAGGTCGCGACTAATATTATGATGACGGACGTCGGCACACAGCTATTGGTGGACATTGATAATAACGGTCCGGCTATTGATCCGTGTCTGACCGAGAAAGTCTTTGAGCCTTTCTTTACAACCAAGGCAAAAGGGACCGGACTGGGGTTGGCGATAGTGAAGCGGATTATCGACAGCCATGAAGGAAAGATAAGTATTAAGCCATTGAATCAAAAAGATAGTATATGGCAGGGAACACGCTCCCGTATTCAGCTTCCGGTTGCACCGGCCAGTTATAACAATAATGAAAGGATTCACTAAGCTGCTATGAGCAAGTTGTTAATTGTCGATGATGATCAAGGGATCAGCCGCACACTTCAGTTGCATTTTCAGTCTCAGGACCATGAAGTTGAAATTGCCCATTGTGTCGATGACGGGGTAGCGATTGCCCGGAATTTCCAGCCTAATGTGATTGTGTTGGATATTCGTATGGAAGGTAAATCAGGCTTGGAAGGTATTGCTGACTTCAAGGCGCTGTGCCCGGATGCTCGGATCATCATGATCACAGCCTTTCACGATATGGAAAGTACGATTGAGGCCATGCAGCGCGGGGCAGACGAGTATATTCATAAGCCGATTGATCTTGATGAACTCGATTCCGCGGTGACCGTAGCCTTACAGTATCAGGTTTCCAGCCAGCAGCCTGCCGTCGCTATTCCTGAAAGCATGGGCCATTCTATGGTTGGCTCTTCCCATGCAATGAAAGAAATCTATAAAACCATTGGCCGGGTCGCATTAACGAATGCATCGGTTATGATCACTGGCGAGTCGGGGACGGGAAAAGAGATGGTAGCCAGGGCGATTCATCAGGCTGGTAGGCCCGATAGCGCCCCCTTTGTTGCTATAAACTGCGCCGCGTTGGTCGAGACATTATTGGAATCAGAAATGTTCGGCCACAAGAAAGGGGCGTTCACTGGTGCGGTGTCCGATCAGCCGGGTAAATTTGAACTGGCAAACAACGGTACTTTGTTTTTAGATGAAGTGGGTGAGCTGGCTCTCCCTATTCAGGCGAAGCTACTGCGTGTACTGCAGGAGAAGGAGTTTACTCCGCTGGGCAGTAAGCTCGCCTACAAGACTAATGCGCGCATTATTACAGCGACTAATCTTGATTTTGAGCAAGCAATTAAAGATAAAACCTTCCGCGAAGATCTGTTCTACCGGCTGCAGGTTGTGCGGATCCACCTTCCGCCCTTGAGAGAACGGCGGGAAGATCTGAATGACCTGATCCCGGCCTTGTTAGCTCGTGCAAACCGGGACTTGGGCACCAAAGTCAGCAAAGTGGCACAGGATGCAATGGCAGCGCTGTGCGCCTATGACTGGCCGGGTAATGTAAGAGAGCTGGAAAATGTTTTAACCAAAGCCGTTGCACTGTGCCCGGGTGAAATCCTTACCCTGGATTTATTCGCTGATATTGCCCCTGATTTGGGAGGTGGGGAAGAACCCGTTGCGGATGTTACCGCTCAAAGCCTGCAGGACATTGAGTATCAGCATGTACTCCGGATTTTGGAAAGCGTTGAAGGACATAAGGGACGTGCCTGCGAGATCCTCAAAATCAGTCGTCCTCGTCTGCAGCGGATTATCGAACGTAGCGATGCCTAATAGCAGCAGTATAGGAGGCGTACCGTAAATCAATTTCAGGGGTTCTTTTGTGACCGCGGTAATCCACCGCGGTCAAGTTCAAGGTATAGGCTAAGGTTCAGTTAGTGTTTTACTGTAATGTTCTTCAGGGTTTTCTTCTAACAACTCGGCTGTTATTTCCTTTAAAGTGACATAAGCAGTATTGTCGGCGCTGAATTGTTCGCGTTCTGCTTCTTTTTCAATTGCCGCCAAAGGTATTGCCAGCGTGTCGCACTCCAGCATCTGGGAGGCGCCTTTCATTCGGTGGGCAATGGTTTTTATTGCTTGCTGGTCATCTTGCTCGATTGCCTCATTCAGCAGTCTGAAATCTTGCTGGTGGTTGTGCTTAAATTCCTCCATAAGTTGACTGACCACCTCCTGGTCTTCAAATAGCAACAGGATCTTTTGTTCGTCGAGTATTGCTGACGATGACTTTTCATTTTGGTTGATATTATCTGCGTTGCTAGCTTTCCGAGGGGGAGCGTCCAGAGACGCTTGCAGATCATCGTCGTCAAGCTGTTGGTCGACAGCGCTGAACAGATCGAGGAATTCGCTGGCACTGTGGCTATCATCGTCTTGGCCTTGCTCTTTTGTGTTCATCGGTGTCACTGGGTTTGCGTTAAGCCATTTCAGCAGAACCTGTTTGAGTTTGGCTATTGAGACAGGTTTAACTAGAAAGTCACTCATACCCATTTCAAAACAATGGCTGTCCTCTCCCTGAATCGCATTTGCTGTCAGGGCGATGATAGGAAGTCCTGAGTTGGGGAGTCCTTTGACGCTGTGTCCGACATGCATTTGTTGGTAGGAATGGCTAATGGTCGGTCCGAATTCCATGATGAGTTGTTCATGTGTCAGTTCGCTGTCGTTGTCAGTGTCAGTGGCGCGACGTTCTTGTTGTCGAATTGTGGCTGAGAGGGTATATCCGTCCATCTCAGGCATATGGCAGTCGGTGAGCAGCAGTCCATAGCGGCGGTGCTTCATCGCTTCTAGCGCAAGGACACCGTTGTCAACGATGTTGGCATGGAGGCCAATCTTCTTCAGTTGCTTGGATATAACCTGCTGGTTGACGGGGTGATCTTCGGCGACGAGGATCAGCCGCCCGTTGGCCTCGGCAGATTCCCGGCTCTCCGTCCAGTTTTCGGACTCAACAAGCTCGATGAGTCTATTCTGCATGCTACTCACCGGCATGGTAAGAACATGCCGCAGGTTGTCTGGAAGGAGTGGATTGACAGACAGACACCACTGCTCTCCGAGAGGTTCCGGAGAGAGCATCGGGTTCTGGTTGATGATAATAATGTTGACGTCCGGCAAGTGTTCTTCCAGCCATTGGTCATTGAGCTGAAGCTGCTGCCAGATCGACATGGCAATAAAGATATGTCTGGGCTGGTGTTTGTCCGCTTCGTTTTCCAATTCTTGAAGGTACTTGGCAGTAACGATGACCGGGGTGAGTTGCAGGTGCTGCAGGTAGCGGTACAGGGCTTCCCGCTGCATAAAATAGCCGATAATGAGACTGCAGCCGCTAGTCATAGGGGCTGGTATATCAGTATCGTCTGCCGCATGAGAAGGACTGTGTTCAGGCTCCGGCTCACCCAATGGAAGAGTTACTGTGATACTGAACTCACTCCCTTTGCCTACTTGGCTGTTGAGTTGGATAGTCCCATCCATCTGTTCGACCAGTTTGCGCGCTATCGCGAGTCCCAGCCCCGTGCCGCCAAACCGTCTGCTGGTGCTTTGATCGGCTTGCTCAAATGGCTTGAACAGGTTCTTTTGTTGTTCCGGTGAGATACCTATACCCGTGTCGCTGACGGTAAAGCGTATTGTTTGTTTCCCGGAAGAGAGCTCAGAATCAACCGGGCTGAGTACATCAACAGCCAGCCCGATCGTGCCTTGTTCGGTAAATTTGACCGCATTGTTTAGGAAGTTATTAAGGATCTGGTGGAGGCGAATATCGTCAGCGAGCAACCAGTCAGCCAACCTGGGATCCTGCCAGTATTTAAAGGCCAGGTTCTTTTGCTGAGCATGAATGGATTGAGGCTGGATGATACGAGCCAGCACTTTGCCGAGCTTGATATTGGTTGGATTTAGCTCCAGTTTTCCGGCTTCGATTTTTGAATAATCCAGAACGTCATTGACGATGTGGAGCATATTTCTAGCCGATTGGGTCAGGCCGCCATGCAGATTAACAAGCTCATCATTGAGGGGTTGGTCCGCCATCAACTCGAGTAGACCCAGAATACCGCTGATGGGAGTACGTACCTCATGGCTGATTGTGGCGAGAAACTGTGATTTTGCGGCTGTAGCGATTTCTGCTTTTTGTCTCGCATGTTCCAGAGCGAGTTGTTGTTGTTTTAGCAGGGAAATGTCGGTGACAACCGTATTCCAGTAAAATCCGCCTTCTTCATGGGGGGTGACACGGCTCTTGAACTGTATCCACTTTAGCTGGCCTCTGTGGTATTTCAGTTTTTGTTCGCTATCCCAGTGACCTTGCTTAGTTGCCTCACGCATACTCAGTTTAAGTGCGGGCATATCAACGTCATCGAGCAGATTGAGCAGGTGTTCGGGGTGGAGCTTGATAGAGGTGGCTGAAACCCCCAGCAGATCTTTAACGCCCGCACTGACAAAGGTGTATTGGATGTTTAGAGGCTGTTCCGGGTCGGGCTGAACATGCTGTAATACGACACCGTCGAGGTTGTCAGCTAGGTGTTGCAGGCGCCGTTCGGCTCGCTTGGCGCGTTTCTCGGCCGTTTTCCGCTGTAAAATCTCCTCGGCCATTTTACGGTTCCACCAGGTGATGGTAATGATCACCGTCAGCACCAGTAATGTTATGATGCCGGCCCATTTCGCGACCTCCTTGGGGGCTAATCCTTCCTGATATTCAAAGGTCAGCCATTTGTTCTCAAGCCGGGTCAATTCTTCTTGCGGTATAGAATCGAGTGCCTTGTTGATGATGTTGAGTAATATTGGCTGGCGAAAATTTACCGCAAAATGCAAGGGAACGAGGTTTTTATCTTCGATCTGACCGACCATTTTAAACTGGCCGAGGTAGTCCGATTGTAGCAGCGGGGAGGCGTGGTGCAGCGAGGTCAGCACGCGGTCGACCTCTTCCTTCTGCAAGGCCTGAAAGGCCGATACCTGATTGATGTACGAGACCGACGAGCAATTGCTACAAAAATCAGAGAGCAGTTCCGAGCCTGAAGTATCGGCAATGATGCCGACAGTGAGCTTGCTGTTGTTAAGCAGGGAGTCGATCCCTTCCTCGGCGGGTGCAAACAGTACCCAGGGCTCGTCAACGTATGGAGTTGAAAAGTACATCAACTTGTCTTGAGTCGGTGTTTCAGGCAGTGCAGAGAGCATCATTAGCTCACCGTCATGAAAAGCTCGATTGAGCTCCGAGTAGGTTCTTTTGCTGCTGATCTCAAACTTAACACCCAGTTCATTACTGATGATATTCAGTAAATCTGCTGTTAGGCCGGAATGGATCTTATCGACATTTATATAGTCATAGGGCGCCCAGTCACGATGAACGCCAATGGTGATGTAGGGATTTTTGTCTAACCAGCTTCTTTCTTCCGGGCTGAGGCGAAGCTGTCCATAGTTCGTGAACATATTGATTTGCCCGGGATTTAGCCATTGGTTATAAATCGCTGTCAGGCTTTGACTTTTTATGTCTTCCAAGGCGAAATTGATCCTGCTTAGCAGTTTGTGCTTACCCTTTTGAGTTGCGAAATGTAAATGGTTGGTCGGTAGGCCGGGAAGGATCGACAGTTCCAGTGAAGGATCGTTATGTTGCCGGAGCAGGTCGGATAAGACGACGGCATCGCCGATATAGCCATCGGCTTTGGACTGCCGGACTGCTTCAATGGCTTGCAGGCTGTTGCTGACGGGAACTAAGGTTGTTTTCGGCATCAGGCTGGGTAACAGCTCCATCAGGGCAAAGCCTTGCTCTACGGCAATTTTCTTGCCGGTTAATTCCTGAAACTGATTAACCGGTTGTTGCTTGGTGATCACTCCCCGCCGTATTGAAAACATCGGTTCGCTGAATGCCATATATTGTTGGCGGCTGAACGTGGAGGTTACTCCGGGGAGGAGGTCCAATTCACCGGCTTTAAAGGCTGTGACGACCTCGTTATAAGTCGAATAAAACGTAATCTCGTAGGTAAAATCGGCATGTTTGGCGACCTGGTCGAGGACCTCAATTAGCAACCCATCAACCTGAGTTTCTGTCGTTGTCGATGTGCGGGTGCCAGGGGAGGCTTCTTTATTCTCGGTAACGAAAATATAGGGAGGAAAACTGAAACCGGGGAGACCGACTCGAAGGTGGGGTCTGTCACTTACGATCGTTACTGATGACTGTGGATCTGCCTGGCCGGGAATTGGCAAGATACTCAAGAGCAAACAACAGGTAATAAAAAAACACCTGGTCCGGTGAAATAACTGTTCGGTCATCATTCCCTACATCCTTGTAAAGCAATGTTCTAAGAGCAATTTAAAATGAATGGTGTGTCTTGAGATGTTTCGTGAATTAATGCATTGAAGTCAGTTCTCCCGAAAACTACATATGGCAATCATCCCTTCCAACGTCGTTGTTGTTAACCGGCCTCGTTAACCAGTTACAGTCATTGAAGGGGCATTAACATTCCCCATCTCCTTCAAGGCCAAAAACTGAAGTCGCGAGAGTGCAGGCGTTGTCGTGGTATGTATGTTCAGTTCATCCAGTTTGAGCTTCATTTGGTTAAGCTGTTCATTGAGCCCAAGTTCACGATAACCAAGACATATTAAAAAGCCAGTTTCGAAATCAGTAATATCCTGATCGGGGATTTGGCCTAATAGCTCAGCTGCCAGCTCCGTATTGCCTAATCGATTCTGCCGCAGTGCCTGCAGCGCCTTGAGGGTTGCTTTAGAAGATAACTGACTTTCGTTTCCCTTGCTTAGCCGGTACCAGGTGGCATCAGTTCGCCAGTTTTGCAGTGGCTCTAACTCTGTATTGAACATGTCGGCATAGACAGCCAAACCACGGCGGCCCGAGTTGTCCCACATCGAATAAGGCAACAGATGGGCAACATGCAGCAGGTGCGGTATTGCTTTGTCGAAATGCCCGCTGGCAATATGCAGCCAGGTAATATTCAGTGTTTGTTCAATGCTGCTGTTGTTTAACTTCAACGCTCGCTGGATGGTATCTTCGGCTTCCGGCCATTGGTTTGCCTCGATACAGATTTCCGTTTTGAGATATAGCAGGCGAACATTGAATTTATTTTCTTTGATCAGGGTGTTGACTTGTTGAAGTGCCTGCTGGTGCTGCTGCTTGCGTAATAATATTTCGACTTGCTTGATTTTAGCCGGTAGGTGGTTGTGCAGTTGCAGTAATCCGGAAAGCATTGCCTGCGCTTCGTCATATTGCTGGTTTTTACACAGCAGGTTGACGATATGAAGAATGCCATTCTTTAACGCCATCGTATCCGGCGCACCGGCAAACAGCGGTTTGACGTCTGTCAGCCCGTTTCTGTTGAATGCCTGCTCGAGAGTTTGGCAGAATTCGCGCCTTAATAGCCCGGACGACACACGCTTGATAATGTCTTCTGAGCGTATGGGTTTGATCAGATAACCATCGGGTTCAAGCTGAGAGTAGCCGAGAAATACATCTTGGCTGTCGTTGCCGGTCACAATATAAACCAGTGCCTGTTGCTTGAGCATCTCCTTGTAACGCAAAAACTCAAGCAGGTGCAATCCGGTGCTTCCTGTCCCGAGGTTATGGTCGATGAGCAGAATGTCGAACTTCTGTTTGTTGCAGGCAGCAATGGCACCTTTGGCGCTGGCCGTACTAATTATATTATTCATTGGTACTCCGAGCTTCATAAGCAATGCACGGGTAGCACTCTGAATAATGTTGCTGTCGTCAATGATCAAATAGGTTGATTGAGCAAGTATTTCCATATAGAGCCCCATCACGAAAAAACACGTATCCGTATGAATCAACTATAGTTTAGAAAAATCACATATGAAAATTATTGGCTATGTTTTGAGATAATTAACAGAAGTGAATGTAATTAGGGCGAAACAACGAAAAAGACCGCTTTCGCGGTCTTTTATTATTGTATTTCGTATCGATTTGTTGTTCTACAGGATCATCGATGCTAACCAGCCGAAGCCAATCAGTGGTAGGTTGTAGTGGATGAAGGTCGGAACAACGGTTTCCCAGACGTGTTCATGCTGACCGTCGGCATTCAGACCTGCTGTTGGGCCTAGCGTCGAGTCAGAGGCTGGTGAACCCGCATCACCCAGAGCGGCAGCAGTACCGACTAGGGCAACGGTTGCTAGTGGCGAGAAACCAAAAGTCAGACACAGCGGGACATAGATAGTTGCCAGAATTGGGATGGTAGAGAATGACGAACCAATACCCATGGTCACCAGCAGGCCGACAACCAGCATCAGAAGCGCAGCCAGCGGTTTGTTATCACCAATCACGTCGGCCAAAGAACTAACCAGAGTTTCAACACCGCCGGTTGCTTTCATTACCGAGGCAAAGCCGGCAGCAGCGATCATGATAAAGCCAATCATCGCCATCATGTGTACACCCTTGGTGAACACATCGTGGGTTTCTTTCCACTTGATCACGCCACCAAATGTGAACACCATGAAACCAATCAGGCCACCAATAATCATAGAGCCGCTGTATAGCTGAGCACCCAGTGCAGCAACAATAGCACCAACGGCAATGTAGACATGCTGCATGTTGATTTCAGCGTGCTCTGGCTCGCTGGCCAGGATTTTTTCCTCAGAGTACTCGCGAGGTTTACGGTAGCTGAAGAACGTAGCCACAAGCAGACCGAAAATCATGCCCAGTGCCGGTAGCAACATCGCATAAGGTACTTGGCCAGCAGTGACATCTAGACCATTGTCATGCAAGTTTTTAAGCAAAATGTTGTTGAGGAATATACCCCCAAAGCCGACAGGCAATACCATATATGGCGTAACCAGACCGAAGGTCAGCACACAGGCGATCAGACGGCGGTCAAGCTTCAGCTTGGCAAATACATGCAGCAGGGGCGGGATCACAATCGGAATAAACGCGATATGAACCGGAATGGCGTTCTGAGAAGAGATGGCTAGAAGCACTAAAATGGTAAGAACGGAGTATTTCACACCTGTTGCAGCTGCTGCATTTTCATGGCCGCTGATTCGCTTGATAACTTTCTGCGCCAGTACATCTGTGATGCCTGAGCGTGAAATCGCAACAGCAAACGTACCGAGCATGGCATAGCTCAGGGCGGTAGTGGCACCGCCACCTAGTCCGCCTTCAAAGGCAGAAACGGTTTCTGCCAGCGGCATCCCGCCGATAAGGCCACCTAATATGGCACTGAAGGTAAGCGCGACGACAACATTGACCCGCATTAATGCAAGGACAAGCATGACGCATACCGATATAACTACTGGGTTCATAAAACTAAGATCCATCCGTTGTGTTATGGCATATGTGTAAAGTTTATTATTATTTTTGGCTGTTTCGCTCAAAAACATCCAGTTTCCTGAAATTTAACGACATGTCGAGAAAAATTTGATGTCGGTAGGGTATTTTATTTTTTTTGCTGAATGTCTCAGCCTTGCCATAAAGCCGTGACTATACTGATTCTGCAATGAACGCTATGTATAACCGTTAGCGATAACAATATGTTAGCGCTAATTTTCGAACGCAATGCCTTGCTGTCAATAACCCGGCAAGGTATTCACTAAATGGAGTTTGTTATGAGTGTACTAGTAGGTCGTCCTGCCCCTGATTTTACTGCTGCGGCAGTGCTTGGAAATGGCGAGATTGTCGAACAGTTTAATTTGAAACAGCATACCCAGGGAAAAGCAGCGGTGCTTTTCTTCTATCCTCTGGACTTCACTTTTGTTTGTCCTTCGGAGCTGATCGCTTTTGATAAGCGCTTTGCTGACTTTCAGGCCAAGGGAGTGGAAGTGATCGGGGTGTCGATTGATTCTCAGTTTTCTCATAACGCATGGCGTAATACAGCCGTTGAAGATGGCGGCATTGGGCAGGTTAAGTACCCGCTGGTTGCCGATACCAAGCACGAAATTTGTCAGGCTTATGATGTTGAACACCCTGAAGCCGGTGTTGCTTTCCGCGGCTCGTTCCTGATAGACAAGGAAGGTATCGTTCGTCACCAGGTAGTGAATGACTTGCCGCTGGGACGTAATATCGACGAGATGCTACGAATGGTAGATGCTCTGCAGTTCCACGAGCAAAACGGCGAAGTGTGCCCGGCACAGTGGGAGAAAGGCAAAGAGGGTATGGATGCGTCACCACAAGGGGTGGCGAAATACCTGTCTGAACATACTGATGATTTGTAATTCAGTTACAGTATAAGCAGAAGAATACTGATAAAAGAAAGGCTAGCCGCGAGGCTAGCCTTTTTGTGTATTGCAGAAAGTTAAAAGCCATATTGCTTCGTAGAAGGATCTGGCAAGGTTGCTGAAAGTACAGTACCTGCATTCGGTACTGTAAGGCTATTGCCATCCCCATTGACCAAGTTGGCGATGTGATCTTGCATTTCGCCTGTAGCTGCATCTGGGCTAGCAGCGTTTCTGTCTTTCTTCTGACTGCTATGGTCTCCGGCAGTGAAGTAAGTAACATGCTTGACTAGAGATGCGACATTGCTGTCGGTGACAGTTAAATTTAGCAGGCCTTCGTCAACCAACGGCAAGGTACCACCAAATACCGAATAAGGCTTAGCGATACTTGTACCAGTGACAGTACTTCTGAACGTAAGCTGTGTCGGGATTGTGCTGTCATCTTTCACCATTGATAAGTAGACAGGTAGCCCGCTGCTTATCTGTGGTGCATGGTTGAGTGGATCAACAGTATCCAGAATTGTCTGTGCGGCATAGGCAAAGTTACTGAAGTTTTTGTATATCTCAGTTAAAGTTGCTATGGAAGTTGGGTCACCATTGCCAAGCAGGCTCGCTTCATAACCGGTATAGCAGGTTTTGTAATTTAAAGTCTGAGCATCACAATTAGCTTTGAATTTAGCACTGGAGCCAGCTAGCAGGGTGCCTTTTACAAAGTTACCGTACTCTGTCGATTCCATTAGTAGGTAAGGAATACCTGCTCCTGGGTTGGCTAGAGCAAGTTTATTGATATTAAAGAACAGTGCATCGCTTTGTTGGTCTGCAGCAGATGTTCCTAGTGGACGGTTGGCTACGTTACCTAATGCAACCCCAGTCATTGCACCAAGAGAGTGGCCGATAAAGCTAACTCCATTCGCTGGGTTTAGCCATCCAAGTTCATCAATTGTACCAGCGTCTCCTTTGCTAATCGTCAGTAACTTCTGGCCGATAGCAACACGTAGGTTGATCTGGTCCATGACACTTTGGCGCAGGTTGTCCCGTCCGACAGGTAATGTTTCAAGGTTTAAGAAGATCTCAGGCTTGGTTGATGCTGTAGTATAACCAACGACTGGAAGTGTTACGCCTCGTGTACCATGCAACGGCAAGTCTATGGCGAAGATAGCGTTACAGGCGCTGCCGATAATGGTATCTGGCAATGAGCTGGTTTTTAGTTCTTCTCTACTTGCAGTGATCCCATGTTGATATATGCTGACAGTGTTCTTCCCAGTGGCTTTGCAACTTGCATCAGCAGGAAGGATCAGAGTGTACTCAACTGGCTGAACGGATTTCAGTTTAGGTACAGGGCTGTAGCGCGTAATTAGGCGTTCGCTATCTAGCTGACTGCCATCGGATAAAGTGATTGTTTTGCCAGTTAGCAGCGGAAGAACTTTGAGCTGTACGGCCGGATCAGTACTGACCTTGTCAAGGTCATCCAAGGTAATGCCCCAGCTTGTCAGCTTCTGCATAACAATGGCTTTGTCAGCACTGCTAGCTGTTTCATCTTCCAGTATGTATTTAATAGCAGCCAAACTTGGCATGCCACTTTGCCACGGTGTTGTTGAAAACTTGTCTGCGGCTGTTTCGAGGAAATAAGGTAGGTATACGGTACCAGTATAGATATCGTTGTTTCCACCAACAGTTTTTTGTAAGAACGTTGGGCGATCCATATCGTAAATTTGCGATAGGTCAACATTGTCAGCGATTGCAGAACCCTGCCAGACGGTTGAGGCTCCACTTTTCAACGCTAGCGCTGAAGCGGCTTTTCCTGCGAACAGAACATCACCTGCTGATGCGGTCGTAAACCAGTTGGTAAAGATAATCTTGTTCTTATCAACCCCAGTTGCTGCAAACGTTGCTTCACTGGCATGGGCGAGGCGCTGTGCTGGTTCGAGTTTTTCGCTCGGTGGTCGGGTAGTTGATTTCAATACCGCGTAGCTGTTACTCATACCCACTTCATTACCGTTGATATCTTTTAAATCAGAGGTAATAGCAAATTGGTATTGGCTCGCAGGTTTAAGTGGCTTGGTCAGCAGTACCGTCAAGGTTTTTCCTGAGGCAAAGACTTTGAAGTCACCGTTAGCTTCAGTCAGTGGTACTGGTTGGGTGCTGGCATAAGTATTGGACGTTGGATCGCCTGTTTCTAGCAAGTAGAATCCATCTGCAGCAGTGGTGCTATCTAAATTATTGCCAATAAACTCAATTGTTATCGGCTGGTTGGTGCTCCAGCCATCAGTTTTACCCATGGTAACAAGTGGGTCAGACCATTTTGTTGGGTCTGCAGCTAAACCTTCTGTTGCTAAGGTACCATCGTTTTTATCGACCGCCAGGTAGGTCGGTTTGACTACTACAGGCGCACTTGGGTTGGAAAGAATGTCAAACTTGATCTTGGTATCCGCTTTCAGGCTTCTTTCGATGATTGGATCAATGGTTGGGTTACCGACGACTTCGCTTTCATTCCCACAACCAGCCAAGCTAATACTAGAGGCAATCAGTACCGCTAAAATATTCTTTTTCATGTTATATCCCTATCTTTCAAATCATGTTGCAGCCGAGTGGGCTACCGAATCCTAAAATTTGTAGTTGATTTGCGCGGCGCTGATGATTGCACCACCGGTAGAAGTGAATGAGGTATCATCCTCTGTAAAGGTGGCTTCTTTGCCGTCGAGATAGGTCAGGCCAACATCAAATGTCATCTTCGGACTGTAGGTATAGGTTGCACCTGCCGAGTACCAGTAACGATCGGTATCAGGGATACTCAGGGTTGATTTACCGGCTTGCTCGTCGAAGGCAAAACCGGCGCGAAGGGTCCAGGTCGGGTTGAGAATATAGGTTGCCCCGATGGAGTAGCGGGAGTTATCGTCGTAATCCTCGTCTTTCAGCAAGCAAACCCCGGCTTGGTTATCGTAACCAGGGGTACATTGATCGCCGGTACCACGTAGCTCTTCGAATTTACTGTATTGTATCCACTGAATACCATAGTGAACGGCCCATTGGCTATTTAGAGCGTGATAACCGGAGAATTCAGCAATCGCAGGTAGCACAACAGAGAGTGAGCCGGGAACGGTATTATTTGGAGTCCCTGTAATACCGCCGAGGTAATCGGTGAAGTCACCATCAAAATCTAGGTCAACCTGAGAGCGATAGCTCAGGCCGAAACGGTGATCATCATTGATTTCATAAAGCGCACCGATATTCCAGCCCCAGCCAGTAGTATCGCCTTCCATTTTGATGGTTTTGTCACTTGGGCTGCCGCCATTAACTGCTTGAGCCTGTGACCCTAAAAAGCGTGTGAGCTCGGCGTCGCCGTAGACAAGGCTGACACCAGCGCCGATGCTGAAGTGTTCATTGATCCGATAGGCAATATTGGGGTTGAAGTTCAGCGTGATTAGGGATGTTTCACCAGCCGAAGAGCCAGCATTGAAATCTGCCGGATACTCGGTTGCAACACCATAGCTGGAAAATATAGCGAGTCCGACTGCAAAGCGATCATTGAGAGGATGAATATAGTAAGTTGCGGGTACTATAGCCAGAGGTGCGACATCTTTTGCGGTTTGGCCTATATCATTGTTTTCTTTATTGAAATCATTGTCCTTAACATCGATGTCAGGGTCGACGATACTGATCGCACCTGAAAATTCAGCGGTTTTGAAAAGGGTCATTGCGGCAGGGTTACGGGCCAGTACCGATGCATTATCAGCTACGGCGGCTTCGCCGGAGAACGCCCTACCTAAGCCAGAAGCAGAATGTTCGTTAACCTGAAAGCCAGCTGCGTTGACATTGACAGACATTAATGCCGCGGTTACGGCTACGGCAGTGAGTGTTATTTTTCTGGACATTATTATATTTGCCTCTCTGATCTTTGCTTCTTGTTCTTCGTTCCATGAAGGAAAAACAAATTAATGAAATACGGCTTCATGCAGAATCAGATAACACCGGCTCTATGCTTAACGCGCTCAGAACAAGGCATGTTGTTCAGGCATAGTGGCTTCACATCATTATGATACGAGGTGATTACGTAGGCGCGACCAGTCTTCCATAGAATCAATCTGAAACAATATGAAACAGTATTACGCAGTATAAGGATGAAAAATATAAATGTTAAGCCGTTGTAACACGTTGTTTTTGTGAGAAATGAGTAATTGAATGGTATATTATTAAATTATGTTTAAAACACATGTTTTAAATAAATTGGGTGTTTGAAAACATGTTTCTAAAAGCCCAGCACAGCTGGACTCATAGGAGGTCTGATGAGTTTTGCGTGTTTAATTTTTAAGACACTTCATTTTTTTCTGTTTGAGGTTTAAAAAGTCGCTGTTTGCCTAATTCTTTCATTTGTTAACGGACTCACAAAAAAATATCAATCAAGCGTATTGAGTAATTACTCTAAAATGCCGAAAAGATAGCTTCCAGTGTGGTCCGATGAGTTTGTTGTTCTTTAAGCTTGAGGTTCTTCACTTTTTTCTTCTGCAGAATCAAAAAGTGGCCATCCACCTAATTTCTTCCATTTGTTAACAATCTCACAGAATAATTCTGCTGTGCGTTCTGTATCATATAGCGCGGAGTGAGCTTCCTTGTTGTCGAACGGGATCCCGGCGGTGCTACAGGCTTTGGCCAATACTGTCTGGCCGAATGCCAAACCGCTCAATGCTGCCGTATCGAAGGTGGCAAATGGGTGGAAGGGATTGCGTTTTAGTTTGGCTCGCTCAGAAGCCGCCATTACAAAACTGTGATCAAAGTTGGCGTTATGGGCAACCATGATTGCACGGGAGCAACCTGCCGCTTTTTGTTCTTTACGGATCTGCTTGTAGATCTCTTTTAGCGCAGCATCTTCAGAGACCGCGCCACGAAGCGGACTGAACGGATCCCGGATCCCGTTAAACTCCAGCGCCTCTTTATGGATCACAGCACCTTCAAATGGTGTTATGTGAAAATGGATAGTCGAAGCAGGCTTAAGCCAGCCTTCTTCGTCCATCTGCAGGGTGACTGCACAGATTTCGAGCAGGGCATCTGTTTTGGCATTAAAGCCGGCAGTCTCTACATCAATGACGACGGGAAAGTAGCCGCGAAAGCGACTTTTAAGGGTGTTTAGTTCGTTATCTTGGCTCATAACACTGCGGTTGATAAAAATGAAGAGCGCATTATGTCAGATTCACTCCGGGAGCTAAACCTTAATTCATTGTGGGGAAACTGCACCTAAAGATTTTTTCGTCAGATCCGATACAATAGTCAGCATTACGATTGAGCTGGTGGTAGGAATATGGGCAATACAACAATATCATTGTGCTTGGCTGGCGCATTGCTAGCCGTTGCGACAGCAAGCAGCCCGGTGATGGCAAGCAAGCAATATGTCGCTACGCCTGCGCAATCGAGCTGGAAGGTCGCTGTTGATACCCCGCTGGAATGTCGTATGCTGCATAAGATACCCAATTACGGTGAAGCTCAGTTTACCTCCCGAGCGAGTAAAAAAATCAATCTGGATTTTGAACTCAAGATGCGCCGCCCCATGGGGGAAACACGCGATGTCAGCCTTGTCTCGATGCCACCGCGCTGGATGCCGGGGGATGCGGCTGAGCCGATCACTAAAATTACCTTCTTCAAACAGTTTGATGGCTATATTGGTGGGCAAATGGCCTGGGCAATGCTGACCGAACTTGAGAGCGGGCGTTATCCGACGCTAAGTTATCAGGACTGGCAGCATAGGAATAAGCGTATTGAAGTCGGGCTCTCTGCTGTATCGTTCCAGGCTCCTTATCAGCAATTTAGTCAGTGTATAGATAATTTGCTGCCCTATAGCTTCGATGATATCGCCTTTACTGTTCTCCATTATGATCATGATAGCGATGAGCTGAATAAAGCCTCGCGCAAGCGCCTGGCTCAGATCAGTGACTTTGTCCGATATAGTGATGATGTTGATTTGGTATTGGTGGCGACCTATACCGATTCACGAGGTGGCAAGAACGTCAATCAGGCGCTGTCTGAACGACGGGCCAAGAAGCTGGAAGAGTATTTTATGGCAATGGGTTTGCCGAAAGATCGGATCCAGGTTGAGGCTTACGGCAAGCGTCGGCCTATTGCCGATAATGAAACGCCAATCGGGCGTAATCAAAACCGTCGGGTAGTGATTTCGCTTGGCCGGACACTGATCTAGCGGAAATCTAAGTCCCTAATATAGCAAAGCGAGATACTCAGTGTATCTCGCTTTTTTGATCCTAGTTCATTGTACCTATCAGGCTATAAAGTCATTCAAGTTTAGCCGTCTTAGTGAAGACGGAACTTGGCGATCAGCTCGCATTGATTGCTGATATTGATATGCTCAAGCTGCCGGGCAACCGCCGGGTTAGGATGCCGCTTTAGGAATGAGATCAAAGCGGATTTACAGCATCCAAGGGTATCAATGAATGCATCACATTCTTTGCGAGGACACTGAGGAATAAGTGCCATTACTTGCTCAGAGGCAAGCTGTAAGTACTTAAGCTCATACTCGTTGTCGCCAGCCTTTCGCCAAAAAGAGGCCAGATTATGACAAGAGGTGATTTTGATGGTCAGTAAGTCCTCAAGCTCTTCGCGCGTCCCCTGAATCGGTTCTAGCTGCTGTGATTCGGCCAAAGCCAGTTGGTAATGAATCACTGACATCATTGGCTTGTTATTCTCTTCGGCTTCTGCGGCCAGCAAGGTATGCCGTTCCCAGCGTGATACATCCATGATTATTCCTTAGATTACTGCTGTTGTAATGCCTCGACAAAATGTTGTTCGATTTGCTGCCAGTCAACAACATGCCACCATGCGTCGATGTATTCCGGACGTTTGTTCTGGTAGTTGATGTAGTAGGCATGCTCCCAGACATCGAGTGCCAGAATCGGCTCCCCGCAATTATCGACAACATCCATCAGCGGGTTGTCCTGGTTGCTGGTGGAAGATATTTCCAACCGCCCATCGTTGACGCAAAGCCAGATGAACCCAGAACCAAAGTGGTTGGCAGCGGCCTCGGAGAAAGCTGTTTTGAAATGTTCAAAGCTGCCGAAGTGACAGTTAATCGCTTCGGCAAGTAGGCCGCCAGGTTGTCCGCCGCCATTGGGAGACATGCACTGCCAGTAGAGGTTGTGGTTGAAAAAGCCTCCGCCGTGATTTCTGACAGCGTGAGATTGTTGGGATACCGTAGCAAAAATCTCATGAAGAGATTGTTGTTCCAGCTCAGTGCCAGTAATCGCAGTGATAAATTTATCAAAATAGGTTTTGTGATGGCGACTATGATGGATTTCCATCGTTTTGGCATCGATATACGGTTCGAGTGCATTATAAGGATAAGGTAGTTCTGGAAAGTTGAATGACATGACCGTTCTCTCTTGGTTTTTTTAGTATATTAATGAGAATAAATATCATTATCAACCTTGCTTTTTATGATGCCTTTCCTCTTTCTTAATTTTGGAGCTGAAGTAACTGCCGAAAGAGCTAAATTGAGATGGGTATAGAGATAAACATACTAAGAAAGGGCGGTGGTAGTTATGAAAAAGCTTTTGTTGGTACTCATGTTCGGTTCTGGCTTGGTATTTGCCGATGACTCGGTGATAGACAGTGATGCAGAAAGAGTCAAAGAGCAATTAGCCAGTGAGGTTTCGGCAAAACAGATTACGTTAGAGCAAGCAGACGAAATGGAGCTTAATCGCGCCGATACGTATGAAGTTACCAGTACAGTAAGTATTGAAAATTTGGAGCTGCAAATTGCCGAGAAGCTGAAAGATAGTGTGATGCCTTTCTATTCAATAGAGTTTAATGATCCTAATAAAGACAATGAATACCGCGCAACTGTCGTAGAGTACTTCGGTAAAGTGGAGTAGTGACGGTATGCGTATGCAAAGCCTGTTCTAGCAGGCTTTGCTGTTTCTATTAGCGGTGTTTAACTGCGCTGAATTAACTCGATTTTGTAGCCATCCGGGTCGGTAACGAATGCAATGTGCGTACTTCCGCCTTTCACCGGGCCTGGTTCGCGGCTCACGTTGCCTCCCGAAGCTTTAATCGCATCACAGGTTGCATAAATGTCTTCAACACCAATTGCGATATGGCCGAAAGCATCGCCCATTTCGTATTCGGTTGTTCCCCAGTTATAGGTCAGCTCGATGACGGCACCTGTTGATTCATCACCATAGCCAACAAAGGCCAGGGTATATTTATAGGCCTCATTGTCACGCTTGCGAAGTAGTTGCATGCCCATGATATCGGTATAAAACTGAATAGAGCGATCGAGATCGCCTACGCGCAGCATAGTATGAAGAATGCGTCCGTTAGCCATAGTGTCTCCAGTGTGTGTGGTGCTGAATCCAAGTATTATAATAAAGCAAGTTAATGACGTTCAATTGTCGTTTAGATTTTAAAACGTTCTAAATGTTCTTTCATCACTAGCATTTGCCTGTGAGAGTTGTCGGCAGTATTTGTTGAAGCAATGGCCTGGTCTAAAGACCCTTGAGCCATTTCTGAAATACGCTGTGTATTGGTATTAATCTCATCACTTACGATACGTTGTTGGTTTGCAGCTGTCGCTATTTGTTCATTACCTTCTTTGATTTTTTTTATCGCTGCCACTAGGTGTTGAAAGGCTTCTTTTGTTTTATGGGCTTCACTGAGTGTTATTTCTGATGAAGACTGGCTGGCCGTCATTTTATCTACTGCTTGTGAAGCCGACTGTTGCAGGTTGTGAAGCATCGATTCTATTTCGCGAGTGCTTGTCTGCGTTTTAGAAGCCAGGCTTCGAACTTCATCAGCAACAACCGCAAATCCGCGGCCATGTTCTCCAGCCCGAGCTGATTCAATCGCAGCATTCAGCGCTAATAAATTGGTTTGTTCGGCAATGGTGCGAATAACATCAATAACATGAGTTATATCGGAAATGTCACTTTCTAATTGCCTGACCATTGAGGATGATTCGCTAATATCCAGCTCAAGTTTGGTAATTGCATTGAAAGTCATATTAATTGCATCATTACCAATATTTGTTTGTGTTTGGGCCTGTTCTGAATATCTTTGGGCATTATTAGCCTGGGTTGTGACATCTTGGGCAGAGTTGGCAAATTCATGAACGGATAACAACACATTTTGAGTTTCATTTTGCTGAACCGTCATTAAGGAATTAGTCTGATGTGCTTGGTGCTGTAGTTCAATAAGGTTTTCTGAAACTTGTTTGCTTTCATCTACAACATTTTTTAAAGTGTGGTGAAGTGAGTCAATAAAATAATCGAAATTATGGCAAAGTTGGCCCAGTTCATCGTTATTGGTGACGGCAAGACGAACAGTTAGGTCTCCATTACCTTTTGTTAGATCAATTACTTGATTACTAAGTAGCTTTATACGTTGACTGAAGTAGCGAGCTGTACAGACGGCGGTTAGAATAACGATGAAAGCGGTTAAGAGGCCAATTATCAGGATGTAATAATAAGATTGAGTTGACTCAGTGGCTGACTGCGTTAGTAGTATCTGCTCTGAGTCTAATAACTCTTTGTGAACTACTTTTGCCGAAGAAATTGTGGTGTCTAGAGTCTTATTGATTTTATCAATTCTTTGTTTGTATATATTTTCGGACAGTTCATGAGGAGTGTTCATGATAACGTCCATCTCTTGTTTTAATTGCTCAATATTACGAACGGCCACCTCTATAGCATCAATTGAGATAGAGGTTCCAGGGATCCCTGCGGCTTCTTTGGCGAAGGCAATACGAGGAGCTGATTTATAAATATTGCTATCGTAATCTTCTTTAGCTTTTTTTCTCTGCTTATCTGAAGAGGCCAAAACATAGCTTTTCATGGCATCCATTGCCTGAAATATATCTTTGTTTCCATCTTCATGACGAAGTAGAGCCGGGCTGATTGTTGCGAAAATATACCCGGTTATTCGGTTCTGTTGCTCGATTTGTCTGGTACCGATAAAGCTGCCAAGCAAAATAAGCAGAGAAATTAAAAGGCTAGGGAAAAGCAAGCGTTGAGATATTGATAAGTTATTGAACATAATAACACCACTAAGGCACCTCTACACTGAAGGTAGAGTAAGAAAAAACGATCAGTTTTCAAATTGTATGACTTATGCTGGTGCTTTCATATTGAGTGAGGAATAGTGAATTACGTTGTGCGACAGTTGCCTCGCAATTCCCAGAACTCCTTTTTAGATGTGTCACATTGGGTATAAAAACAGGTTAACGGCTTCTTAATGACAGCCGTTAACGGTGGTTACTCGCCAGGGTAAACTTTATCTTTGAATTCGCACAGGTCTTCAATAACACAGCTGCCGCAGCGGGGCTTGCGGGCCACACAGGTATAGCGGCCGTGTAATATCAACCAGTGATGGACATCAACCTTGAATTCCTTCGGAACCACTTTTAGTAGCTTCTGCTCGACTTGATCAACGTTTTTACCCATTGCGAATTTGGTTCGGTTTGAGACCCGGAAAATATGGGTATCGACGGCGATGGTAGGCCAGCCGAATGCGGTGTTAAGGACGACATTGGCCGTTTTACGGCCGACACCTGGCAGAGCCTCCAGGGCTTCGCGGTTTTCAGGGACTTCCCCGCCGTGTTGTTCGAGCAGGATCCTGCAAGTCTTAATGACGTTCTCAGCCTTGGAGTTAAACAGGCCGATGGTTTTGATATATTCCTTTACCCCATCGACACCCAGATCGAACATGGCCTGAGGAGTGTTGGCGACAGGATAGAGTTTGTCGGTGGCCTTGTTGACGCTGACATCTGTGGCCTGTGCTGACAGAAGAACCGCAATCAGTAGTTCAAAAGGTGAGTTCCAGTTGAGTTCGGTTTCCGGGTGCGGATTCTCTGCCCGCAGACGTTCAAGGATCTGAACGCGTTTTTCATTGTTCATGCTTGCTTCCTAACAACTGTTGGCTGTTGCCGCAGTAAGCTATTCCTCTGGTGTAGGGCCAGAAACAGGTTGAGCCGCCTGTAGGTATGTAGCTAACTGCGGTTTATAGTATGTTTTTTAAGGTTGAACGTTTAGTTGGCCGAGGTAACTCGTGCCCGTTCAATTTCTGGTTTGGCTTCAGCATCAGCCGCTTTCTGTTCGCGTTTTTTATCAATTACATTCTTGAGTGCGATGATAAAGCCGACACCAATAAAGGCACCGGGCGGTAGCATTGCCAACAAGAAGTTACTGTCAAAGCTGAATACTTCAATTCGCAATGATGCTGCCCAGTCTCCCAGCAGGCGGTCAGCACCGTCGAACAAGGTACCATTTCCCAGAATTTCGCGCATTGCGCCTAGCACCACCAGGGTTGAGGTAAGACCCAGCCCCATCCACAAACCATCTAACACGGCAGGTATAGGTTCGTTCTTGGAGGCGAAAGATTCTGCGCGGCCAATAATAATACAGTTAGTTACGATCAACGGGATGAAGATCCCCAGTGACTGGTAAAGCCCGTAAGTGAAGGCATTCATCAGTAACTGAACACAGGTAACCAGTGCCGCGATGATCATTACGAATACCGGGATCCGAACTTCTGACGGCACCCATTGACGAACCAATGAGACGATCAGGTTCGATCCGATGAGCACTGCCGTGGTAGCAAGCCCGAGGCCAAGGGCATTGGTGACGGTTGCCGATACGGCCAGAAGAGGACAGAGTCCCAGTAACTGAACGATAGCCGGGTTGTTATCCCACAGGCCATTTTTCATCAATTCTTTATTTATGCTCATGAGTGGCCCTGACAATTCAGAGGTTGATTAAACAATTCTTGTTGGTAACGCTGGTAATACAGCGATACCTTCTTCACAGCACCGACAACAGCACGCGGAGTAATGGTTGCACCGGTAAACTGGTCGAAATTACCGCCGTCTTTGCGTACTGCCCAGCTGGCATCTTTTTCACCTTGAAGTTTCTTGCCGGTAAAGCTGTAAATCCAGTCGGTTATCCGGGTATCAATTTTATCGCCAAGCCCCGGGGTTTCATTGTGGCTTAGGACACGCACACCCGTGACGACACCTGAGGTATCAAGGCCGACGATAATTTTGATGGCTCCGTTGTAACCGCCGGGCGCAATAGCTTCAATCGCGACACCCGACACTTCACCTTCTTTTTCAGCCAGGTAAGCCGGCATTGGCGTAGAGGTGCCGAGATATTGCTCATTGGTGACTAGGGTGCAGCTTTTGTAGAGCTCGTTGTCATGGTTTTCTGCAGGGATCACCTGGTTCAGAACCTTAAGCAGCTCCTTTTGTTGCTGCTCTTGAATTCTTCCGGCAGTCAGCAGCTGGGTAACAGATACTAGCAGGGTAGCAAGCAGGGCAAATACTGCCAGTACACCGCTGTTTTTTTTCATTGCAATCAGCATGCTTGCTCCTATAAGTGGCCGTATGTTCGTGGGCGTGTGTAGTAATCGATCATAGGTACACACATGTTTGCCAGCAACACGCTGAACGCGACACCGTCAGGGAAGCCACCCCAGGTTCGGATGAGGTAAACCAGGATCCCGATTAAGGCACCAAAAATCAGACGACCTTTGACTGTGGTCGATGCCGATACAGGATCGGTGGCAATAAAGAATGCCCCGAGCATAGTAGCACCAGAGAATAGGTGGATGATTGGTGATGCCGTACCGTCCGGGTTGAAAAGGAAGGCAATGGTGCTGATCACAAATAATGCGCCCAGCATACCGACAGGGATCTGCCACTGAATAATGCGTAACTTCAGCAGTAGCAAGCCACCCAGCAAGAAGCCAATATTTACCCACTCCCAACCAATACCGGCAATCATACCGAAGATTGGGCCCGCGAGAGTTTCAGTGGTGGTATGGCCGGTTGTCAGTGATGTCTTCAGGGTGTCCAAAGGTGTTGCCATGGTTACGCCGTCAACGGACATCCTGAGCTGATGCACACTGAACCCGTCTTGGGTAAAGCCGGTAAATACTGTATACAGGCTATCAAGCAGCGACACTGGAGCGGCACTGATTGAAGAGGGAGGAAGCCAGGTTGTCATCTGCACCGGAAAGGAAATCAGCAAGACAACATAGGCTACCATTGCCGGGTTGAAGAGATTCTGTCCGAGGCCGCCATATAAGTGCTTGGCGATAACAATAGCAAAGACAACACCGATCACGGTGATCCACCAAGGAGCCAGCGGCGGGATTGAAATACCAACTAGGATACCGGTAAGCAGCGCACTGTTATCGCGCAGGTAAGGTAATACCGGGCGCTTACGCAAAACCAGTATTGCAGCTTCAGAGGCGAGCGCTATCAAAGAAGCCAGAATAACCTGGATCAGTACACCCCAGCCAAAGAAGAACCATTGGGCAGCAATACCAAGGGCCGAACAAAGAATGACAGTACGCATGATATCGCTGGTACTGCGTCGGCTATGTGTATGGGGTGAGCTGGCAATATTAAAAGCCACGATTAGTTATCCTCGTTATTCTGTTGTGTATCTTTTGCTGCTTGTTGGGCAGCCTTGCGAGCCTTGGCACGGGCAATAGCAGCAGCGACAGCGGCTTTCTTTGGATCGACGTCTTCCTCAGTGACAGTGCTGACTGGCTCGTCCTGCGTTTGCTCCGTCTGCGCTTCAGCTTCTTTGGCAGCCTTGCGAGCTTTAGCGCGTGCAATGGCAGCAGCGACAGCGGCTTTTTTCGGATCGGCCTCAGCTTCGGTCGCTGCAGGCTCAGGTGTTTCCTGAGCTTGCGCGGCTTTGCGGGCCTTGGCGCGGGCAACGGCAGCAGCAACAGCCGCTTTTTTCGGATCAGCCTCAGCTTCGGTCGCTGCAGGCTCAGGCGATTCCTGGGCTTGCTCAGACGCTTGTGCAGCTTTACGCGCCTTGGCACGAGCGATGGCAGCAGCGACAGCCGCTTTTTTCGGATCAGCCTCAGCTTCGGTCGCTGCAGGCTCAGGCGATTCCTGAGCTTGCTCAGACGCTTGAGCGGCTTTACGGGCCTTGGCACGGGCGATGGCAGCAGCAACGGCAGCTTTTTTCGGATCAGCCTCAGCTTCGGTCGCTGCAGGCTCAGGTGTTTCCTGAGCAGCTTCAGACGCTTGCGCGGCTTTGCGGGCCTTGGCACGGGCGATGGCAGCAGCAACGGCAGCTTTCTTCGGATCAGCCTCAGCTTCGGTCGCTGCAGGCTCAGTTGCATCCTGAGCTTGCTCAGATGCTTGCGCGGCTTTGCGGGCCTTGGCCCGTGCAATGGCAGCAGCTACTGCATCTTTTTTAGCATCGCCTGTTGTTTCCGATGCTGGTGTATCAGCGGTACTTTCTGTTTGTTTGACAGCTTTTCGCTCGCGAGCCAGACGCTTGCGTTCTTCGCGAAGTTTTGCCATCTCTGTATTGTCAGGCAAAGCTTCTTGAGAAACTTGGCTGTCACCGGACTGGGCTGCAGCCTGCTTGGCTTTTGCCCGGGCAATCGCTGCTGCAACTGCTGGTTTCTTGTCGGTGTCGGCATTGGTGCTGGCCGCTGCTTGTTTGGCTTTAACACGTGCTATAGCAGCAGCAACCGCGTCATCGCCTCCGGAAGCGGCCATTTCTTTGCGGCGATCATCAGCTGCTTTCTTAAAGCGGTTCTCTCGCTCAGCCTTGTCCCGCTCTAAACGGGCTTTCTTGGCTTCAAAGCGTTGTTTGGCTCGCTCGGCATTCTCTTCATCTTGCTTACGCTGACGAATTTCTGCTTTGGCCTGGCGATAGTATTGAACCAGCGGGATTTCACTTGGGCAGACATACGCACAGGCTCCGCATTCAATACAGTCAAAGAGATTGTATTCCTCGCATTTGGCATAGTCCTGATCTTTGGCATACCACTGTAGCTGTTGCGGTAGCAGGGAGACCGGACAGGCCTCGGCACACGCTGTACAGCGAATGCAGGACATTTCATTGTTTGTCGGAGAAATTTCCTTGCGTGTCGGAGCCAGAATACAGTTGGCAATCTTGGTGATTGGAACATCACAGTGTGGCAGGGTAAAACCCATCATCGGGCCACCCATGATCACGCGTGGTAGTTTCTTATCGGCTTTATAGCCAAAACGCTCCAGCAGGAAATTTACCGGTGTTCCTAGCAATGCCCAGGTGTTGCCAGGCTGTTTGAACGTTTTGCCGGTGACGGTAACAACACGCTGAATCAAGGGTTCGCCGTCAACTACGGCACGCTTGATTGCATGCGTGGTTCCCACATTGTGCATCATGATGCCAATGTCGGCAGGTATCCCTTTAGTCGGAACCTCTTTGCCTGTCAGCACCTTGATTAACTGCTTCTCGCCACCGGAAGGGTATTTGGTCGGGATTGCACGAATAACAATACCGTCATCTTCGCTGATACAGCGTTGAAGCGCCTCGATTGCTTCCGGCTTGTTATCTTCGATACCGATGATAGTGAGCTTGGGGACAAGGATATGATTCAGGATCCGAATGCCTTCAACGACATCGCGAGCGTTATCTTGCATCAGGCGATCGTCGGCAGTGATATATGGTTCGCACTCAGCAGCATTAATGATCAGGATATCTGTTTTTCCCAAACCACTTTGAAGTTTACGGCCGGCTGGAAAACCTGCACCGCCCATGCCGGAGATCCCTTGGAGGCGGATATGATCAATCAGATCAGCTGTTTCAGTCTGGCGATAGTCAGCGATGGTTGTTTTCTCACCCCAGGTATCATTGCCATCCGGCTCAATAATGATACAAAGATCGGATAAGCCGGAAGGGTGGGCGATAGTATGAGGTTTTACCGCCTTAATTGTGCCTGAAGTCGGGGCGTGAACAGGTACACTCAGTGCTACGTCGGCATGCGTCAGTGGCTGACCTTTGAGTACTTTGTCTCCGGCTGTGACTAAGACATCACCAACGGCGCCGATGTGCTGTTTTAGGGGCAGCACCAGCTCACCAGGGATCTTGGCTTCGGCAATTTCAGAATGGCTGGACAGGGCTTTTTGCTCTGGTGGGTGAATTCCGCCCGGGAAGTCCCATAGCTGACCCTGTTTTATTTGTTCGATGATTGACAGCATGGTTACTCTACCTTGTTGGCGCTTGTATCAGCAGGAATATTGACGACGGGGATTTTGTTAAGCTCCCACTTCCAGCTTTCCGGGGTCATTTCTACCGGAACCATTTCGATACAGTCGGTCGGACAAGGTGCGACACAAAGATCGCAACCGGTACACTCATCTTTGATGACGGTGTGTAGCGCCTTAGTGCCGCCGACGATCGCATCAACAGGACATGCCTGAATGCACTTGGTACAGCCGATGCACATGTCTTCATGGATAAACGCGACTTTTTTCAGGCCTTTGTCATCATCGTGAGCCGAGTCCTGAACATCTACCCCCATCAAATCAGCCAGCTTCTCTATGGTTTGCTGGCCGCCGGGAGGGCATTTGTTAATATCATCACCGTTGGCAATGGCTTCCGCGTAGGGACGGCAGCCAGGGTAACCGCACTGGCCGCACTGAGTTTGTGGCAGAATGCTATCGATTTGCTCGACAATCGGATCGGCTTCTACCTTGAAGCGGATCGAGGCAAAGCCAAGGACCAGGCCAAAAATCGCGGCAAGTACTGCGATTGCAATAACTGCAATTAATATTCCGCTCATTTTATAGTTTCACCAATCCAGTAAAGCCCATAAAGGCAAGAGACATCAGGCCGGCTGTGATCATGGCGATTGAGGCGCCTTTAAAAGGACTCGGAACATCCGCTGCGGCAATGCGCTCACGCATAGAAGCAAACAGCACCAAGACCAGCGAGAAGCCAATAGCAGCACCGAAGCCATACACCACAGATTCAATGAAATTGTGGCGTTCGTTGATATTCAGGAGTGCAACCCCCAAAACCGCACAGTTTGTCGTGATTAGTGGCAGGAATATCCCCAGTAGACGATAAAGCGTCGGGCTGGTTTTATGGACGACCATCTCGGTAAACTGAACCACGACAGCGATCACCAGAATGAAGCTAAGTGTTCGAAGGTATTGAATGCCAAGAGGGACGAGGATATAGGCTTCAACAAGATACGCGCATACGGATGCCAGGGTAAGTACAAACGTTGTTGCCAAACCCATGCCAATTGCTGTTTCCAGTTTTTTAGACACGCCCATGAACGGGCAAAGGCCTAAAAATTTCACCAGTACAAAGTTGTTAACCAACACTGTACCGACAAGTAGTAGTAGGTATTCAGTCATACCGTCTTAATTATAATTTGCTAGAGATCTGCATATTATCTTCCTTTGCACAAGCTATAACAACTCTTGTCTTGCAGGGTTTTTCGATATTGCTGATTTTTTCATCAGTTATTACTTGGTTAAGTCCGGATCAATAAGAAAGCATCTATGGATGCCATGCACAAAAATGTGTGTATTGTCTGATTGATTTTCGCAGTGTGTCGACATGCATTCTGGACTATTAGAAATGGTTGTTGAGTATATGTATGACAATTGTGATTGCCTGTTGAACATATGTGCCTGCGGATGTAAGTGTGTTGTTTTCGTTTTTTATTAACGGCTGTACTTTAGTGATAGGCACTGCATAAATTACCTGTCAGTGGTTTTATATGTGGCGGCTAGGCGTAGAATCAAAATACAAAACCAGCGAACAACGTCAATGAAAAACAGTATGCTGGACATTGGGCTGGCCGTTATCAAGTATTCGTAAGGGGATAAAGATGGATATTTTAATGTTGAGCAACGGCAAGATCGCCGGAAACGAACATGTTATGGGGTTTGCCAGTGAGGCAATCATTGAGCAGGTACAACGCACCGGTGCCAAAAACTGGGTACTGATCCCGTATGCGGTCATTCGTTCAAGTCATGATGATCGTGTAGCCATGGTTCAGGAGACATTTGATGCTCTCGGACTGGATTGCCAGGTTACTGGTCTCCATCAGGCCGATGATCCTGTTGCTGCGCTACAGGCGGCAGATGGCATTTTGGTGAGTGGCGGAAATACTTGGGTCCTGAACAAGACGTTGCATGACTTGGGGCTTGTCGGTCCAATACGCAAAGCAGTGCTTGATCTGGGTATTCCTTATATCGGCTGGAGTGCCGGTACGAACATTACCTGTCCGACGATTCGTACTACCAACGATATGCCAATTATTACCGGTGCCGTATTACCGTCACTGAATTTGGTACCGTTCCAGATTAATCCGCATTATTTGGAAGCAAAGGTTGAAGGACATAACGGTGAAACCCGGGATGAGCGCATTCAGGAGTTTCTGGAGGTGAACAAGCACGAACCTGTTATTGGTATTCCTGAAGGGACCTGGCTGCATTTGCATAACGGCCAGCTTAGTTATCACAGTGCAAACGGCAAGGATCTCAAGCTCTTTAGCTATGGAAACGAGCCAGTATATTATTCTGAGCAGCAGGATATTCAGTTCCTGATGGCGCACAGCTGCTAGATAGCCTTTAAACATAAGATAACGGCAGGCTACGGCTTGCCGTTTTTTGTCGAGGTGAGCGGATACCGATAATCACAGTGCAAAATTGATTTCTAAAATTGCGTTTAAAATTCACTTGATTTTGTTCGGCCCAGACTTGGCAAGGGCTTAGGCGAGTTATCCACGGAAACTGTGGATAAGTGTGTTGATGGATGCTTGGAAAAAGCCGCGATGGCGACAGGTAGAGCGCTGTGGTTATATTTTGTACAGCATGGTCGCAGGAAGAATAAATAGTTGTATTATAGCGATATAGGAATAAACGGCAGAATATATATGAATCAATTAGAATAAATACTTTAGAGAATGCCAAGTATACGGTTGCTTGTGAATTGATTTGAATCAATTGTGGGAAAAGCTGTGGATGATCGCTCTTGAAGAGAGTGCTTTTGAGGGATTTTATAGGCTTTTAATCACCAGCCTGAAGTATAGCTGAACAAAGTCATTCTTGTTCGTGGGCGGTGATAATACGCCTAAGGATAAAATTGTTCAATCCTTGAATTTAATTTTTTTGCGTTTTTTTCTTCACGCTGAAAAGCAATCGCTTTGACTGAGGGGAATGGACAGGGACGGAAGAATAGAAAGATGAACAAGCCTGATTATTGACAAGCCTTGTCATAACAGCAAAATGTCCCATAAGTCCTCCTTACTACGGAACTTCAGTATGAGCAAAACGTTTAATTTATCTTCCCGCTTTTCTCCTTCCGGCGATCAGCCCACAGCAATCAATCAGTTGCTGGAAGGCTTGGATGCGGGGCTTGCTCACCAGACATTGCTGGGTGTGACGGGATCGGGGAAAACTTTTACTGTAGCCAATGTTATTGCAGAAGCGGATCGGCCAACCTTGATCCTTGCCCCCAATAAAACGTTGGCGGCCCAGCTCTATGGTGAAATGAAGGAGTTCTTTCCGGATAACGCCGTGGAATACTTTGTTTCGTACTATGACTATTACCAGCCGGAAGCCTATGTCCCGACGACCGATACCTTTATAGAGAAAGATGCATCGGTGAATGCTCATATTGAGCAGATGCGCCTATCGGCAACCAAGGCACTGATGGAGCGACGTGATGTTATTATTATTGCTTCCGTCTCTGCGATTTATGGCCTGGGTGACCCGGACTCATACCTTAAGATGATGTTGCATGTTCGCCGTGGCGATATGCTGGACCAACGAGATATTCTTCGCCGACTGGCTGAACTGCAGTACACCCGAAACGATATTGCCTTTGAACGAGGCACTTTCCGTGTCCGCGGCGAAGTCATTGATATCTTTCCGGCTGAATCGGAAAAAAATGCGGTACGGATTGAACTGTTTGATGATGAGGTGGATTGCATCAGCGCATTTGATCCGCTGACTGGAGCCGTACTACAACGAGACCTGCCTCGCTGCACCATTTATCCTAAGACTCACTATGTCACACCGCGTGAACGTATCCTTGAGGCAGTAGATAAAATCAAAGTTGAGCTTGAGGTACGTAAAAAGCAGCTATTAGAGAATAACAAGCTAGTGGAAGAGCAGCGCATAGCTCAGCGCACCCAGTTTGATATTGAAATGATGAATGAGCTGGGTTTTTGTTCGGGGATCGAAAACTACTCGCGCTACCTCAGCGGCCGAGCGGAGGGTGAGCCGCCTCCGACATTGTTTGACTACCTGCCGGCCGATGGCCTGCTTATCATTGATGAGTCGCATGTTACCGTCTCGCAGATTGGCGCTATGTATCGTGGTGACCGCTCTCGTAAGGAAAATCTTGTCGAGTACGGCTTTCGATTGCCGTCTGCCCTCGACAACCGCCCGCTTAAGTTTGAGGAGTTTGAGTCTCTGGCACCGCAGACCCTCTATGTTTCTGCAACGCCGGGAAACTATGAAATCGAGCAGTCAGGCGGTGATATTGCCGAGCAGGTTGTGCGCCCGACAGGGCTGCTCGATCCACAGATTGAAGTTCGCCCGGTGGCGACCCAGGTTGATGACCTGTTGTCAGAGATTAGGATTCGCGAGGCCAAAGGCGAGCGGGTATTGGTTACGACATTGACAAAGAGGATGGCAGAGGATCTGACCGAATACCTGGATGAGCATGGTGTCAGGGTGCGCTATCTGCATTCGGATATTGACACGGTTGAGCGGGTAGAGATCATTCGGGATCTGCGTCTGGGTGAGTTTGATGTACTGGTAGGGATAAACTTGCTGCGAGAAGGCCTGGATATGCCTGAGGTTTCTCTGGTGGCGATTCTTGATGCCGATAAAGAGGGGTTCCTTCGCTCGGAGCGCTCATTGATTCAGACCATCGGACGTGCTGCCCGAAACCTTGAAGGTAAGGCAATATTGTATGCTGACCGCATTACGGGCTCGATGGAGCGGGCTATGAACGAAACCAATCGCCGTCGGGAAAAGCAGCAAGCCTATAATGAAGAGCGCGGCATTGTTCCTAAGGCGCTTAACAAGGCGGTATCGGATATCATGGAATTAGGTCAGCCTGGTAAACGTCGCAGGCCAAATAAGGCGGCTCAGCTTCATCAGGTTGCCGAACAGAAAGGTACGTATACGACCATGTCACCGCAGCAGCTGGAAATTGAGATTCAGCAGTTGGAATCAGAAATGTATGACTTGGCACAGAACCTGGAATTTGAGAAAGCCGCTGAATTGCGCGATAAGATCCACTCGATGCGAGAGCAGTTCATCGTAAACAGCTAACGTCACAGGGGCCTGGTAAGGCTCTTGTACTCCTCCCAACCCCTCATAAAAAAAAAGCCAACCGAGAACAGATTCGGTTGGCGTCATTGTTTTAGTGAAATAATTCCACAAACAACGTCAGTTGGCTAGGTTGACTCTCAGGAAAGAGTCAGTTTAGTTAATGCAGACTCCGTGCCAACTTTTTTGATCCCGATAATTGGACTTTTTTGCGACGCTTCGCGAGTAATTTGTCACCGTTTTCTTTATCTATCACGTTGTTATTTGCATTTTGCAAATCAATATGCGATTCATAATAGGAATTTAGAAAATTTGAAATTTCTCATAACAGTTTTTTTTCTATTGATTACAATTAGTTTAGGAAGAAAGGCTTTGGAGGGGCAATGGAAAGCAGGTCAACTCAGCGACAAGTATTAATGGTAGAAGATACCGCCTCGGTTGCGGCCTTGTACAAATCTTACCTAAATCCCCTGGGTTTAATGGTCAGTATTGTCGGGACCGGGACGGAAGCACTCAGCTTCGTCAAAGATATTACTCCTGACTTAATATTGCTTGATCTTCGACTGCCTGACATGACGGGCATGGAAGTGCTGGAATCTGTGCGTCGAGATCACGGTAATATTCCGGTGGTGATCATGACGGCACATGGTTCCATCGATGTGGCCGTAGAAGCCATGCGTCATGGTGCGCAGGACTTTTTGATCAAGCCGTGTGAAGCGGACCGTTTGCGGATCACCGTTAACAACGCGCTAAAAGAAGAGAATAAAGCGCCGAAAGAGCGCCAGAAGTCCAAGCAGGGCGGGGCGCAGTACCAAGGATTTATAGGTAACAGCCTTCCAATGCAGGCTGTGTATCGAGTGATTGAGTCTGCGGCCTCTAGTAAGGCAACGGTATTTATTACCGGTGAAAGCGGTACAGGTAAGGAAGTCTGTGCAGAAGCTGTGCATGCGGCAAGCCCGCGAAATGATCATCCTTTTGTGGCCTTGAACTGTGCGGCGATTCCGAAAGAGCTCATAGAAAGCGAACTGTTTGGCCATGTAAAAGGGGCGTTTACCGGTGCCTCGACCGAAAGGCAGGGAGCCGTAGAGCTCGCTAACAAGGGGACACTGTTTCTCGATGAGCTTTGCGAAATGGATTTGGATTTGCAAAGTAAGCTACTGCGTTTTATCCAGACCGGCACCTATCAGAAAGTCGGCTCATCCAAAACAAGCAGCGTGGATGTTCGCTTTGTTTGTGCAACCAACCGGAATCCATGGGTTGAGGTTCAGGAAGGGCGTTTTCGTGAAGACTTGTATTATCGCCTGCATGTGATTCCCGTTACCTTGCCGCCGCTTAGGGATCGTGGCGAGGATGTCATTGAAATTGCCCATGCTTTACTGGCTCTGATGTCAGTAGAAGAAGGCAAGAACTTTAGTCGTTTCTCTCCAGAGGTTATCAATCTGTTTCAGCGCCATAGCTGGCAGGGGAATGTCCGTGAACTACAAAATGTGATCCGAAACATAGTGGTACTGAATACCGGTGAAGAGGTCACGTTAGATATGGTTCCGCCGCCCATATCTGGTGGAGATGGCGCAGAAATTGCACGTACTGTTCAGCTAACTGCTGAACCGCAAAATAATGCGGACACTCGTGATGGGGTTTCTCACAATCATTCCATCGATAAATCGCAAATTGAGCCCTTGTGGGTTGTTGAGAAACGCGCCATTCAGGCGGCGATTGATGCGTGTGAGGGAAATATTCCCCGAGCAGCGGGCTTGTTGGAAGTCAGCCCATCAACGATATATAGAAAATTACAGGCCTGGCAGGAAGCGGCAGGTAGTAACAGGGAGATAAAATAAATGGCAACGAGTATTAATGCATCTACAATCAAGCGCTTATCTGAAGAAGTTGGTCAGGACACAGTAACACTGTTGCTTAATGTCTTCAGTGACGAGCTGGAGCAGTACTTACGTCAGTTATCAGATCAACCTACTATTAGCCAGGTCAGGGAAATTAGTCATGCGATAAAAAGCAGCGCTGCAAGTTTTGGTGCTGATGAGCTAGCTGAAATGGCGCAAGAGTGTGAATCTCGGGTGAAACAAGGTCAGGAGCAGTGGATGAATGACCACCTGTGTGAGTTTACACAGATGGTCAAGGGAATGGCTATAGAATACAAACAGCTAGCTAGCAACGATGAGCTTATCAACCGCATGCTTTAGTTTCTCGCGATCATGACGCCATTCGTGATTGCTCGAGGCCAGATCTTCAATCACCTGGTGATATCGCGCATCTAATTCAGAACGGTATTGATCCGACAGGACGCCATCAACCTGGCGTCCTCCCATTGCCCTCTCACACCAATGTAGCATTGTTTCAAGGGACATCATCCCGGCAGGTCCGCTCTCTTTATCCAGATTAGTGACAAAGACGATATTGGCGTTGCAGCTCTTAAGAGCAAGTTCAATTTCTTTGAGTAACAGTGGTGGCATGACACTGGTTAAGAAGCTGCCTGGCCCTAGTAAAATCACATCCGCTTCCTCTATGGCGGTGACGGCTTCCCTTGTGGCAGGAACGGCGGGCTCGACATAGAGTCGCTGCGGCACTTCCTGTAACTCATCCACGCTGGTTTCGCCGCTGATTATCTCGCCACTTTGAATCATGGCTGCCAAATCAGCAGGGTGCTCAGACATGGGCACAATATGGGTTTTCACCTTGAGCATGTCACGGATCAGGTTGATAGCTTCTAGCGGGCGAATAGAGAGGTTATCCAGAGCTTTAAGCATCAAGTTACCCAGATTATGGCCACTTAGCTCACCGTTGCCCCGAAACCGGTATTCGAAGATCATTGAACCTACTGAGGGCTCGGTAATGAGCTGGTTGATACAGTTTCGGGTATCTCCCCAGGCAATTCCTCCCTGGCAGGCTCGAATACGGCCGGTAGAGCCTCCATTGTCGGTCGTGGTGACAATTCCTGTAACCTGAGAGCCATAGTCGGAGAGCGCAGACAGGATCCTGCCAAGGCCATGTCCGCCGCCAATGGCAACAATTTTAGCATCAGCAATATTTGTTGTAGTCATAGCCGTAGTTGCATAAATCCGTTATCAAAATAGAGCGGTCAGTGTATACAAATCGCTATGTGAATTACAAATAGGCCGGGACGAGATGGAGTATAAGTCACGTATGGTGCTAATTTCATAATAAAAAACCTCCCGTACAGGGTACGAGAGGCAAACACATAGAACGACAGTGTGTTGGGATGAAACGCGGCTAGTGCGGTTTTTGCATGATACTCATCAGGTAATCGTAGGTATCCTGGCAGTTAGGCGTGTTAAGCAGTGCTTGCTTCTCGCTGGCAGGCACTGGCAGTATTTCCAGCCAGCGCTGACATAGCCAGCTTAGATTATTGAACTCTTTCTTTAAGTTAAGTTGGTTGAGCTCAGGATGTTTGTTGAACATCTGCTTGAGTTTGTCCGCCAGAACAATTTGGTCGTTGCGAATTTCGACTTCCGGCCACTGAGGGATAATGTCATATTCCCCGGAGAAGACACCGCTATCGTCTTGTTCTAGAGCATTGATTCGGAAGTTTTCATGGCCGTATACAGTAACAATCAGTGAACCATCCAGGGCTGAAGTATCTAAATCCTCAACCGTCACTCGGGTTCCGATATGGAAGAAGTGGTGGCCGTGTTCAGCCTCGTCAAACATACAGATACCAAAGCCAATATCAGAGGTTAGCGCAGCCTTGAATGCGTCCATTTGTGGCCCAGGAGCAACCCGTATTGGCATTCTCCCACCGGGTAACACATGGCGCTGTTGAAAAAGTAGCGGTATAGACTGTTTCATAATCGGCTCCAACTGTCGTAATAGTTGTCAGGTAACTTAGACAATGCAATTGTGATGCCGGAATTTATACCGCTATTTTGGCCGTACGGTGGTGCTTTAAAGCTGAATGAGTGCGTGTAATTGCATATTGCGAATCTCACTGCAATTTGCACTGTGCATTATGCGAATTATTTCTGATTCGCAATGATTTTCAGCGCATTATCACTAGGCAGTAACTCAAGATGGCTTTGCTCGTTAAAGTACCAGCCTTTAATGATCCCCTTTTCCATCATGTCGTTGAAGCCGTCTATGACACGCATCGCCTGCTCACGGGCACGCTTTGCATCCAGTCCTTCTTCTCGCTGTAAATAGAGTGCAATATCGTCAACAGTCGCAGATTCAATAATGTTGGACATAATCCCCCCACTTTTTATGAGAATTTTTAACTATCTTCCCTTTAGTAGTATTGTCGTGAATTCTTACGAAAGGTAGAATGCAACACGTTTTTTTCAGAGATTTGTCAATAAAGCACTTTCTCTGATAGGTTATAATAATTAAGCCGCTGCACATGTCGCTAGGCGATATAATAATGTGTGCAGCAGCCATAACTCCGAGCTTTATTCACTAAGTTGCAGCCTTTTGGGGATGACAATAGGTGGATGAAGCCAGTGACAGGTAGTCACCAGGGTCGACAAAGAAATGCATCGGCCTCCCGTATTTGGAAAGGTGTTCCGTGGCGAATCAATTTGAAGATAATTTTCATCGTAAGTTTTATTACTTACGACTCTCAGTGACTGATGTCTGTAATTTCAGATGTACATACTGCCTGCCTGACGGCTATCAACCTGCAGAAAGGAAGAAGCCTTCTTTTCTGACGCTTGATGAGATCAAGCGTGTAACAGGGGCGTTTGCCGACTGTGGTACGACGAAAGTGCGTATCACAGGTGGTGAACCGAGCCTGCGCCGTGATTTTACTGATATTATCGGTACTGTGGCTTCCCAGCCAGGTATCAGTAAAGTAGCGACAACCACCAACGGCTATCGCATGGCGAAGCACGTTGGTGAGTGGCGTGATGCCGGGCTAACCCATATCAACGTCAGTGTCGATAGTCTTGACCCGAAGATGTTTTACCAGATCACTGGTGAAAATATGTTCCATCAGGTGATGGCGGGTATCGATGCAGCGTTTGAAGCTGGTTTTGAACAGGTAAAAATCAACACTGTCCTGCTAAAAGATCTCAACTCACAGGAGCTGCCAAAGTTCCTCGACTGGATTAAGACTCGGCCGATACAACTTCGATTTATCGAGCTAATGCAAACGGGTGAAATGGACAATTTGTTCAATAATCATCATGTTTCCGGTGTCAGTATCCGCAACCACCTCATCGCGAACGGCTGGCTTCTTAAAATAAGAAGTAACAACGACGGGCCGGCTCAGGTATTTTGCCACCCAGACTATCAGGGCGAGATTGGTCTTATCATGCCGTATGAAAAAGACTTCTGCCAAAGCTGTAACCGCTTACGTATTTCGGCCAACGGTAAACTTCACCTTTGCCTGTTCGGCGATCATGGCGTTGATTTACGCGATTTGCTGGAAGCTGATACTCAGCGAGCAGACTTGATCGATCGTATCCAAAGTGGGTTGCAGCAAAAAGCCGTTGGGCATTTTCTTGATGACGGTAATACGGGTATGACGCCGCACCTTGCCTCAATTGGCGGATAATTTCCGGTTCTGATCGGTACGTAATACTGATCAGGCCGCCTAAATTTCAATTTATTACTACTTCAGTTTGGGAATTACTGTAATGGGTCATGCAGAAACTGCGTTTGAACCAGCACATGTGGCTGTATTGACGGTGTCAGATACGCGCACCGAACACAATGATACCTCGGGCCAGTACCTTGCAGAGTCACTGCAAGAAGCCGGTCACAAGCTAGCCGATAAAAAAATAGTGATTGACGATGTTTATCAGATACGCGCGGTTGTCTCTCAGTGGATTGCTGATGAGAAGGTGCAGGCGGTACTGATCACTGGCGGAACGGGCTTTACCTCAAGAGATAATACGCCCGAGGCGTTGCTCCCTTTGTTTGATAAACAAGTCGAGGGTTTTGGTGAGATTTTCCGCATGGTGTCTTACCAGGAAATCGGCACTTCAACAATCCAGTCCCGGGCGGTTGCAGGTATGGCCAATAAGACCGTTATCTTTGCCATGCCGGGCTCGACGGGCGCCTGCCGGACAGGCTGGACGAAAATCATCAAAGAGCAGTTGGATGCAAGCCACCGTCCATGTAATTTTATGCCTCACCTAGGAAAATAAACAATGAACCAATTTACACATATCAATGCATCCGGTGAGGCCAACATGGTCGATGTTTCGGGTAAAACGGAAACCGTACGGGAAGCACGCGCGGAAGCGTTCGTCCATATGGCGCCGGAGACACTTGCTCTTATCGTATCCGGTAAGCATCATAAAGGCGATGTATTTGCTACGGCGCGTATTGCCGGTATTCAGGCGGCCAAGAAAACATGGGATTTGATCCCGCTTTGTCACCCGCTGTTGTTGTCGAAAGTCGAAGTGCAGCTAGAGGCGATAGAAGCCGAGAATATGGTACGTATCGAATCTTGTTGTAAGCTGGCGGGCAAAACCGGCGTTGAGATGGAGGCACTGACTGCGGCTTCCGTTGCTGCGTTGACCATATATGATATGTGCAAGGCGGTGCAAAAAGATATGGTTATCGGTCAGATCCGGTTGCTTGAGAAAACTGGCGGCAAGTCAGGTCACTTTAAGGTGGAAGCATGATTAATGTACTTTTCTTCGCTCAGGTAAAAGAGCTGGTAGGCGTTGATCGCCTTGAAATGGATGCCGGGTTTGCGACGGCAGAGGAGCTGCGTACTCATCTGTGCGAACGTGGTGACAAGTGGCAACTGGCATTGGAATCCGGCAAGTTGCTGGTCGCTGTCAATCAGACTATTTGTCCATTAGATACTGTTATCAAAGATGGGGATGAGATTGCCTTCTTCCCGCCGGTTACCGGAGGCTAAATATGATCTCTGTTCAGTTTGAAGATTTCTCGGTTGCTGATGAGTACGCCAAGTTGGCCGAAGGCACTGATGCCGGTGCTGTGGTGACCTTTATCGGTAAGGTGCGAGATTTCAATCAGGGCGATACTGTCACTGGCTTGTCTCTGGAGCACTATCCGGGGATGACGGAAAAATCGTTGGAAGATATCGTCGAGCAAGCCCGCGAGCGCTGGCCGTTGCTGCAAACTCGGGTTATTCACCGGGTCGGCGATTTGGAGCTGGGTGATCAGATTGTCTTTGTCGGCGTGTCGAGTGCCCACCGTGGCGCAGCTTTTCAGGCGTGTGAGTTTATTATGGACTACCTGAAAACACGAGCCCCGTTCTGGAAAAAAGAGCAGACCCCCGAAGAGTCACGCTGGGTTGATGCTCGTGAGACCGATACCTCTGCTGCTGACCGCTGGGTAACAGATCAGTAAAGCCATGCGGGTACTTGGTTTTCTTGCTCAGGGCAGAACTTAGGTTCTGCCCTGTTTGTATTGAATGATTGTGCCTCCCTTCTTTCTTTTGTTGCATAACTCTTCGTTTTGACATCTCGCCAGGGTTGAATAACTACCACCTTTGGCTATTTTGGTCGTTTGGCCGCTCTTATATGATTGTTTCTTGAGCCACCGCCGGCTGGCAGCTTTGTCGCTGTGAATAATCTTTCTCTATTATTCTTATGTTCTTTCATCCTGTCCTGTGCTAATTTCAAATTAACGGAATAATTAACCTTTCAAAGTGAATGGTTATGGTTTTACGCTGTTGCTCGGTGCAGCAGTTTGGCAATAGGGGGACGTAGTTATGATCAGGAGCGATCGATTACTCTATGAATTAGCACCAGATGGTTTTGGTAGTCGGCATTGTGAACCTTGGGAGCAATGGCGCGAAAGAGTACATGGTGTGTTACCCCAGTTTCCGGAAGAAGTGCTTGAGCAGTGGGTATATCGTCATTGGAAAGGCGTGCTTTGTAACTGGGGCTGGTTAGATTTTCAGGCCATGAGCTTTACAAAGGAGCGATGGAGTACCGATGACATTATTAACCAAATCAAGACACCGCATGATGATGTGGTTAGTAAGTTCTCCAGTCGAATGAATAATCCGTTGTTTCAGCGTAGCTGGCTTGTTCAGAATATGCAGGACAATGGAACCTGGCCTGTTGCCCCCATTGTACTGCAGTATGAAAGAGACCTATATGCGACAAACGGCCGGATATTAAAGGCACCATTTAATTTGCTTGAGGGCCATCATCGCCTCGGATATTTAAAGTCAATCGCAGAAAATGGTGGGTATTTACAAGACCATCATAATATATGGTTGGTGCGTATTGCGCTTCATTAATAAATAATCTATTCGTAATTAGAATATAGTGGCGTCCAATTATGGGACGCCATTTTTTGTTTGGCGTTAACTATCGTTTTCTCTTTGTTCTATATTAGTTCACTTTGTCCTAAAATTGACTCAGATTTATGTCTTTTTAGTTAATGATTAAAATTAATTTATATTTTTTTTCCTCTTTTATTTATGTCCTATTCCATTTGGTTATCGATATAAAGTTCCTTTTTTTTCAAGTATCGTGAATTTAATTTCAATATTAGGTCTTGTTTTATAAAATTAATGAATAATCATTCTCTGCATGGGCTTGTAATAACGGATCAAGATGCTACTGATGTGGTTATTTATGGTGTTTTGTGGTGTTGCGGTGTTTTTTTGTTGTTGATATGTTTCTTTTCGACTCAGGAAGGGTTGAAAAACACAACAAAATATTACAGGAAAGTATAATGAAAAAAACACTATTAGCAGTAGCGGTTCCTGCCGTTATCTTTAGTAACGCTGTTAGCGCAGTAGAACTTCTTAAAACTGAAGAAGCCATGGTTGATTTTTATGGCCAGCTTCGTACTCAGATTGAAAAATATGAAGACAAAGATGTCACTTTAAACGCGGGCTCTTCGCGTGCAGGTGTTAAGGCTGAATATACACTTACCGAGACAGTGGATGTATTTGGTAAAGTGGAGTTTGGCCTGAACTTTAAAGCTGATGGCTCTGACTACACGATGAAAAACCGTTTGCACTATGTCGGGTTAGATACCGATTTTGGTAAGTTTTCTATCGGTCGTCAATGGATCGTATCGGATGACATGTATGGTGCTGAATATTCATATTTCTTTGGAGGAAACGGAATTCTCCATGCCACGCTATCGAAAGCACGTCATGACTCGCTGGTAAAATATAATTATGAAGGCGAAAGTTTCCTACTCGCGGCTAACTACGGTTTGACAGAAGATGACAACAACCAGGAGCTCGCCGAATTGTTTGTCTCCTCGAGCGTCGGTAATTTTAACTTTCACTTCGGTGGCGGTGTTAACCGTGATAAGTCATTCAGTGTAGGCACAAAAACGGTAACGCCTAACCCGGCTGTTCCGGAGTTTACCAAGGAAGAGAAAATCACTGCCGATATCGAAAATACCTTCTTCGAAGGTACGCTTGAATATACCGTCGGACCGGTGCTGCTTGGTTTTACCTACTATAATTCGGAGCTGGCGAAAAAAGGGTCCAACGTTACTATCGATGGAGATGGCTTTAGCCTGGGAGCTACGTATAGCTGGGCAGATAATGCAACGGCGTACACTGGTGTTGGCTATGCTGCACAGGAGTCGAATGCTCTGCAGGAAGACGGTGACGGAAAAACTTATTACATAGGTACTGATTACAATTTCAATAGTTGGTCACGTATCTATGTGGAATACGGCTATGAAGACGGCGATACGCTTGGTTACACGAATAAGGCAAGTGATAGCTTTGTCGGGGTTAAGTCATCTGACTCTGAAAGCAAATTTGCGATCGGCGCACGAGTTTACTGGTAATTGATACCTTTTCCAGTGCTTAGCCCGGCCATTGCCGGGCTCTTTTGTATTGGTATATACCCAAACTACCTCAAGATGCTCGTTTCAGCGAGAATTACTTGGCTACTAGGCTAGGCGCCGATTTGAGGATCTAGTGGATCTAAATCAATAATCGGTAACAACGCATAGAAGCCAAGTAAACTCGCCCTTTGGGAGTGAGCCAGCGAACTCATTTCTGTGTCAAATAACGTTGAAAGGGGCTACCATTCCTACCGTTATTTTCCTTGAACTGAGCCCGCTGGCCTCACTCTGAATCCTGCATCTTGAGGTAGCTTGGGTATAAGTGTTTATTCCAATTTTCCGAGCTGCTGATAACAGCTGCGCTCGGCTGAATTGAGCTCCATCATGACAGAGTGAATATCGGCTTGTTGTTGTTGTAGGAGTTTTTGCCGATGCTGGATGGTGTTCAGCATGGCGTGTAGCTGCTTTTTGTTACGTTTTTCAGAGTCGTAGAGATGGAATAGCTCATGAATATCGGTAAGACTGAAGCCTAACCGCTTACCCCGTAATATCAATTTCAGGCGTGCACGATCCTGACGTGAAAAGATCCGTTGCTTTCCCTTTCTGTCTGGTTTTAGAAGACCTTGATCTTCATAGAAGCGGATACTTCTGAGTGTTACCGAGAACTCTTGTGCCAACTGCGAGATGGTATAAGTCTCTGCATTATCACGCTTATCTTTTTTCATCCGTTGTCGTTCCATTTACTATCTATCTAGATCCACGTCCCTGGATCGGCGAAAAGATCATTTCACACCGTGCTGAAATTGACAAGCCGGTTTGCTGACGGGGTAGGAGATACGAATGAAAATAGCCCCTATGAGAAGGGGCTAGGGTGGTGTTTTAAGCTTAAGACGTGGGCTTACTTGACACCGTTAGTGTCGCCTTTGGTCTTATGTGACGGTGGCACATAGCCGTGACGAACACGGGAAGGGCTTGGACGTGAGAAACAACCAGCTGGTCTCATATATCAACTCTCAAGATAGAACGGAACGGGAACGGAATATTGAAGTACACACCTGATATCTCTGGCTTGGCGGGTCGCTTCAATAGAAACGATAGTAGCGTTATTGGCCTGTTATAGGTACTTGAAAATTGTTAATAAATGCCTTTGTGAAAAGTTAATCTATCAGTGTTTTTTTTATTCTGTTTCGTTATTAAGTGTGTGCTACAGGCGCAGTTATCTCTTTTGTGCCATATTTAAAATCCGGCTTGAAAAGCTTTTCGATGAAAGAGACTTTTTGTCAGGAATAATTATTCAATTTAGCTGTTTGCATCGATAGCCTCTGTTAGCTATCAGCTTGCTTAGGTTTTATTGAATTTCTGTTATTGAGGTTAACAGTGGAGGGTTTTATGAAGCACAGACGCGTATCAAACCGACGAATTAAACAGATTCTGGGTGAGATTCTGTATGAAGATATGCATACTGAGTCGCATAATAGTGATAATGATCAGACACTAGTTGAAAAGAAAAAACAGTCAAATCGTGTTATGAACCCAGGTTTAGATATAGACAGTGAAAATAAGTAAGTGTCAGTTTTTTCCGAAGCACCCTGTTTAGGGTGCTTTTTTATGCTTATCCGTCTGGGTTTTGCAAAAATGTTATTGACTCAGGCTTGTTTTGTTACTCTCCTGAGTTTTTTATGCTGAATATTTATTCAATCCTGCAATTATTCATTCAAAAATGACATTTTTTTGGCGTTTTTGGCGGATTTTTCTCTATAGTTAGGATTTTCTGATAGATTGAACTGCAAGCTTGTTATTGATTGGGTGAATGAACTGCTTGCATGCTATTTATTAAGCATAATATCACTTTTTGTAATCAAAATGTGGCAAATTGCTTCAATGCCTGATAAGGTTTTGACCAATTCTTCGGTTTGCTCTGTATTGTTGAGGATTAATAATGCAGATATTGCTGACATTTTATGCGCCTGCTGAAGACCGTCATGGACGTATCGATAGAATGTATTGGAGTTAATGCATGTATAAGAACAAAATTACTCAGGCGCTACTATTAAGCGCGGGTATGGCCGTAGCCGCGACCTCATTTTCTACTCTTGCGGCTGATGTACCAGCTGGTGTCAAGCTAGCAGCGAAACAAGAACTGGTTCGCGGTAACGGTACAGAAGTTGAATCTCTTGACCCTCAGAAAGTCTCAGGTGTTCCAGAATCCAATGTATTGCGTGATCTGCTTGAAGGCCTTGTTAACCAGGACGGCAATGGTGCGCTGGTTGGCGGTGTAGCAGAGTCATGGGAAACCAAAGATAATAAAACGTGGATCTTCCACTTCCGTAAAGATGCAAAATGGTCAAACGGCGATCCTGTTGTCGCTGAAGACTTCGTCTACACCTGGCGTCGTCTGGCCGATCCTAAAACTGGTTCGCCTTATGCCTCTTACCTGGACATGACCACCATGGCTAACGCCGGTGACATTATTCTTGGCAAGAAAAGCCCAGAAACCTTGGGTGTTGAGGCAGTCGATAAGCACACTCTTAAAGTTACCCTTGATAAGCCAGTTCCTTACTTTGCATCAATGACGGTTCACACCTCACTGAAGCCAGTAAACAAGAAAGTTGTTGAGTCACTCGGTGACAAGTGGACAAGCCCAGCCAATTATGTCGGTAATGGTGCTTATACACTGGATAAGTGGGTGGTTAACGAGCGTATCGTACTTGCCCGAAGTGAAACATATTGGGATAACGATAAAACAGTTCTGAACCAAGTTACCTATCTGCCAATCGAGAACCAGGTTGCCGAAATGAACCGCTTCCTGGCAGGCGAGGTAGACGTTACGTATGAAATGCCAAACGAGCACTTCAAGCGCTTGGTGAAAGAATATCCGGAAGATGTAAAAGTTACGCCTTACCTGTGTTCGTACTACTACGAATTCAATACCACCAGAGCGCCGTTTGATAACGAAGATGTCCGTAAAGCACTATCTTACGCTATCGACCGTGATGTGATTGCCAAGTTCATCGTAGGCAAGGGCGAGACACCGGCTTATAACTTTACTCCATTGGCGACTAACGGACTTGACGTTGATATGCCTCAGTACTCGGAGCTGTCGCAGAAAGAACGTGTAGCCAAGGCGAAAGAACTACTTGCTAAGGCGGGTTATGGTTCTGACAACCCTCTGAAGTTCGATCTGCTATACAACACCAGTGAAAACCACAAGAAAGTTGCTGTTGCAATTGCCTCTATGTGGAAAAAATCATTGGGTGTTACGGCCGTTCTTGAAAACCAGGAGTGGAAGAGCTACCTAGATACCAAGCGTCAGGGTGATTTTGATGTATCACGTGCTGGCTGGTGTGGTGACTACAACGAAGCGTCGACTTTCCTGGCGATCCTTCGTGACGGCCACTCGCAGAACTATCCGAAGTACTCGAGCAAGTCATACGACGCCCAGCTAGACAAGGCGTTGGCTGCTGCATCTGATGCAGACCGCTCGGCTGCCTATAAGGATGCGGAAGCACTGCTGGCTAAAGACATGCCTATCATGCCTATCTACCACTATGTGAATGCTCGCCTGGTTAACCCTAAACTAGGTGGCTATCCAGAGAAAAACCCTGAAGATAATATCTTCAGCAAAGACATGTACATCATTGCTGACTAATAAACAGCAAGATAAATAATTAAGCGCTGCTCCGATTCGGGGCAGTGCTCATTGTTCGTATTTGATACTTACAATTTTTTTTAACTGTCACAGACTTAAATATACGGTGGAGTTTATGATTAAATTCATCGCTAAACGGATTTTTGAAGCAATACCAACTCTGTTGGTATTAATTACAATCTCGTTTTTCCTGATGCGTTTTGCACCAGGTAACCCTTTTTCAAGCGACCGTCCGCTTCCTCCGGAAGTGATGGCAAATATCGAAGCCAAATACGGCCTGGATAAACCTGTATTTGAACAATATACGACGTACCTTGGAAATATTGTTCAGGGTGATTTTGGCCCATCCTTTAAATATAAAGACTTTACGGTGAACGAGCTGGTCTCCAAGGCTCTGCCTGTCTCCGCTAAAATCGGTTTCTTTGCCTTCATCTTTGCACTGGTGATGGGGGTCACCGTCGGCACCATTGCCGCGTTGAAGCAAAATAGCTGGATAGACTATACGATAATGTCTACCGCCATGGCGGGGGTGGTCATGCCGTCCTTCATATTGGCGCCGGTGCTTATCTATATTTTCTCGATCAATCTTGGCTGGCTACCGGCTGGTGGCTGGAATGATGGTTCAACCAAGTACGTGCTGCTGCCAATGTTCGGTATGTCCCTGCTGTATGTCGCGACATTTGCCCGTATTACCCGCGGTAGCATGATTGAGACGTTGAACAGTAACTTTATTCGTACAGCTCGTGCCAAGGGCCTGAGCTATTCCTACATCATTATCAAGCATGCGCTGAAACCTGCGCTGCTACCGGTTGTTTCCTATATGGGCCCGGCCTTCGTCGGTATTATCACCGGTTCGGTCGTCATCGAGACCATCTTTGGTCTGCCTGGTATCGGAAAGCTCTTTGTTAACGCAGCCTTTAACCGTGACTATTCACTGGTATTGGGTATCACAATTCTAATCGGTACGCTGACTATTATCTTCAACGCCATTGTTGATATTGTCCTTGCGTACATTGATCCGAAAATTCGTTACTAGAGGGCCGAACAAATGATGCTTACTAAAAAAGACAATGTAGAGGCCGTCGAGAAATTCTCCGAGCAGCTGGAAATTGAAGGCCGTAGTTTGTGGCAGGATGCCCGTATTCGTTTTATGCGAAACAAAGCGGCGATGATCAGCCTTGCTATTCTCTTCTGTATAACGCTGGCGGTGATTTTCGGTCCGATGTTCAGCTCGTATGCTTTTGATGATACCGATTGGTACGCACTGCATGCCGCTCCGAGTCTTGGTGCAGAGGGTCACTTCTTTGGTACCGATAGCCTTGGTCGTGACTTGTATACCCGAACGCTTATTGGCGGGCGCATCTCCCTGATGGTGGGGATTTTGGGCGCCTTGGTTGCGGTGGTGATTGGTACTCTATATGGTGCAACATCGGGTTTTGTCGGTGGTCGCACCGACCGCATTATGATGCGTCTTCTGGAAATCTTGTACTCGATTCCGTTCATGTTCTTCGTCATCGTATTGGTTACTTTCTTCGGTCGAAACATCATGCTGATTTTTGTGGCGATCGGGGCGATATCCTGGCTTGATATGGCTCGTATAGTTCGGGGGCAGACCTTGTCCCTGCGAAGCAAAGAGTTCATCGAGGCGGCACATGTTTCGGGCGTTAGCCGTTGGAGAATCATTACTCGCCATATCGTACCAAACGTATTAGGTATTGTTGCTGTGTACTCAACCCTACTGGTACCGGCAATGATCCTAACTGAATCATTCTTGAGTTTCCTTGGCCTGGGTGTCCAGGAGCCAATGACAAGCTGGGGTGCCTTGCTACAGGAAGGCTCGCAAACGATGGAAGTTGCTATCTGGCAGCTGATGTTCCCGGCTGCGTTTATGGTTGTAACTTTGTTCTGCTTTAACTATGTGGGTGACGGCTTGCGTGACGCACTGGATCCAAAAGACAGATAAGAATGAATCGCTTTTTGGCTCATGAAACAAACTTGTGGGTCAAAGGCGAGAGAGTATAAGGAAGTATTATGAGCTTATTAGATGTCAAAGATCTACGCGTAGAATTTACAACACAAGACGGTATCGTCACCGCGGTTAACGATCTTAATTTTTCTCTAAAACAGGGTGAAACCCTGGGTATTGTGGGAGAGTCAGGTTCGGGTAAGAGCCAGACTGTTTTCGCCATCATGGGCCTGCTGGCCAAAAACGGTATCATCGGCGGTAGCGCAAAATTTGAAGGCCGCGAGATTCTTAATCTGCCCGAGAGCAAGCTGAATAAGCTTCGCGCCGAGCAGATTGCGATGATTTTTCAGGATCCGATGACGTCGCTTAACCCATATATGAAAGTCAGTGATCAGCTGATGGAAGTGCTGATGCTGCACAAAGGAATGGGTAAGTCCGAAGCTTTTGAAGAAAGTGTGCGTATGCTGGAAGCGGTTAAAATTCCGGAAGCGCGTAAGCGTATTACTATGTATCCGCATGAATTTTCGGGCGGTATGCGCCAGCGTGTGATGATCGCTATGGCGCTGTTATGTCGACCTAAGCTATTGATTGCCGATGAACCGACAACTGCACTGGATGTAACCGTTCAGGCCCAGATCATGGAGCTTCTGAACGAGCTAAAGAGCGATTTCAATACCGCGATCATTATGATCACCCATGATCTGGGCGTTGTTGCCGGTAGCTGTGACAAAGTACTGGTAATGTACGCAGGCCGTACGATGGAATACGGCAAGATCAATGAAATCTTCTACAAACCATCGCACCCGTATACAGAAGGTTTGCTCAAAGCGATCCCTCGCCTTGATACGGACGGCGAGGAGTTACCAACGATTCCGGGTAACCCGCCTAACTTACTTCGTCTGCCGGTTGGCTGCCCTTATCAGGAGCGTTGCCACAGGGTGTCAAGTCGCTGTACGCAGGAAGCTCCTGCGTTGAAAGACTTTGCCGAAGGTCGTTTACGTGCGTGTTTTTCTGATATGGGGACGTGGTAATGGAAGCACAAAAGAACCTGCTGTTAGATATTAAAGATCTTAAAGTTCATTTTGATATTGCCCCTAAGTCGGCATGGCCGTGGAGCAAGCCGTCAAAGCTAAAAGCGGTCGATGGTGTTGGTATTCGTCTCTATGAAGGTGAAACGCTGGGTGTGGTTGGCGAATCCGGCTGTGGTAAGTCGACGTTTGCTCGTGCTGTGATTGGTCTGGTTGAGGCTACTGCGGGTAATGTTGTCTGGCTGGGGCAGGATCTGACTAAGCTAGACCAGGTCCGCATGCGTGAAAAGCGTAAAGAGATCCAGATGATTTTCCAGGATCCGCTTGCATCACTGAACCCTCGAATGACTGTCGGCGAGATCATTGCTGAGCCGCTGAAGGCGTTTTATCCAAACTTGCCTGTTGACGATGTGAAGCAGCAAGTTAAGGCAATGATGGCGAAAGTTGGTCTGCTGCCAAACGTGATTAACCGCTATCCGCACGAATTCTCCGGTGGCCAGTGTCAGCGTATCGGTATTGCCCGTGCACTTATCCTCAAACCTAAACTCATCATTTGTGACGAGCCGGTATCGGCCCTTGATGTATCGATTCAGGCACAGGTTGTTAACCTGCTGAAGTCGTTGCAGAAAGAGATGGGCTTGAGCCTGATCTTCATTGCTCACGACTTATCAGTGGTTAAGCATATATCAGATCGCGTGCTGGTGATGTACCTGGGTAATGCGGTAGAGATGGGAGAAGGTGAGGCGTTGTTTGCCGAGCCTAAGCACCCGTATACCAAGGCGCTAATGTCTGCGGTACCAATCCCGGATCCTGATCTGGAGCGTAATAAACATATTGAATTGCTGGAGGGAGAGCTTCCTTCACCAATGAATCCACCTTCAGGCTGCGTGTTCCGTACCCGCTGTCCTCAGGCTACGGCGTCGTGTGCTGACAGCAAGCCTCAGTTAGAAGGGGGAGACGTTCACGCGGTAGCTTGCCTGAATGTCCATTAATTCAAGCCTGTGACAGGCTTTAAGCGCGGTGTCAAAGCCGCGCTTTTTTTCGCCTGTTGTTTTGTCAAAAAAATGTTGCTATCGGTCAAATTTATGACACGGTTGGCATGTTATAAAATATTGATAAAAATGTAGTTTACCATTACATTTTCGACTGAGTTGTACGAACAAGGATTGTTTATATGCGGTCACTATCGGTGCAGTGGAAGATCACCCTGATGGCAGGGGTTGGGCTGTTGGTAACAGTCTTGGTCTTAACCAGCCTATCATTTTATTTTTCTGGCCAGAGCCAGCAGCTAGTGAGTGAGCAGTCATTCACTTCCCTCCGTAACAAATCCCAGGATGTTGTCCAGGCTCAGGCAGAGCGTCAGGCGATATATGTTCAGCAGTATTTCGATGAAGCCATCTACCGGGCTGAAATGCTGGCCCAGAGCGTGTTGTTCCTCAAATACAATGCCGAGGAAAACTTTACCAATAGTTCTGAGCTTCGAGGCTCGATCAATGAACTCTTGCGGCGCTCCGTGAATGAATTTTCCAACATCTACGGTGCTTTCGTTGTCTTTACCCCTGATGGGCTCGATGCCGAAGACAGCAATTATCATGGGGCGGATTATGTCGGTGCCAATGACAAAGGGCGTTTTGCGCCATATTGGTCGAAGGCAGGAGCGGATGAAGCCGAGCAATATATTATCGCTGAACAAGAAATTGTAGATAGTGGCTCCAACCAATGGTTCAACTGTAGCCTGGATACTAAGCAGACCTGTGTGCTGGATCCTCAAATAGCTAAAAGGGGAATCGGCGGGCAACTGGTGAGTACGATTACCATCCCGCTAAGCGTCGATGGCGAAGCCGTCGGTGTGATGGGAATCGATATCCGCCTAGATGCGCTGCAGGCTGTCATCAGCGAAGTTGATAAAAATCTATATCGTGGGGCTGGTAAGGTATCTTTGCTAAGCAAAGACGGAACCATCGTTGCGTGGGATCAGGCAAATAATCGCCCCGGTAGTCAGTTTACTAACAGCGATGGCCTACCGGCTGAGCTAAGTAGCTGGCTCTTGACTGGAAACGATTATGTCGGCTGGAGCCAGAATCAGCAATGGCTTCAGGCTTATACGCCGGTCGAACTTGGCCAGGTGAGCTGGGGAGTTGTTATTCAACTTCCGAGCGAGCAGGTATTGGCAGAAGCTATCGCTTTGGATAAGACAATAGCGATTCAACGTGATGAATCATCCAGGATTCAGGTTATCGCCAGTGTCGTGATCGCCTTTGTCGGCCTGCTGGTCGTCCTGTTGGCTGCCTCCCGTTTGGTTGCGCCTATTAAGCAGGTGGCTGAGCGGCTTAAAGATATCGCTTCCGGTGAAGGTGACTTGACCCAAAGGCTTCATGTTGCACAGCAAGACGAGGTGGGGGAGCTTGCTCTCTGGTTCAACCGCTTCCTGGATAAGCTGCAAAATACCATTAGCCAGGTTGTTGTTGCCGTGGACGAAGTGAGTAAAACGGCGACAGAAGCGGCTGATGTGGCCAGTCAAACCCGGGATGGCAGTCAGTCTCAGTTCAAAGAGGTTGATATGGTTGCAACGGCAGCCGAGGAAATGGCCCAGACCGCCGAGCAGGTTGTACATCATACGGAAACGGCGGTGGTTGCTGCTAGCCAGGCTGATATCTCGGCCCAGGACGGCCAGACTGTTATTCAGACATCCGCCCAGTCGATGGGGAAACTGGTCTTGCAGATGGAGGCGGCTGTCCCCGTTGCCAAGGATCTGGAAAATAACAGTGAAGACATCAACCAAATCTTGCAGGTGATCGAGGGTATTTCCGAGCAGACAAACCTGCTGGCGCTGAATGCGGCAATCGAGGCTGCCCGAGCCGGTGAGCAAGGGCGTGGATTTGCGGTTGTTGCAGATGAAGTACGCCAGCTGGCGAGCCGCACACAGGATTCTGTTGGGCAGATACGTACTGTCATCGAGGTGCTTCAGCAAGGCACGCGGGATGTGGTTGGTGCTATCGAGCAGGGTAATCAGCTGGCCGGAGATACGGCACAGCAGGTTGGTCAGGCTGTTGATAGTCTCAAGCAAATTACGGATGCGGTAAAAGCAATTCAGTCAATGAACGAACAAATCATGCATGCTGCACAGGAGCAGCAGGCTGTTTCGGGTGAGGTGAACAGCAATGTAGCCAATATACGCCACTTGAGTGAGAGTATCTTAAACCAGGCAGAGAACTCCGCTGGGATAGGAGAGCGCTTGACCAGCCTCGCCGAGCATCAGCAAGAGCTGACTGGGCAGTTTAAGGTTTAGTCGCGATCTTTATTACCATTGCTGAGATGATGACAAGACGGCGCAGCTAGCCAATTTCTTTGGCAGCTGCGCCTGCTATTATTTCGGATACTACTCGACAGGGTACCAGTAGCCTAAATTAACCAGTTGGGTTAGTAGGGCAATAAAGGCGGGATGATCGAGTTGCTTGCCCAATGAAGCGCTGGTGACCTGTTCACTGTCGCAAAGGTAAGTGGCGGCAAAGCTGCATTCTTCGGGAAGCTCAAACCGTTCGCCGTTGATGTAGAGAATGTATGGCTGTTCCGGATAGTAAAATGCCCGCAGACCGCCTAGGCGTTTCATGGTTTCGCCGTTTTCAAGAAACTGGTACGTTTCGCTATTTTGCCAAGGTGGCTCGGCCGAAATGATATCCAATTCATGGCGGCTGTTGCTTAGGTGTTCTCCCATCCACTGTTTCATTAAGTGGGGGTGGGCGAGTAAGCTGCGCATCATGGCTTCCAGATCCTGATATTCTTCGTTAAGGATCGCACCACTATTCGTTCGTGTCGGTAGATCAGGGTTATGGTAATGAACATCACCCATTTCGTTGGCAATGATAAAGTCGGCTAAGCTGCTTAGAAGCTCTTGCTTTTTAGGGGAGCGGAAGCCGACAGAGTAGCTCATTGACGTGTCGATGGCATAACCGTCATGGGGATAACCCGGTGGGATATATAAGATATCGCCAGGCTCCAGGATCTCATCAATGATTGGTTCGAACCCTTTGATCTGGCGTAGTGCCGGATGACCGAATTCTTCTTCATAATCGTCTTTTTTGGGGCCGACGCGCCAATGTCGTTTGCCGGAGCCTTGGATAATAAAGACATCATATTGGTCGATATGCGGACCGACACCGCCCCCCGGGGTGGAGTAGCTGATCATCAGGTCGTCGAATAGCCAACTAGGCAGTTGGTGAAACGGAGTGACAAGTTTCGCAGCCCCTTCATGCCAGTGGTTTGCTGCCTGAACAACAAATGACCAGTTGTCCTCCGGCATATTGTCGAAGCTGAGTGGGCCATGGGAAACCTCCCACTTATTACCGCGTTTGGCAATATATCGCGAGTCTACCTCTTCTTCCATGGCTAGCCCGGCTAGCTCATCAGGGCTGATTGGGTCATCAAAGTCTTTGAAGCCCCCTTTTATTACAGTGGGTTTCTTTTGCCAGTACTCGGACATAAACGCTTCAAAGGAGAAAGTCAGCTGGTACATAGTGCCATTTAATCGAGGTGCATTTGTCGCGATTATAGCGCATTCCGCATCACAGGGTGACGGGAATGCGCAACTGCAGTCAGTTTAGTTTAGGGATGATAGGCTGCTAATCTATTGTTGCTACTCGGCAGGCAGTTGACGAAGCAGTGGGAAAGCGGCCTTTTGCTGCTCGTGACTCACAACGAAGCCGACAAGTTTCTCCGTGCCTTTTTCAAATGCCTTGGCAATATAGCCATCGCTATCTCGAGTGATTTCCCAACTCACATCAGAACGCGCTGTTTGCCCCGACAGATTAAGCGGGAACCACGGGGTTTTGGCTTTGACCAGGCTTGCAGGTAATTTTACCGGTGTTGGGTTGCCTGACAGGGTTTTCGCCAATGCCATGGCCGAGAGCATAGTAGGCTGCAGAAATGCCCTGATTTTTCCACCCAGCTCGGAACAATCGCCCAGTGCGTAGACGCTATCTGCCGATGTTTTAAGGAACTCATCAATCACAATTCCCTTGTTGACAGTAATGTTAGCCTGCTCGGCCAGGACAGTGTTCGCCTTTAGCCCCATGGCTGCAATCACGACGTCGGCTTCGACGATGTTTTTGTCATCAATTTGGACAAGCAGCTGCTGGTGGTGACGGTTAACCACTGTCACGGTAGCAGAGAGTTTCACGTCGACACCTTTTTCTGTCATGGTCTGAAACACCTCAGCACTCATAAATGAGGGAAGCAGTGTCGGCATTATACTGCTGGCCCTGTCGCAGATGGTGACTTGTTTACCGGCCTCGGCAAGATCCATCGCGATCTCCGTACCAATCAGCCCGGCTCCGAGAATAATTACCGACTTGGCCGTTGCAATCTTGTCCTGATGACTGGCATATTCCCCCAAGCTATTAAGCGTTACGATTTCATCTGTTGCATTACCGTCAAAAGGCGGTACGAAAGATGAGGCACCTGTGGCCAATACCAGCTCTGAGTAGCTGACAGTTTTATCTGCCAGCTGGACTGTTTTTGCCTCTGTATCTATGGACTGAACCCGGGTGTTGGCAAGCAGTTCGATGTTGTGTGTGCTGGCAAAGTCTTCAGCCGATTGCTTGATCAAGTCACTCGCATTCTGCCTGCGGGAAAAGACATGGCTGAGCTCGGGCTTTGAGTAGTCATCACCGCTATCGGCTGTGATGACGGTGACAGGTGTCTCGGCATCAATTTTACGCAGCGACTTCACCAGCTGGTAAGCGGCAAAGCCGCTACCAATAATAACTATATGTTTATCCATCAGTTACGTCCTCAGGCAATAGGTTCAAACACTTCTTTACCGATACCGCAATCCGGGCACAGGAAGTAGTCCGGTACGTCATTCCAGGCGGTTCCAGGTGCAACGTCTTGGTTCGGCTCACCTAGTTCTGGGTCGTAAACCCACTGACAGACAGTACAGATCTGCTTTTCAGTGCTGTCGCCAGTTGTGGTCTTATCTGCCGGAGTGTCGTTATTGCTTTTCACTGTTGCAGGCTGACCAATAATGACTTCAGGTTTCGCTTGCTCTGCTGGCTGCGAAGTAATCACTTCGGTTGTGGTAATTGGTTGTAGTGCCCATTCGCGCGCGATTTTACGTCCGTGCTCGCGGCATTCTTCCAGTGCATTGCCATCAGGACGCCATTTGGCTTTCATACCTACGGTGGTAAAGAAGCCAGCGTCTGTCAGGCGGGCATGGATTCGGTCAACGGCACCGCCGTTCCAGCCATAGCTACCGAAGGCTCCTGCTTTTTTGCCCTTGAAGCGCAGACCGGTAATCTCTTCTAGCATCCCCGCAATTTTAGGCATCATAACGTTATTCATTGTTGATGAGCCAACCAGGACACCCTTGGAGCAGAACACATTTGCCAGGATTTCATTCTTGTCATGACGGGAGACATTGAAGATTTTCACGGCAACATTCGGATCGGCTTCAGTCATACCTTGCGCAATGGCATCAGCCATCATGCGGGTGTTGTTTGACATTGAGTCATAGAAGATAGTGATTTTGTCTTCTTTGTATTCATCTGCCCATTCCAGGTACTTTTCGATGATCTGCGTTGGGTTGTCACGCCAGATCACACCGTGAGAGGTTGCTACCATATCGACCGGTAGGTTGAAGCCAAGGACTTCATGGATTTTTGCTGTTACCAATGGGCTGAATGGTGTCAGGATGTTGGAGTAGTAGCGTAGGCACTGCTCCATCAGTTCGTTGTACTCAACTTCGTCGTTGAACAGGCGCTCATCGCAGTAATGCTGACCGAAGGCGTCGTTACTGAAGAGTACTGCGTCTTCAGTCATGTAAGTCATCATGCTGTCAGGCCAGTGCAGCATCGGTGTTTCGATAAACACCAGTGACTTGCCGTTGCCGATATCAATGCTGTCACCCGTTTTCACGGTGTTGAAGTTCCACTCGGGATGATGATGATGACCGGTAATAGAATCAACGGCATTTTCTGTACAGTAAATAGGTGTATTGGGGATCTTCGACATTAGCAGAGAAAGTGCACCGGCGTGATCTTCTTCTGCATGGTTAATAACAATCAGATCGATGTCATTTAGGTCGATTTCTTGCTCCAGCTTTTGTACGAAGTCATAGCTGAATTTGTGATCGACAGTGTCAATTAGCACGTTTTTACCTTCACGGATCAGGTAACTGTTATAGCTGGTACCCTTAAGGGTTTTGTATTCTGTGCCGTGAAAATCACGAATTTCCCAGTCGCGCTGACCAACCCAGTGAATATTGTTCTTAACGTGAATAGACATACAACTTACCTATAAAATGCTTAACATGTATTTTGAATACATGTTAAGCGCCGAAGTGGTTTTGGTCAAGCTTAAAGTTGCATTAAAAATACATCTTTAACTTATATCTTTGATAAAAGGGAATAAAATCTTTGTGAAAGGGGGGGGGGAGAACAGATGGAAACATTGAATACAAAAAAGGCCTGCATATCGCAGGCCCTTGAATTGGTATCAGATAATTATTAAAGCTTATCTGTTAGCTTGACTGCATCACCGATGTAGTTAGCAGGCGTCATCTCTTTCAGGCGCGCTTTCTCGTGCTCTGGAAGCTCTAGGCCGTCAATGAAGTTACGCATGCCTTCGCCGTCAACACGCTTACCACGAGTCAGCTCTTTCAGCTTCTCGTACGGCTTTTCGATGCCGTAGCGACGCATCACTGTTTGTACCGGCTCAGCCAATACTTCCCAGTTTTTGTCTAGTTCAGCTTCAAGTGCCGCTTGGTTGACTTCTAGCTTGCTAATACCTTTCAGGGTCGAAGTATAAGCAATAATCGCGTAGCCACAACCAACACCCAGGTTACGAAGCACTGTCGAGTCAGTCAGGTCACGCTGCCAGCGAGAAACTGGTAGTTTCTGCGCCAGGTGAGCGAAGATAGCATTCGCCAGACCCAGGTTACCCTCGGAGTTTTCGAAGTCGATTGGGTTGACTTTGTGCGGCATAGTAGACGAGCCGATTTCACCGGCAATTGTCTTCTGCTTGAAGTGACCCAGAGCAATGTAGCCCCAGACATCACGGTCGAAGTCAAGAAGGATAGTGTTGAAGCGTGCAATTGCATCAAACAGCTCGGCAATGTAGTCGTGCGGTTCGATTTGCGTTGTGTATGGGTTCCAGGTTACGCCAAGAGATTCTGTGATGAACTCTTCGCTGAACTGGTGCCAGTCAATTTCTGGGTAAGCAGAAAGGTGTGCATTGTAGTTGCCCACGGCACCATTGATTTTCGCTAGAATTTCAATGCTTTCGATTTGCTTGAACTGACGCTCCATACGGTATGCCACGTTTGCCATTTCTTTACCCATGGTTGATGGGGAAGCTGGCTGGCCGTGGGTGCGAGAAAGTAGAGGCACTTCACGGTATTCGTTGGCAAGGCCTTTGATCGCATCGATAACGTTGCGAATTTCAGGAAGAATGACTGTCTCACGTGCTTCATGCAGCATAAGGGCGTGAGAAGTATTATTGATATCTTCAGACGTACATGCGAAGTGAATGAATTCGTTCACTGCGTGCAGTTCTGGTACTTCAGCTACTTTTTCTTTCAGGAAGTATTCAACAGCTTTTACATCGTGGTTAGTTGTGCGCTCAATCGTCTTGATTCGTAGCGCATCTTCTTCACTAAACTCAGCAGCAACGCGATCTAGGAATGCGTTTGCTTCGTCGCTGAATGCAGGAACTTCCACGATAGCGTCAGTAGCAGCCAGTTTTTGTAACCAACGGATTTCAACGATTGTGCGATATTTTAGCAGACCATATTCACTGAAAATGCTGCGCAGTGCACTAGTTTTACTTCCGTAGCGGCCGTCTACCGGGGAAACAGCAGTCAATGCTGACAGTTCCATGTTGCTCTCTCCTGATTAATTAGGGGTTAAACAATGTGTTGCTGTAACCGCTCGTTAACTGTGGGTGCAGCTTGTAGGCACTCACAATAAACGGAGCCGTTATTGTACGAAGATTTATACCGGTAGGTCCGGTATAAACCCAGTATTGATTTAGCTGCGGGCAAGTAAGATTTTTGCCTGCTCGACCATCTGTTTGCGGCCAAAAATCAGGTGGCGGCGTTTACCGCCGACCTGGCGCCAGAGGACAGCTCCGCGTACTGCAGCAAGCAGTAAGGCCCGTACTTTATGTTGTACGTTTTGTTGCTGCAGGTGAGCCGGAGTACCGGTTACCTGGATCCGTGGCCCGAGTGGGCTGATGATATCCAGGTAAATGTTGGCTAAGTTGCTCACCATTTGATCATCAAGCAATTCGAAATGATCAATCTGGCGTTTGGCGGTATCAATGCGATCGCCCAATTGTGCCATGCTGTCACGACGACTCGATAGCTTACGCTCCAGTGCCATGACACTGACTAGATAACGGGTGATCTCGTTTCCAGATGGTGTGCTGTCAATCTCGGCAGATAGTGTTTCAAGACCAATACGCAGATTGGACTCACAGCCGAAGATTTCAATCGTGTTGGAAGGATCTGTTACCACAATACTGTTTAAACAGGCTTCCAATGCATCGCGATCGCAAGTGCCGTCACGGGCAGTCTGCTGAACTAGTTTCACAGCCTGGCAAATGCCGGCAAACGCGATAGTACGGTCATATAAAGTTTGTGCCACGTGCGACAACTCCCTTAGATTCGCTGCTCAATAATACCGCCACCTAGACAGACTTCACCGCTGTAGAATACAGCTGACTGACCCGGTGTCACGGCAATTTGAGGTTCATCAAATATTACTTTGATGTTCTCATCATCGATAGGGATGATGGTACAAGGAATATCTTGCTGACGGTAACGAGTTTTTACTGTACATGTGAGCGGCTCACGGATTGGTTGACGATCAACCCAGTGAAGTTGTGCCGCAATCAGCCCGTTTGACTTCAGACGAGGGTGATCTTTACCCTGGCCGACGATAAGTACGTTACGTTTGACATCTTTATCAACAACGTACCATGCATCTTCGTTGCCGCCTCCACCTTTCTGGCCACCGATATGCAGGCCTTTACGCTGGCCCAGTGTGTGGTACATCAGGCCCTGGTGTTCGCCGATCACTCTGCCGTCTTCAGCTGTTTCGATATTGCCTGGCTGCGCTGGCAGGTATTTGCCAAGGAACTCGGTAAATTTACGCTCACCGATAAAACAAATACCTGTCGAATCTTTCTTCTTCGCAGTTACCAGTCCCTGTTCTTCAGCAATACGGCGTACTTCTGGTTTTTCCAGTTCGCCGACCGGGAACAAGCTGCGCGCGATCTGCTCATGACTAAGGGTATACAGGAAATAACTCTGATCTTTATTGTTATCTACGCCGCGCAGCATCTGAGGCTTCTCGCCCTCGACAGAAGGAAAGCTGCGACGGGTGTAATGACCCATAGCAATGTAGTCCGCTTCCAGAACCTCATCGGCAAATTCCAGAAACGCTTTGAATTTAATTTCTTTGTTGCAAAGAATATCCGGGTTCGGGGTACGACCTGCTTTGTACTCCGCAAGGAAGTATTCAAACACGTTGTCCCAGTATTCAGCTGCAAAGTTGATGGTATGCAGGTGGATACCCAGTTTGTCACATACAGCTTGTGCATCAGCGAGATCTTCTGCGGCGGAGCAGTATTCTTCGTTATCATCTTCTTCCCAGTTCTTCATGAACAGGCCTTCAACTTGGTAGCCCTGTTGAAGTAGCAAGTAAGCTGATACAGAGGAATCAACGCCGCCGGACATACCGACAATGACTTTTTTCTGGCTGTTATCTGACATATTTCTCTTCAGTCGTTAATAGTGTTAAGGGCGCAATTCTAACAGAAACCTTTTTCACGAAACAGAGCGAGAGCAGAATCACACTTTAATAATTTTATCGTCTTTTCAAATTACCGACCAGATATCCGGAAATGGATTCAAAAAGAACGTTATAAACGACAATATCATTGCAAAATTGTGCTGCTGTCAGCAGTTTGTTCTCTGAGTTGAGATGCTAACGCAAACGTTTGCTTTGTGGGGCGTATCATAGATGAACCCGGGGGGAATGTGTAGCTTTTTCGGTGTCGTTTTTTGTGGGGAAGCCTGAGAAAGTGTTTTCGGCCGGCAGTTGTGGTTTCGACTGCCGGCAACGCAATGGTTAGGTGGTTTGCGAAAGCTTGACCTCTCGCCACTCGCCCGGCGCGAGGCCTTCGACAGTCCAGCTGGCCATTTTGTGGCGGATGAGTCGGAGGGTCGGAAAACCGATATGTGCCGTCATCCGGCGTACCTGGCGATTTCGCCCTTCTTTTAAGGTGATAGCCAGCCAGGTGGTCGGAATATTTTTCCGTTCGCGGATTGGCGGGTTACGGTCCCAGATGTCGGGGTGCTCAATGCGCTCGACCCCTGCTGGCAGGGTCGGGCCGTCTTTCAGAGTGACGCCTTTACGGAGTTGGTCGAGCTGCTCTTCGCTCGGGGCCCCTTCAACCTGTACCCAGTAAATTTTGGGTTGTTTGGATTTTGGCTGCGTGAGGCGGGCCTGGAGTACGCCGTCATTGGTCAGTACCAATAAACCCTCGCTGTCTTTATCAAGCCTCCCTGCCGGGTAAACATCCTTCACCGGGACGTAATCAGACAGTGTTTTATCTCCCGGTTCGCCACTAAACTGGGTCAAAACGTTATAAGGTTTGTTAAATAATATGATCTTTTGCGGGCCACGAGGACGTTTGGGTTTATTATATTTTCTTGATGCTCTACGCTCATTATTAGAACGTGTCGGTTGACGTGACGAGGTGTTTGGCTTCATAAATAGCGTGCTGTGCTGGGGGTGACTAAATTGACCCGCCTATTATACGCTAAAAACAACCCGAGTGGCGTATCGATAAAATTTCAAGTATGATTTGCCCGCATCTTACAAAAAGATAACAAATGGACGCTAGGAGATTTAAATGGATAGTAAAGTAGTTGTACCAGTTGAAGGTCAGAAGATTACTCTTGACGCAGAAGGTAAACTGGTCGTTCCTAACAACCCGGTAATTCCATACATCGAAGGCGATGGTATCGGTGTTGATGTAAGCCCTGCTATGATCAAAGTTGTCGATGCGGCGGTAGAAAAAGCCTATGCAGGTGACCGTAAAATTGAGTGGATGGAAATCTACACAGGTGAGAAATCAACTCAGGTATACGGCGAAGACGCATGGTTACCGCAAGAAACTTTAGATTTCATTCGCGAATATAAAGTGGCTATCAAAGGCCCGCTAACCACTCCTGTAGGTGGTGGTATTCGTTCACTTAACGTTGCTCTACGCCAAGAACTAGACCTGTACATCTGTGCACGTCCTGTTCGTTATTTTGACGGCGTGCCAAGTCCTCTTAAACGCCCAGATCTAACGGATATGGTTATCTACCGTGAAAACTCGGAAGATATCTATGCCGGTGTTGAATTCCAGGCGGGTACCGAGGAAGCAGACAAAGTTATCAAGTTCCTGCAAGACGAAATGGGTGCGACAAAGATCCGTTTCCCACAGCAGTGTGGTATCGGTATCAAACCTGTCTCTGAAGAAGGTACTAAACGTCTTATCCGTGCAGCACTGCAGTACACTATCGATAACGACCGTGACTCGCTAACGCTAGTTCACAAAGGTAATATCATGAAGTTCACCGAGGGTGCCTTCAAAGACTGGGGTTACGAAGTGGCAGCGGAATTCGGCGCAGAGCTACTAGACGGTGGCCCTTGGATGACCCTGAAGAATCCAAACACGGGTAAAGAGATCGTTATCAAGGACAGCATCGCTGATGCCTTCCTGCAGCAAATCCTGCTTCGTCCTGCGGAGTATGATGTGATTGCAACGATGAACCTAAACGGTGACTACGTTTCTGATGCTCTGGCAGCGCAGGTTGGTGGTATCGGCATTGCTCCGGGTGCAAACATCGGTGACGGTGTGGCGCTGTTCGAGGCAACTCACGGTACTGCGCCTAAGTATGCTGGTCAGGATAAAGTTAACCCAGGTTCACTGATCTTGTCTGCTGAGATGATGCTTCGCCACTTAGGCTGGACTGAGGCGGCAGATCTGATTATCAGCTCGATGGAAGCGGCAATCAGTAACAAGACTGTGACTTACGACTTTGAGCGCCAGATGGAAGGTGCAACACTGCGTAAGTGTTCTGAGTTTGCCGATGACATGATCGAGCAGATGAAGTAATCAAATATATCCATCCGGATAGACAAAGGCTCAGCTTCGGCTGAGCCTTTTTTATTGGAGCCGCCTGGTTATTTTGTGACGGTTAGCCGCTTTGTCTGTAACTCCCTGAAACAGCTGTCGAGTCCCTCATTTCTGGTATAGGGTTATCGGCGCAAGATGTTCGTCAGCGATTTTTTAGCTTATGATAGAAGATAAGGCTGCAAAGAGCGTGTGATTGTTAATAGGAATGTTAATAACGGTGAGGTTGCTTTATTCAGTAACTATTCACTTTAGGTATGAGGCAAACAGGCCCGGATAAGATGGCGTAGCATGATTAGTGAGCGGCGAAGTAGCAGGTTTGAGGCGACAATAAAAAAGGCGAGCCTCGGCTCACCTTAGAAATTGATGTACAAAGTTGATTGCGGGTTATTTCACCACTTCACCTTCGACAGGGACTATCTCTCTGGCATGGAAACCCTTAGGACCCGTCTCGACAGTGTAGTTGACCTGCTGGCCAGCCTTGAGAGTGCGGTATCCATCCATTTGGATAGTTGAATAGTGTGCAAAAATATCGCCTTCGCCACTTTCAGGGCAAATGAAACCGAAGCCTTTTGCGTTATTGAACCATTTAACTGTACCTGTTGCCATGCTTTACATCCCTCTTTGCATTCAAGATCCATTTTGCATTAGTATGCCGTTCCTTTTTACCACGACTTGCATACTAATGCTATTTTGATGCAGTTATTATCTACTACAGGTTACACTTTAGTAAAAAGAGCTAGACAGTCAAGTGCATACTATAACATTTTCATAAAATCCTTGTTTCTATGCAGATGATGTAGCAAGCCCTTGAACAAATGACTAAGATGAGATTATGAGCAAGTTATATGAATGGATTATTCCTGAGTCTGACGTACTAGACGAGGAGGATACTCAGGTTAAGCCACCATCGATGTATAAAGTTATTTTAAACAATGATGATTACACTCCGATGGATTTTGTGATAGAAGTGTTACAGAAGTTCTTCTCCATGGATCTGGAGAAAGCCACACAGTTGATGCTTACTGTGCATTACGAAGGGAAAGCAGTATGTGGAACCTTTACCGCTGAAGTCGCCGAGACGAAGGTGGCACAAGTGATGATGTATGCGAGGGAGCATGAACATCCGCTACTGTGTACGAAGGAAAAAGCTTGAACTTTTTCCGGCACACCATTTTGAGTGGTATTTAGGGGAGGTGCCTTATGCTAAACAAAGAACTTGAAGCAAGTCTGAACGGTGCATTCGCAAGAGCAAGGGAAAAACGCCATGAGTTTATGACTGTTGAGCATCTGCTCTTGGCATTGTTAGATAATGCGGCAGCGCAAGAGGCGTTGCTGGCTTGTCGAGCTGATCTGGATACATTGCGTAAAGAGCTCGATTCGTTTATTGAACAGACGACACCGCTGATCCCGGCTGATGATGAAAGCCGCGAGACGCAGCCTACGCTAAGTTTTCAGCGCGTGCTGCAGCGTGCCGTGTTCCACGTCCAATCCTCCGGCCGCAGTGAAGTTACCGGTGCCAATGTGCTGGTTGCCATTTTCAGCGAGCAGGAATCCCACGCTGCCTACCTACTGAAGAAGAGTGATATTAGCCGCCTTGACGTGGTTAACTTTATTTCTCACGGAACAGTCAAAGACAGCGATAACGATGACCTGAACGGTTCTGATGTGGGCGGGGACGAACCGCGTGCCGAGCAGAATTCCGAAGATAAGCTAGAAAACTTTGCGACCAACCTGAACCAACTGGCCCGTGCAGGCGGAATCGACCCGCTGATTGGCCGAGACCACGAACTTGAGCGTACTGTACAGGTTCTGTGCCGCCGCCGTAAAAACAATCCGTTGCTGGTAGGTGAAGCAGGGGTCGGTAAGACTGCCATCGCCGAAGGGCTGGCATGGCGCATTGTTGAAGGCCAGGTGCCGGACATTATCAAAGACTGCGTCATTTACTCGCTGGATATTGGTTCCCTGCTTGCCGGTACCAAATACCGTGGTGACTTCGAGAAGCGCTTCAAAGGCATTCTGAAGCAGCTGGAAAAAGAAGACCACGCGGTGCTCTTCATTGACGAGATCCACACCATTATCGGTGCTGGTGCTGCCTCAGGTGGCCAGGTTGATGCTGCTAACCTCATCAAGCCATTGCTGAGTAGTGGGAAAATTCGCTGCATGGGGTCGACGACCTACCAGGAATACAGCAATATCTTCGAGAAGGAGCGGGCACTATCACGTCGTTTCCAGAAAATTGATATTGTCGAGCCGTCGCTGGACGATACCACCAAGATCCTGATGGGGCTGAAGCCTAAATACGAAGCGCACCATGAGGTACGCTTTACCAATAAGGCCATTCGTGCGGCCGTTGAGCTGTCGGCGAAATACATTAATGAACGTCATCTGCCGGACAAGGCTATTGATGTGATTGACGAGGCGGGTGCGCGTTGTCGCTTGGCTCCGGCCAGCCGTCGTAAGAAAACCGTCAATGTCAGTGATATCGAGGCAATGATTGCCAAGATGGCGCGTATTCCCGAGAAGTCGGTATCATCAAGCGACCGCGATGTCTTACAGAAACTCGATAACAAGCTGAAAATGCTAGTATTTGGTCAAGACCCTGCCATTGATGTGCTGACAGAGGCGATCAAGTTGAGCCGAGCAGGTCTGGGTGCCGATAACAAGCCTGTGGGGTCCTTCCTGTTTGCTGGCCCGACAGGGGTCGGTAAAACTGAGGTAACGGTACAGTTGGCACGAACGCTGGGTATCGAACTACTGCGTTTTGATATGTCTGAGTACATGGAGCGCCATACGGTAAGCCGCTTGATTGGTGCACCTCCGGGCTACGTAGGGTATGACCAGGGTGGGTTGCTGACCGACGCCGTGATCAAGAACCCGCATGCTGTCGTTCTGCTGGATGAGATCGAGAAGGCGCACCCGGATGTGTTCAACCTGCTGTTGCAGGTGATGGATAACGGTACGCTGACTGATAACAATGGTCGCAAGGCGGACTTCCGCAATGTGATTTTGGTGATGACAACCAATGCCGGTGTGAAAGAGACAGTACGTAAGTCAATTGGCCTGATTCAGCAGGATCACAGCCTGGATGCGATGTCGGAAATCAAGCGTATCTTTACCCCTGAGTTCCGTAATCGTCTTGATGGCATTATCTGGTTCAATCACCTTGAGAAAGATGTTATCTCGCAAGTGGTTGATAAGTTCATCGTTGAGCTGCAGGCCCAGCTGGATGCCCGTGGCGTATCGATGGAAGTGTCGTCCGAAGCCCGTGAGTGGCTAGCGAATAAAGGGTATGACAAAGCTATGGGCGCTCGCCCGATGGCCCGTGTTATTCAGGATAACCTTAAGAAGCCGATGGCAAACGAGTTGTTGTTTGGTTGCTTGGTAAACGGCGGCTCGGTACGAGTTGATATCGTCAATGACGAATTGGACTTCCAGTTCAGCAGTGAAATGGAACCAGCCCACTAACAGCAAGCTTTTGATGTGAAAATAACCGCCTTATGGCGGTTATTTTTTATCTGGCAGAAAAATAAAACCCGACACACAGGCCGGGTTTTATTTGCATTCTTTAATCTTGGATTAAGATTAACGCGCGCGGAAGACGATGCGGCCTTTAGTCAGGTCGTATGGAGTCAGTTCCACAGTTACCTTATCACCAGTAAGAATACGGATGTAGTTCTTGCGCATTTTACCAGAGATGTGAGCGGTAACTACGTGACCGTTTTCCAGCTCAACGCGGAACATAGTGTTAGGTAGTGTATCTAGTACAGTACCTTGCATTTCAATTACGTCTTCTTTTGCCATTGAATCCTCTTAGGCTACCAGCCATGCTTCTGATCGGGCTGGATAATGCCTTGAAACTGTTTGAGTGTAAAGTTTAGGCCGCAATTTTACCCTTGCCGTTACCCTTTGTCAGCTATTGTGACGTATTAAAACGTATTTTCTCGTTTTTTTATCAGATTCTGAGACGAATCAGAGCGCTAATATAGATAATCGATGGCCTACTGCCAGCAACCATCGATCAGCTTCTGGTAGGGCTTGAAGCGAACTTTGTAGTTCATGGCCTTGCAGCGATCTATCTGATAACCGGGGTAGAGCCACTTTCTGCCGGTTTGCCTACCGTATTGGATCTGGTACAGCACGCAGAGTGTACCGAGCGAGAGTGAAGATTCCGGCTCGAAGAAGCTGTAGACGGCGCTGAGCGCATCATCGAAGACATCGGTGATGGCAACTGCTATCAACTTGTCGTCCTCATAGACGTGCAAAAACAAGGTTTCCATCCAGGCGGCGGTACAAAAGTCAAAGAACTGTTCTTTGTTGGCCGGGTACATAGTTCCCCCGGCATGCCGCAGGCGGATATATCGTTCGTAAAGAGCAAACCAGTCGGGGGCAAGGTTGGGCTTAAATTCCCAACGTAGCTTCTTCATCTGGTTCAGCTGGCGCTTTTGACTTTTCGACGGGGCAAACTGCTCACAGTCGACACGTAGCGGCGTACAAGCCTGACAGGATTGGCACATCGGCCGGTATAGTGCATTACCACTGCGTCGGTAGCCTGAGGCAATAAGTACGCCATAACCCAATGGCGTCATCCACTGGTGATCCATGACCACACCTAGCTGTTCCTGTTCACTAGGCAGGTAGTTGCAATCTGATGTCGGGGTCAGACCGATTCTTAGCGACAGTTTGTTATAGCTGGTCATGAGTTTACTGATGCAGCTCCCGAGGTTGGTAACAGCTTTCTTCTAGTATGGCATCTCTTTGCTGTTGCAAAAATTGCATAAATGGAGAGCGTTCAATCTCAACTGCCCCTAGCGAAGCTAAGTGATCATTCATGATCTGACAGTCAATCAGCGTGCCGCCGTGAGCGTGAAAATGCTGACAGAAGAGCCACAAGGCAATTTTAGATGCATTATCGGCCAGGGAAAACATTGACTCGCCGCAGAACACAGTACCAATCTGAATTCCGTAGAGTCCGCCTACGAGGGTGCTGTCCTGCCATACTTCTACTGAATGACAGTAGCCGAGGTTATGCATGACCTGGTATGCCTGCATCATATCGGCAGTGATCCAGGTTTCTTCCGGGCCACGGCTGTCGGCACACAGGCGAATCACATCGTGACAGGCTTTGTTCAGGGTGACTTGGTACCCTGATTTTCGGAAAAACTTGCGTAAGCTTTTGCTTGGCCTGAATTTATCGGGAAGGAAGACGGCACGCGGGGCCGGGCTCCACCAGAGGATGGGCTCACCTTCTGAATACCAGGGAAAAATACCCTGGCGATAGGCAGAGAGCAGGCGCTCAGGTCTCAGGTCGCCGCCAAATGCCAGCAGTCCGTTGGGGTCGTCCAGGGCGGTTTCCGCCACCGGAAACTGTGTATTGACCGGATCGAGTTCCGGCAGATAGATAGCCATAAGTACTGTAGTCGTTGGTGCTTAATACAAGAATAAATAATATAGGTAGCTAGATATACAGTTACCCCCACTGAGGAAATTATATGATGAGAAAGTTCTTAATGTTACTGCTAATGCTTCCTCTTGTTGTAACAGCAGCACCCTATAACCGAAATGAGGCTCGTACGGTCAATAAAATCGTGTTCGGTGATGTCGATTCGGTACGTTATATCTCTCATCAGGAGGTCATTAACTCCCAGCGCAACGGGTGGGAAACCCTGCTTGGCGGTGTTGTTGGAGGATTGATTGGTAATCAGTTCGGTGGTGGCTCCGGGCGTGAAGTAGCTACCGCAGTGGGTGTTGTCGCCGGGGCCGGTATTGCTCATAACCGCCAGCCGGTCCAGAAGGTAGTTGATTATCGATTGGTTGAGCTGTTGATTAAAGCGGAGGATGGCAGGCTCATCGATGTGATTCAGGATGTCGACAAGCAAATGATATTCCAGCGCGGAGACAGTGTGCGGATCCTTTATTTTGACGAAGGGGTCAGGGTAGATAAGGTTCTGTAACTTAAGGCTCAAAACGAAAAAAGCGAGGGACCTGCATCCCTCGCTTAATCTTTTCTAGTTTCTAGTTTCTAGTTTCTAGTTTCTAGTTTCTAGATCCGGTTGCACAGCTCGGCATAGCGGCCGCCTTCGGCCAAGAGCTTATCATGCTGCCCGCTCTCAATGATTTTCCCTTCATCCATCAGGCAAATCTGATCCATCTGATCCAATCCTACAAGGCGGTGGGTGATGAATAACACGGTTTTGTTTTTAGCATGATCAAGCAGCAGCTTGATGATCTGCTGCTCTGTACGGCGATCCAGTCCTTCGGTTGGTTCGTCCATCAGCAGGATGGGCGCATCATGCAGTAGCGCGCGGGCAATACCGATCCGGCGGCGTTCGCCCCCCGAAATCTGACGGCCACCTTCTCCCAGCCAGGTATCCAGCCCCTTGCCGTCAAGCAGGGCCTCAAGACCGACTTTTGCCAGTGCGTCCCTGAATTCATCGTCAGAGCCATCCGGCTTGGCAAGAACAAGGTTTTCGCGCAGCGAGCCATTGAACACATCCACTCGCTGGCTAACGACCGTGATCGCCTGGCGCAGTGAGTCTTCGTGCCATGCTGGCAGGGCGATACCATCAATACTGATGTCGCCTTGCTGCGGATCCCAGTTACGGGTCAGCAGTTGCAGCAGTGTCGATTTGCCACAGCCTGTCCGGCCAAGCAGAGCCAGTTTTTCACCTTGTTTCAGTTCAAGAGAGACATCTTTCAGTACCGGCTCGTCGCTACCGTAGTAGGTGTAGCTGATATTGCGAATACTGATATCACCGTTGACCTGCGCTTGATGACCGTTCGGATCAAACGGTGTGTCCGGTGTCGCTTCAATAATCTCATTCAGGCGGCGGGCAGAGGTCAATGTCTGACCCAGGTATTGGAAAGCACCGGCAACTGGCATCATGATCTCAAAGCTTGCCATGGTGGCAAAGGCAACCATGGCAACAAACGGATCGGGTGCTGCACCGCCAATACCGTCAGCAGCAATCCAGGTGATCAGGACCAGTGTCCAGCCTGTTGCTGCCATCAGAATCGCATTAGCAAGACCGGTCAGGCTTGCCATCTTGCGCTGTGCTGCCAGCAGGGCATCTTGCTCGGCGACGGCTTGCTCGCGATAGCGGTCTTCGGCATTGAACAGCAATAGTTCGGCGTGGCCTTGGATCCAGTCGAGTAGCTTTATCCTGTAGTTAGCCTTGGCATAGGTCAGTGCTTCACCATTGGTTTTACCTAGCCGGTAAAAGATAACTGGCAGGGTGAACATCAGCGCCAATAGAATGAAGCCCAGTGTCAGGCCGATAACAAGATCAAACCAGGCCAGAAAGCCAGTGATCGCCAGCAGGGCAATGACGCCGATCACCAGCGGGCTGACAAGACGCAGGTACACATGGTCCATAGCATCCACGTCGGCAACCAGGCGGTTGAGCAAATCGGCATCCCGCAGGTTTGCCTGGCGACCGGGGATCAGCGGCGTCAGTTTGCGAAAGAAGAACAGACGCAGATCGGCAAGCAGCTTGAAGGTGGCGTTGTGGCTGACTACGCGTTCACCCCAGCGACCGGCAGTACGTGCCATCGAGAATCCCCGTACACCGGCTCCCGGTAGCATGTAGTTGAAGGTTTCCCGGGCAATAGTCAGTCCGGCTACGGCAGAAGCGGCGATAAACCACCCTGAAAGCGTCAGCAGGCTGAGCGCTGACAGCAGGGTCGCCAGTCCAAGCAGCATGCCGAGTGTCAGGCCAAACCAGTGTTTGCGATAGAGTTTCAGGTAAGGGATTAAATCACGCATCGAGATCCCTCTTGTCTGTGTGGGCGAGCATATCGGCGAGAAGGCCGTGCTGGCGGATGTGATCGAAATGACCGTTCTGAACCAGTTTGCCGTTTTCCAGCACCAGTACACGATCCATGGCCGCTAACTGGTCAAGGCGGTGGCTGACCATTAGGGTAGTCTGGCCTTTGACAGCCATTGTCAGGCTTTCCAGTACCAGGTGTTCACTGTTGGCATCCAGGCTGGCTGTCGGCTCGTCCAGTAACCAGAAGGCACCGTTTTGTAACATGGCCCGTGCGACAGCGATACGTTGTGCCTGACCAACAGACAGGCCACCGGAGCGGTCGCCGACCTGATGGCTGTAGCCTTTCTCAAGGCGGCTGATAAATTCATCGGCATAGGCCTGCTGCGCAACCTGAGTAACATGCTCATCGGTCGCCAGTGGGTTGCCGAGGGTAATGTTGTCGCGCACGGTACCGTGTACCAGCAGCGGGTTTTGTCCCACCCAGCTGATTGTCTGGCGCCATTCGCTATGGTCAAGCTGCTTGAGTTCTACACCGTTGATTTTCAGGCTGCCGCGATAAGGCAGAAAGCCCAGTAGCGCATTGAGCAGGCTGGTTTTACCAGCACCGCTCGGGCCGACAAGGGCAACTTGCTCATGGGCCTGAATATCAAAGCTTAGTGGCCCTGCAAGAACCTGACCTTGCGGACTCAGCACCTCCAGATCCTGAACGCTGATCCGGATGGTTTCTGGTGAAGGAAGCTCCTCGTCACCCTGGGTCATCTCGTCTGCTTCTGCATTGAGAAACTCGACAATCGACTCTGCGGCACCAATGGCCTGGGCCTTGGCATGGTAGAAAGTCCCTAAATCGCGCAGCGGCTGGTAAAACTCAGGAGCCAGTACGAGGACGAACAGGCCGGTAAACAACGATAGCGGGACACCGTAGTTGCCGAAGTTCAGCTCGCCGATGAAGGCAAAGCCAAAGTAGACGGCAACGATGGCCACCGAAATGGCAGAGAAAAACTCCAGCACCGCCGAGGAAAGGAAGGCGAGTCGCAACACTTCCATCGTACGCTTGCGCAGTACATGCGAGGCTGCGTGTAAGTTCTCTGCTTCGGCTTCTGCGCGGTTAAACAATCGAAGTGTCGATAACCCCTGCAGGCGGTCGTAAAAGTGGCCAGAAAGGCGTTGCAGGGCTTTAAAGTTGCGTCGGTTAGCATCGGCTGCGCCCAAGCCAACCAGTGCCATGAAAATCGGCACCAGCGGGGCGGTGATCAGGAAAATCAGACCGGCAGCCCAGTTCAGCGGAAAGACGGCAAACAGGATAACCAGCGGAACCAGCACCGCAATAGACATCTGCGGGATATAGCGCGAGAAGAAATCTTGCATTTCCTCAACCTGCTCCAGTACCAGACTAGCCCAGGTACCTGCCGGTTTGCCCTTGATGTAGGCCGGGCCAAGGTTGTGCAGGCGGTTAAGGATAAGCTGTCGAATATGAAGCCGGATTTGTTCGCCGCAGCGGTAACCGTATATTTCACGTCCCCAGCTGCAGCCTGCGCGGAGTCCGACAATCAGGATCAGGCCGAGAAAACTGTTTACCAGCTCATATTTATCAGTCTGTTCGATAATAAGTTGATGGAGAATGTGGGCAAGCAGCGCAGCTTGGCCGACAAGTAGCACCCCGGAAAGAAATCCAAGCCCGACACTGAACATCAGCCAGCGTTTGGCGAGCTTGCTTTGTGACTTTAACCACTTGGTCAAGTCTCGTTGTAATTGTTTGTCCATAAGATATCTTGTGCCGTAAATGGCAGCGAGCAGAAAGGTAGAAGGCTAAAAGCAGCCGCTACAGGGGTAGCGGCCGATTTTGATTATTTTTGTTCTTCTAGTGCGTCCAGGAAGCGCTCGGCGTCAAGGGCTGCCATACATCCTGTACCTGCCGAGGTGATAGCCTGACGGTAGGTGTGATCCATGACGTCACCGGCGGCAAAGACACCTTCGACACTGGTTTGGGTCGCATTGCCCTCGGTGCCAGATTGTACCTTGATGTAGCCGTTGGCCATATCCAGCTGACCTTCGAAGATTCCGGTGTTTGGCTGGTGGCCAATGGCAATAAAGGCACCCATGACATCGATGGTCTCAGTGGCATCAGACTTGGTGTCCTTAATGCGAACAGCCGTCACCCCCATATCATCACCCAGTACTTCGTCCAGAGTGCGATCAGTATGAAGAATGATATTGCCGTTCTCTACCTTGTCCATCAGGCGTTTGATAAGAATCTTCTCTGAACGGAATGAGTCGCGGCGGTGAATAAGGTGGACTTCCGACGCAATGTTTGACAAGTATAGTGCCTCTTCGACTGCGGTATTACCGCCGCCAACAACGGCTACTTTCTGGTTGCGGTAGAAGAATCCGTCACAGGTCGCGCAGGCAGAAACGCCACGGCCCTTGAAGTTTTCTTCTGATTCCAGACCGAGGTACTTGGCTGAAGCACCGGTGGCAATGATCAAAGCGTCGCAGGTGTATTCGCAGCTGTCGCCTTTCAGGCGGAACGGGCGCTGGCTAAAATCGGTCTCGTTGATATGGTCAAAAATGATCTCAGTCTCGAACTTTTCAGCGTGCTCTTTCATTCGATCCATTAGCGCAGGGCCAGTCAGGCCTTCTGCATCACCTGGCCAGTTTTCTACTTCGGTTGTCGTCGTTAGCTGACCGCCTTGCTGCATGCCGGTTACCATTACAGGATTTAGGTTAGCACGTGCGGCATAGACAGCGGCAGTATAGCCAGCAGGACCAGAACCAAGGATGAGCAGTTTACAATGTCTTACGTTACTCATTACTTCTCCAGGCTGAAATGAGATTATTATCATGTAGAAGGGTGATTGTAGGTAAATTGAGGACGTAAGGAAAGTGCCCCGGTGACGTTGCCCCCAAGATAACCTGTACGGGGGAAGTCCGTAGCCTTGAATTGAAGATCGTTTGAACAGGGAAGCACTTAGTCAGGCTTCCCATTGGCAAGTAACAATACCTTAGTCTTGTTCCGACTCACTTATTTCTAGTGGTTCTAATAAGTGACTCGCATATTTTAATGCATACTGATTGCAACCTCTGGGTCGGTATAGTGTAAATCGAACGCTTCGGCGACTTCTTTGCAGGTGATTTTGCCATGGATCACGTTCAGTCCGGCAAGGAACCCCGGATCGTCCAGCAATGCTTTCTTGTAACCGCTACTGGCAAGTTTGATCACGTAGGGCAAGGTTGCATTATTGAGGGCAAACGCCGAGGTGCGAGCAACAGCACCGGGCATATTGGCAACGCAGTAGTGAACGACATCGTCGACGATATAGGTCGGATCGGTATGGGTCGTCGGATGCGATGTTTCAAAACAGCCGCCCTGGTCGATGGCGACATCAACCAGCGCCGAGCCGGGCTTCATCTGTTTCACGTGCTCGGCGGTGATCAGTTTTGGTGCGGCTGCCCCAGGGATCAGAACGGCACCGATAATCACGTCTGCATCGGGAACCAGCTGGTCAATCGCTTCGTGGGTAGAGTAGATGACTTTGGCCTTGCCCTGAAATTCGACATCGAGGGCACGAAGGGTATCGAGGTTACGGTCGAGGATCGTGACATCGGCTCGCATGCCAATGGCCATTCTAGCTGCGTTAGAGCCGACGACACCACCACCGAGGACGACAACTTTAGCAGGTTCTACGCCGGGAACACCACTGAGTAACAACCCGCGTCCACCATTAGAATTCTCTAGAGTTTGTGCTCCTGCCTGGATAGACATTCTGCCGGCAACTTCAGACATTGGTGCCAATAATGGTAGTCTTCCTAGATGATCTGTGACCGTTTCATAAGCTATACAGATAGCTTTGCTGTCAATTAGGTCTTTTGTTTGTGGAAAATCTGGGGCAAGATGGAGATAAGTGAATAAAATTTGTCCTTCATTCAGCATGGCTCTTTCTGCTGCTTGAGGCTCTTTTACTTTGACAATCATCTCTGATCTGGTAAAAACTTCTTTAGCAGTTGAAATAATTGAAGCGCCAGCAGCTTGATAGTCTGAATCAGATAGACCAATTCCACTACCGGCGTTGGTTTCGATGAGAACCTGATGGCCTAATGAGACCAGTTCACGAACGCTGCTGGTAACCAGCCCGACGCGATATTCGTGGTTTTTGATTTCTTTGGGTACACCAATGATCATCCTGCTTCTCCCTTGGCATCATAGTACGATTGGCTATTGACAAGGTTGTAAATGCGGATCTATTGGCAGTATAGTTTGACTATCAGAGTATTTGATTCTAAATAATAGAAAGTTGTAGTATATTTTTTTGCAAGGAAGTAAGAAGGTGGAATAAAAAATGGTAGATACCAAAAAGAAACCATCCAAGGAATTGGATAGAATTGACCGTAACATATTGAATGAACTGCAAAAAGACGGTCGTATCTCAAATGTTGAGTTATCAAAACGTGTAGGCTTATCTCCAACTCCATGTCTCGAACGTGTTCGTCGACTGGAGCGTCAAGGGTACATTAGCGGCTATACGGCTCTGCTAAATCCCCAATTTCTTGATGCATCACTGCTGGTTTTCGTTGAAATTACGCTTAACCGCGGTGCGCCAGATGTATTTGAACAGTTCAACAAGTCTGTTCAAGAGCTGGAAGACATTCAGGAATGTCACTTGGTATCTGGTGATTTCGACTACCTGTTGAAAACTCGCGTATCAGATATGTCAGCGTACCGTAAGCTGCTGGGTGAAACCCTGCTACGCTTGCCTGGCGTAAATGACACCCGTACCTATGTCGTTATGGAAGAAGTGAAGCAGACCAACAACCTGGTTATCAAGACTCGCTAATTCTACACGACATTGCCGTTCTGACGGTCATAAATTAAGCGGCCTAGGCCGCTTGATTTGTTTTATCCCCTACAAAACTCACCATATGCACAATAATTCGCCACCTGCCGCGCTGAATTAACACTCTGATGAATCTTTCCTTTCGACAAATGTTTACAATGGCATTTGCTTTTCTGCGCGACAGAGAAATCTCGTGAGTTTAGTGCTTTGCTCCCACTTTTCTTGTAATAGTCAAAAAAAGACGACAAGTGGTATAAGATAGGGCACTAGATTTAAATTGACCTGACCGACAGCCTTTTGCACCAGTTAATCACCATAATCAATAGTGCAAAGCCTTGCGCAATGGCTGATAGGGAACCAGGCGACAACAATTGTTACACCGGAGTGTTTTTTGAGGAAAGTTAAAGGCACACAGCAGCCAAAAATACGCCTTTCTGGGGGACAGCGTCTGCTAGAAAGCTTTCTGATCATAGGCATATTGGCCGCGATTTTTATCATGGTTGCCCTGGTAAGTTTTGATCCTGCCGATCCTTCGTGGTCACAAACGGCCTGGGAAGGGCCCGTGCAAAACAAAGCCGGTGCCTTGGGTGCACTGGTAGCAGATACTTTTCTGTTTACCCTTGGTTCGCTGGCCTACCCATTACCTGCGGCGATTGTACTGGGGGCATGGGTTATTTTTCGTCGGCGCGGTGAGCGCGATACCATCGACTTCATGATTTATGGTACCCGGCTGCTGGGCCTGTTGCTGTTGTTTCTGACCAGCTGCGGGCTGGCTGATCTTAACTTCGATGATATCTGGTACTTTTCCTCCGGTGGTGTAGTTGGCGATGTTGTCTCAAATATGGCCCTGCCGGTGCTTAATCTGCTTGGAACGACATTGGTACTGATGTTTGTCTGGGCGGTGGGCTTTACGCTGTTTACCGGCATTTCCTGGCTGACCATTGTCGATACCTTGGGGGAGACAACTCTGGGAGCATTGGCCTGGTTGCTTAACAAGGTGCGTTCGGACAAATCGGAGGTGCTGACACCATTTGCCGCAGATATTCCGGACGAGCAGCAGACCGCTTATGCCTCTCAGTTAGCCCAGGAAAGCCAGGCTGAAGCGCCGGATGCCGATGATATTCTGCTGGCTTCATCGAGCAAGCCAAGTGCAGCCGATAATACTGTTGAGCGCAGAGAACCACGCCGAGAGACATGCAGAGAGTCACGTACAGAGCCGCAGTTTTCCGAACAAGCGTGGAACGATGCGCCGTCCTCGCCCAAGATTGTTATGCCAGAGCGCTTAAAGCCTAGCCCGGTCGTTCACTCTGATGCAATTACCGTCGAGGATGTGCTGGTCGATGGTCAGGTAGAAGAACTTGTCGAGCTGACTGCGGCGCATTCGGAGATGGACAGCATCGAGTCGCCAGTACAGCATGAGTCTATATTATCAGAGAATAGGCAACCTGAGCCGATAACGAGCAGGCAACCGCAAAAGGCTAAGGGACTCACGATTGCTGAGCTTGAGCGAGAACTCGATAAGGACGAAAATTTCACGGTCTATATGGATGAGCAAGATACCTTGCCGACCATTGACACGGACGCTATGCAAAGCGTAGTTGCTGATGACAGCACCACTTTCGCTGAGCCTTTGCCAGAGCCTGTTGTCCAAACCGCCTCGCAGCCTGCAACACCGCCTGTAGCAACACAATCTGTAACAATGCAGCCTGTTACGCCTGAGGCCGTTATAACAGAATCCGAATTTGATGAACCTGAAGTCTTGCAGCCACAGCCAGCGGTTATTGAGTCGGCAGCTACCGAGCCAGGTTCACATTCAGTTCAGATGGGATCCGTAGTATCGGAAGAGAGTCAGCCGATCCCAAGCGTTGCAGACTCGCAGCCTGAAGTTGTGACGCCGGAGGTGATGCCTGCCTCCGATGATATCGAGATTGGTGTCCACGACGGCATGTCGGAACTGGAGCGTGCCGAGCAGGAAAGCGGTGTTGCAGATGATAGCGATGTCAGTGACGAGGAAGCATTCTTGCAGAAGATCCGCGATGCCCAGAAGGCACAGGCTCATGCGGCAGGGTTGGATAATCCGTTCCTGATGAAGAAAGAAGCGGATTTACCGGTGCCGACAACACCGATGCCGACCCTTGATTTGCTGGCTCCGGCGCGACAGACCGTCGAACCGGCCAGTGAAGAGGAACTGAAACAAACGGCCATGCTGGTCGAATCAAAATTGGCTGACTATAAAATTAAAGCCAAGGTCGTGGGAGTCTATCCGGGGCCGGTAATCACCCGTTACGAGCTGGATTTGGCGCCGGGTGTGAAGGTCAGCCGAATTTCCGGCCTGGCGAAAGACTTGGCCAGGGCACTGTCAGCTTCTGCGGTACGTGTGGTCGAAGTGATTCCGGGCAAGCCTTACATTGGTCTGGAGCTGCCAAACGTCAATCGCGAAACTGTCTACATGTCCGAAGTAGTGGGCAGCGAGCGGTTCCAGGATATGAAGGCAGCCCTGCCGATTGTGCTTGGCTATGATATTGCCGGAGAAGCGATTGTCGCCGACCTGAGCAAGATGCCGCACTTGTTGGTAGCCGGTACCACGGGCTCGGGTAAGTCGGTGGGTGTGAACGTAATGATCGTCAGCTTGCTGTATAAGTGTAAGCCTGAAGATTGTCGTTTCATCATGATTGACCCGAAAATGCTGGAGCTTTCCATTTACGAAGGTATCCCGCACTTGCTGACCGAAGTTGTTACTGACATGAAAGATGCCGGTAACGCCCTGCGCTGGTGTGTCGGGGAAATGGAGCGCCGATACAAACTGATGGCTGCGGTTGGAGTACGTAATCTGGCAGGCTATAACGCCAAGCTGGCAGAAGCGGCAGCGGCTGGCCACCCGATCCACGATCCGTTGTGGAAACCGGGAGACAGTATGGATGAATATCCGCCAATGCTTGAAAAAATGCCAAGCATTGTGGTTATTGTCGATGAGTTCGCTGATTTGATGATGGTTGTCGGCAAGAAGGTTGAAGAGCTGATTGCCCGTCTGGCTCAGAAGGCACGTGCGGCTGGCATCCACCTGGTACTGGCGACTCAGCGTCCGTCAGTTGATGTGATAACCGGTTTGATTAAGGCGAATATTCCAAGCCGGATGGCCTTTACGGTATCGACCAAGACGGACTCTAGAACCATTTTGGACCAGGGCGGGGCGGAGTCCTTGCTGGGCATGGGTGATATGCTGTACCTGCCTGCAGGTAAAAACCATCCTGTCCGAGTTCACGGCGCATTTGCCTCTGATGATGATGTCCACAATGTGGTTAATGACTGGAAAGCTCGCGGGAAGCCGCAGTATATCGACGGTATTCTGAATGCTGATCAGGGGGCTGAAGGCTTGCTACCGGGCGAGGCTGCTGGTGGCGGTGACGATGATCTCGACCAGTTGTTTGATCAGGTGGCGGCGTTTGTTGCCGAATCTCGCCGAGGCTCTGTATCGGGCGTGCAGCGTAAATTTAAGATTGGTTACAACCGGGCGGCGCGAATTGTCGAGCAGCTGGAAGCGCATGGTATCGTCAGTGCCCCGGGGCATAATGGCAACCGTGAGGTGTTGGCACCACCGCCACCCCCACAGGACTAGGCTATATCAGGGGATTACCTGATATAGCCGGGCCTGCGTGGTAACCGAAGTTAATAATTGTTTCCGAGCGGTTTTGGAGACAGTAAATAAACGATTTGAACAGTTTTGAACCGAAAAGGTTAAGTCATAATGATAAAAAAAGTATTAGTAAGTCTGCTTGTCGCAGCCCCTGTTTTCTTATCTTCCGCTGCATGGGCAACGCCGCAGCAGGAGCTGAGTACAAGGCTGGGCAAAGTGAATGCTTTCAGTGCCGAATTTAAGCAAAAAGTCATTAGCCCGGAAGGTGATTTGCTGGTGGAAGGGGAAGGGGATGTTGCGATTCAGCGTCCAAACCTGTTTCGCTGGAATACGGTGATGCCGGATGAAAACCTGTTGATCTCGGATGGCAAGACACTCTGGTACTACAGTCCATTTATCGAGCAGGTGACAGCGATGTGGCTTGCCGATGCGACTGAACAAACTCCGTTTGTGCTGCTAACCCGAAACAATACAGCTGACTGGGCGAAATACAACGTTGCCCAGACTGCCGATACCTTTACCCTGACGCCGAAAGATCGCACCTCTTCGATGGGCAAGTTCGTGGTGACGGTTGCCAAGAGTGGTGAAGTACGTAGTTTCTCGGTGGTTGAGCAGGACGGCCAACGCAGCAACTTCTCGTTCAGTAAGTTCAGCGGTAAAGCGCAACCGAGCGACCTGTTTAAGTTCACACCGCCAAAAGGTGTAGAGCTTGACGATCAGCGTAACTAACACCGGAACTGCCGTTCGCCCTTTTCTTAGGTGGCACCCTTGTGCCGCCTAATTTCGTTTTAAGGAGCTGTTATTTTGAATAACTTCAGCCTCGATTTCTCGTCAGATTTTCGCCCGCTGGCTGCACGTATGAGGCCACGTACGGTTGAGGAATATATCGGTCAGCGCCATATTCTGGGCGAGGGAAAGCCTCTCAGGCGTGCGCTTGAAGCCGGTCATCTCCACTCGATGATCCTCTGGGGGCCGCCGGGGACAGGCAAGACAACACTGGCCGAAGTGGCTGCTAATTATGCCAATGCCGAAGTCGAGCGTGTATCGGCCGTCACCTCCGGGGTGAAAGATATCCGGGCCGCTATCGACAAAGCCCGTGATAACAAAATGGCCGGACGACGGACCATCTTGTTTGTCGACGAGGTGCACCGTTTCAATAAAAGTCAGCAAGATGCGTTCTTGCCTCATATTGAAGATGGCACCGTGACGTTTATCGGTGCCACGACAGAGAATCCGTCGTTTGAGCTGAATAACGCACTGCTGTCACGGGCCCGTGTCTACAAGCTCAAGTCGCTGGAGTCGACAGACATTCTCGAGGTTATCGAACAGGCCTTGACGGATACTGAACGCGGGATCAGCGAAACCAACCTTGAGTTTGTCGATGATGTAAAAGAAAGGCTGGCTGATCTGGTGTGTGGTGATGCGCGTATGTCGCTGAACTATCTCGAGCAGCTCATCGACATGGCAGAAGAGAACGAAAAAGGCATCAAGCCGATCACTTTGTCGCTGCTTGCAGAGGTGGCGGGTGAGAAAATCGCTCGTTTCGACAACAAGGGTGACCTTTGGTACGACATGATCTCCGCCGTGCATAAGTCGATTCGCGGTTCAAGCCCCGACGGAGCCCTGTACTGGTTCGCCCGTATGTTGCAGGCCGGTTGTGATCCTCTCTATGTGGCTCGACGTCTGCTGGCGATCGCTTCCGAGGATATCGGTAATGCGGATCCCCGGGCGATGCAGGTGGCTATCTCGGCCTGGGACTGTTTTACCCGGGTTGGGGCCTACGAAGGGGAGCGTGCCATTGCGCAGGCAATTATCTACCTTGCCAGTGCGCCGAAAAGCAATGCGGTCTATACAGCATTCAAGCAAGCGAAGGCGGATGCGATGAACCATCCAGACTACGAGGTCCCTAATCATTTGCGTAATGCCCCTACGCGGCTAATGAAGGATCTGGGTTATGGTGCAGAATACCGCTATGCCCATGATGAGCCGGGTGCCTATGCGGCCGGTGAGTGTTACTTCCCGCCGGAAATGGAAGGTACACGCTACTATCACCCAACAAATCGCGGTTTGGAAACTAAAATTGCCGAAAAGTTGGATTATCTTGCTTCTTTAGATGCAAAAAGCGCATTAAAGCGCTACCAATAATAAGGCTTTTTGGGTATCGTTGAACAATTGACGCCAGATTGACTGGCGTTTCGTAAACCTAAGATTATTTTGACAAGAATTGTCTAAATAACGTGCATTTCAGAATATTAAGAGCACAGGATTAGCATGCTAGATTCTAAATTACTTCGAACTGAGCTGGATGAAACAGCTGCAAAACTCGCACGTCGTGGTTTTACCCTTGACGTAGAAAAATTACGCAACCTAGAAGAGCAACGTAAGTCCCTTCAAGTTAAGACTGAAGAGCTACAGGCTTTGCGTAACTCGCGATCGAAGTCGATTGGTCAAGCTAAAGCTAAAGGCGATCACGAAGCTGCTGAAAAGATTCTGGCTGAAGTCGCCAACCTTGGCGGTGAGCTGGATGAAGCGAAAAAGGCGCTAGCTGAGCTTCAAATTGAGCTTCAGGATATTACGCTTTCTGTGCCTAACCTGCCGGATGACAGTGTTCCTGCAGGGAAAGACGAAGACGAGAATGTTGAAGTGTCTCGTTGGGGTCAGCCTAAGACTTACGACTTTGAAGTTAAAGATCACGTTGATCTTGGCGAGCTGGCAGACGGTCTTGACTTTGCAAGTGCAGTTAAGATCTCTGGTTCGCGCTTTATCGTGATGAAAGGCAAGTTTGCTCGCCTGCACCGTGCGATTGCCCAGTTTATGCTGGATCTTCACACTGACGAGCATGGTTACACCGAGATGTATGTACCATACCTGGTGAACAAAGACAGCCTATTCGGTACTGGTCAGCTACCTAAATTTGGTGAAGATCTGTTCCACACCAAGCCTGCAACTGAAGAAGGTGTAGGTATGTCACTGATTCCGACTGCGGAAGTACCTGTGACCAACATGGTTCGCGATACCATTACAGACGAAGCTGAGCTACCGCTTAAGATGACGGCACATACGCCGTGTTTCCGTTCTGAAGCGGGCTCTTACGGTCGTGATACCCGTGGCTTGATCCGTATGCACCAGTTCGACAAAGTAGAGCTGGTACAGATCACTAAGCCTGAAGATTCAATGGCGGCACTGGAAGAGCTGACTGGCCATGCTGAGAAAGTTCTTCAGTTGCTAGAACTTCCTTACCGTAAAGTGGTTCTTTGTACTGGTGACATGGGCTTCGGTGCAGCGAAAACATACGATCTTGAAGTATGGGTTCCTGCTCAAGAAACTTACCGTGAAATCTCTTCTTGTTCAAACATGTGGGATTTCCAGGCTCGCCGTATGCAGGCTCGTTTCCGTCGTAAGGGCGAGAAGAAGCCAGAGCTTGTTCATACACTGAACGGTTCTGGTCTGGCTGTTGGCCGTACCATGGTTGCGATTCTTGAAAACAATCAGGAAGCAGATGGTCGCATTATGATCCCTGAAGTACTGCGCAAGTACATGAACGGTGAAACACATATCGGTTAATTGCCGCTTTTGTTTAATAAAAACCCAGCCTAGGCTGGGTTTTTTTGTTTTGAACTGTCAACGCCCTGAACAGACGGAGGTAGCTTGACTACATTGCTGGCATCGACAGGGAGCTCGGGAAGTCTGATCGAAACTTCTTTGCCGATATCACCGAGTACCAGATCGAATAGGTTGAAGATTGTCTCTGATACCTGCAGAGAAAAATGATAAAGCTGTTCTTTGACCAGACCCGGGTCCGGGTTGTCCAGGTCAATCTTGTCGAACTGATCAAACAGTGCCTCAATAATAAGTGGCGGAGCAGGGTTGCTGCTTCTAACTGTCATCTGGCCGAGACGCCGGCGCAGGATCTGGGTATGTAAACCGAGTTCGCGCTTTATCGCCGTACTGTTCGGATGATAGCTGTGAATAGTGTGGCGAAAACGGCTCAAACTGTCGATAGCGTTTAGAGTGACAGGCCAGGTCGACTGGTATTGTTGAAAGACATGTTCTTTGTCAGCAGCCAGCAGGCTCTGGGTGATGGTGTCATCAATCAGGTACAGGACATGACGGATGGCCTTGCCGTGAACAGCCTGATTTCGCTGTAAAGAATACCTTGGCCACTCGTCCAGTAATGATGTAATGCGCTTCATTAATATCCGGTACATGGGCTTTTGCGAGTGCTCAGCCTGGCTGATTAGAGTCCGAAGCAGGCTCTGGATTGCCAGTGATTCGTTTAAAGGTTGCTCCTTTCCAAGGAAACTCCCGCTGGTATTCAGCAACTGGTGAGTCTGACGACGGTGAAAGCGTAACAGATGAATAAGCTGGCGTAGGCCGATCACCTGGTTAAAGCGGTTTTGCAGCAGTGAATTGCTCTGCCTTACATGGTAGGTGTAATAGCCGAGACTAAACACAACTCCAATAATCAATGACATGATAAGCATTTTCCCTCCAGCATCAATGGTGCTTCATAGAGGGAATAACGCAATAAGTGTGCCGTTGAATAATCTGTCGGCATGGTTTATTTTTTTATATTTATCAGCTGGTTACCGTTTGATTGTTTATCAAGCTCAAAACCTTGGGCGTTGATGGGGCAAGTATGTTTCCTAATGGTGCAAAAAAGCCCCTTGCGGGGCTTTTAATGGGATTTGCTATGTTGCCGCTATAGTCAAGCGTTGACTGTTAGTCGAAGCTGGCTGTTTTGGCTTGCGGGTGAAGATGGACTTCTTCATCTTTCTCGCCTGCTGCCGGGTCATTGAATCGATTAACATCCAGCTCACCTTCAGACTTGGCCACAATACAGGTTACCGCACTGTCACCAGTGATGTTGACGGCAGTACGGATCATATCAAGTAGTCGGTCGACACCCATGATAATCGCGATACCTTCAACTGGCAGGCCTACCTGGCTCAGTACCATTGCCAGCATGATCAGGCCGACGCCCGGAACACCAGCTGTACCGATAGAGGCAAGTGTTGCTGTAACGATGACTGCCATGTAGTCACCCATTGTCAGGTCAATGTTGAAAGCCTGAGCAATGAACGCTGTCGCAACACCCTGCATGATTGCAGTGCCATCCATGTTGATGGTTGCACCTAGTGGTACGGTAAACGAAGCGATACGGTTAGAAGCACCAAGACGTTTGGTCGCTGTTTCCATCGTTACAGGAATGGTTGCGTTTGACGAAGCCGTGGAGAAGGCAAACATGATTGCATCTTCCATCTTTTTCAAGAATGTCTTCGGGCTCAAACCGGTGAATACCTTCAGCATTGTGCTGTATACAACCAGACCGTGAATCAACAGGGTACAAGTTAGGACCACGAAGTAGCCAAACAGGTTGTAGATGGCATCAAGGCCGATTCCTGTGAACAGTTTCGCCATCAGGAAGAAGACACCGTAAGGCGCAATATGCATCAGCAGCGCGACCAGCTTCATGATGACTTCGTTAAGATCGGCAAAGACAGCAGCAATACGCTCACCAGGCTTGCCGGCAGCACTAATGGCAATACCGAACAGAATAGCAAACACGATAATTTGAAGTGTATTGCCTTGGGCCATAGAGTTGATTGGGTTCGTCGGGAACATTCCGATGATGACATCACCCAATGAAGGGGCTTCTTTGGCTGCAAACGTTGTTGCGGCAGAAAGATCGGCACCGGCTCCAGGTTGGAACAGGTTACCCATGGTCAGTGCAAGGGTGATGGCAATCGCTGTTGTTGTTAGATAGAACAACAAGGTTTTGCCCCCGAGGCGACCTAGCGTGCTGATATCGTTCAGCGTACTGGTACCACAAACCAAAGAAACAAATACTAAAGGCACAACCAGCATTTTTAAGCTAGCAATGAAGATCGCACCACCAACGTCAAACAGGCCATTCACTAGATATTCGTGTACAAATGAAGTCTCAGCAAAAAGGGAGCGAATAGCGAATCCTGTCAAGATGCCCAGCAGCATGCCGAGAATCACTCGGCCAGTCAGGGACATTTTCTTTTTTTGTGTTGGCATGAAATGAACACTCCTTATAATTATTCACTCTGTAAATCATTCACCAGAGCGCGGAGCAGGTTAACAGCAGTTTAGGTGTTAAAGCGAAGTAAAATGCTGTGCAAAATTCAAAGGTATGTTTCAGATCACACTTTCTGATGCAGAATGGTATTCCGAAAACATTAAATTTAACCAAGCATTAACCTACCGGTTGATATATATACAGTTTTTGTGCTGCTGTATCGGTAATAGCGAATATCAGTGGCGTTTATACCGAATAAAAGCGAAATTTATCGTCATGATAAAAATAGTCGTTAACATCTGTTTTTGCCGAGAAAATATCCTATGAAGCTGTCTGCTGTTTGGTAGGTAATGATAAGGTTAATAAATTTGGAATATCTACAGATAATCAGTGAGTTGGAAACAATTTGCCAGTGGTTGGCAACCATTGCTCGCTGAATAAAAAAAGGAGCCGAAGCTCCTTTATTATTGCGTTAATTGTGCATAAAAATTACATCACACGCATACCAGGCTGCGCACCTTCGTGTGGTTCAAGGATCCACAGATCTTCACCACCAGGGCCCGCTGCCAGTACCATACCTTCAGACATGCCGAACTTCATCTTACGCGGCTTGAGGTTAGCCACCATTACAGTGTGCTTGCCAATTAGGTCTTCAGGGCTGTAGGCCGACTTGATACCTGCGAATACTTGGCGAGTCTCGCCACCTAGGTCTAGCTCAAGCTTAAGTAGCTTGTTGGCTTTAGGCACAGATTCGCAAGACACGATTTTCGCAATGCGAAGATCCACTTTAGCAAAGTCATCGAACTCGATTTCGTCTGCGATTGGTTCTTTGCTTAGCTCAGTTTCTGTCTTCGCTGCTTCTGCTTTTTCTTTAGCTGCCATTTCTGCTGCGGCATCTTCTTTTGAAGATTCAACCATAGCTTCAACTTTCTTGGCATCGATGCGGTTGAACAGCGCCTTGAACTTAGTCACTTCGTGGCCAGTCAGCGGCTGGGCAATACCTTCCCAGGTCAGGGTCTCGTTCAGGAAGCCCTCTGTGCGCTCAGCAAGCTGAGGCATAACAGGCTTCAGGTAGGTCATCAGTACGCGGAACAGGTTAATGCCGACAGAACAGATTTCCTGCAGCTCCTGATCTTTGCCTTCTTGTTTGGCAACAACCCATGGGGCTTTTTCGTCAACGTACTGGTTAGCCTTGTCTGCCAGTGCCGTGATTTCGCGGATTGCACGGCTGTATTCACGGTTCTCGTAAAGCTCAGCGATGCGATCAGAGGCGGCAACAAACTCGGCATATAGCTCAGGCTCAGCAAAACTGTCTGACAGCTTGCCTTCGAAGCGCTTGGCAATGAAACCGGCATTACGTGATGCCAGGTTGACAATCTTGTTCACGACATCGCTGTTTACACGCTGGGTGAAATCTTCAAGGTTAAGGTCAAGATCGTCAATACGGTTATTCAGCTTGGCCGCGTAGTAGTAACGCAGGCATTCTGGGTCCAGATGCTGCAGATAAGTACCGGCTTTAATAAAGGTACCTTTCGATTTCGACATCTTCGCGCCGTTTACAGTAACGTAGCCGTGAACGAAGACATTGTTTGGTTTGCGCAGACCAGCACCGTCAAGCATTGCAGGCCAGAACAGGCTGTGGAAGTAGACAATGTCTTTACCGATGAAGTGGTAAAGCTCGGTTGAGCTGTCCTTGTTCCAGTACTCGTCGAAGTTCAGGTCATCACGCTTGTCACACAGGTTCTTGAATGAGCCCATATAGCCGATTGGTGCATCCAGCCATACGTAGAAGTACTTGCCCGTTTCACCCGGGATCTCGAAGCCGAAGTACGGCGCATCACGCGAGATATCCCATTGCTGTAGGCCAGACTCGAACCATTCCTGCATCTTGTTGGCGGTTTCGTCCTGCAGTGCACCTGATTTGGTCCACTCTTGCAGCATGCCTTCGAACTGAGGCAGGTCAAAGAAGAAGTGCTCGGAATCCTTCATTACCGGTGTCGCGCCGGAAACAGCAGATTTTGGTTCGATAAGATCCGTCGGGCTGTAAGTTTCGCCACAGTTGTCACAGTTATCGCCGTACTGGTCTTCTGCCTTACATTTCGGGCAGGTCCCTTTTACGAAGCGATCTGGCAGGAACATTTCCTTTTCAGGATCGAATAGCTGAGAGATCGTACGGCTGGTAATAAAGCCTTTCTCTTTTAGCTGAGTGTAAACGAACGACGCCAGCTCACGGTTCTCGTCGGAATGTGTGCTGTGGTAGTTGTCAAAGCTAATATCGAAGCCAGCAAAGTCGGCCTGGTGCTCTTTGCTCACTTCGGCAATCATCTGCTCAGGTTCCATACCCATCTGCTGGGCCTTAAGCATGATTGGAGTACCGTGTGCATCGTCTGCACAGATGAAATGAACTTCGTTGCCGCGAAGGCGCTGATAGCGCACCCAGATATCCGCTTGCACATGCTCAAGCATGTGTCCCAAGTGGATCGAACCGTTAGCGTACGGTAGGGCGCAGGTCACCAGAATTTTTCTTGGATTTGCAGCCATAATTACTTATTTCGCTCATGATGGGTAAAAAAATGTAGCCTCAAATAGTACCTGATGGACAGCGTATTGCCTAGCATCATCCAGTGATAATCACGCTAAATAGCGGCGATAAATAGGCTTTGGTGGTACGATGGATGGGAACAACCATAATGGAGCGCTAAAAACGATGAGTAGTGATTCAATGATCCGATTTGAGAGTGTGGCTGATATCTGCCGTTGGCTGAATCAGTTCGAGCATCCATGGCTGCATCATGAGTGGGCCGACACGCCAAAGGTTGTGTCGGTATCGGCTCAGGGCGTTGTGTCGATCACGCTGCCGTTTGCCGCCAACTCGGTGATAGAGCTGCTAGAGCATTGGATTATTACCCAGCAGCAGCTTCATCATGTTGCCCAGAGTATGACGTTTGACGTAACGACCCGGGTTGCGCCTCTGGCAACCGGCGAGAAGACACCGCTGCGTGGGGTAAAGAATATTATTGTGGTCAGCTCGGCCAAGGGCGGGGTGGGTAAATCGACAACTGCGGTTAACCTGGCCCTGGGGCTGGAGAAGCAAGGAGCCAAGGTGGGCTTGCTGGATGCCGATATCTACGGCCCGTCGGTTCCCATGATGCTGGGAACCGTGGATGAGAAGCCACAATCACCCGACGGCAAGATGATGTTGCCGATAGAGTCGTGTGGATTGTTTACCAATTCGGTGGGCTACCTGGTGCCGGCTGACAGCGCGACGATTTGGCGCGGACCTATGGCTTCCAAGGCGCTGACTCAGATTATTACTGAAACCTGGTGGCCTGATCTGGATTATCTGGTCGTCGATATGCCACCGGGCACTGGCGATATCCAGCTAACATTGGCCCAGCAGATCCCGGTTACCGGGGCCGTGGTGATCACCACGCCGCAGGATCTGGCGTTGGCTGATGCCATCAAGGGGATCAACATGTTTGAAAAGGTCGACGTGCCTGTTGTGGGGGTCGTGGAAAATATGAGCTACCACATTTGCAGTAACTGCGGCCATCATGAGCCGATTTTCGGTACCGGCGGTGCTGAGCGTATGGCGAAAGACTATTCTGTTCCCTTGCTGGCGCAGTTGCCGCTGCATATCAAGATCCGGGAAGATATCGACAGCGGCAGACCGACGGTTGCCTCGTCGCCGGATTCGGAGCAGGCTGCGGCTTATATTGACTTGGCGGGTCAGGTGGCCAGCCGCTTGTTCTGGCAGGGTCAGCCGATTGCCGAGCAGATTACAATTCGCACAATGTAATCCTTTTCTTGCAACAATTATGTAAACTTTGTAGTTAATCGTGCCGGGTGTCGCATTTTTGTTGGCATCTGGCCACGAAAATCCCTATAATCAGGCGGTTTAATTATACCTATTCGCACAATTATCTGGTTTACGATGTAAAAGCAGATAGTTGTTTAAATGAGTATTTCCACCTCGCTACGTTGTCTTACAGGTGCTTTCTGATATGTCTGAAAACTCACACCAATGCGTCATTATCGGTATCGCAGGCGCTTCTGCGTCCGGTAAAAGTCTGATTGCCAGTACAGTTTATAAAGAGCTAAAAGAAAAAGTCGGCGATCATCAGATCGGTGTTATCACGGAAGATTGTTACTATAACGATCAAAGTCACCTGACCATGGAAGAGCGGGTCAAGACCAATTACGATCATCCGAATGCCTTGGATCATGATTTGCTTTGTGATCACTTGCAGATGCTGGTTGAAGGTAATGCGGTTGAAGTACCGCAGTATAGTTACAGCGAGCACACCCGCATGGAAGAAACCACGCCGATGACACCTAAGAAGGTGATCATTCTGGAAGGTATCTTGCTGCTGACCGATCCGCGTCTGCGCGAAATCATGCATGCGAGTGTCTTTATGGATACACCGCTTGATATCTGTTTGCTACGTCGTCTTCAGCGTGATGTTGCTGAACGTGACCGTACGATGGAGTCGGTACTTGAGCAGTACCAAAAGACGGTACGCCCTATGTTCATGCAGTTTATTGAACCGTCTAAACAGTACGCTGATATTATTGTTCCACGCGGTGGTAAAAACCGTATTGCCATCGACGTGCTGAAGGCACATATTGCTCGATTGCTGAAATCGTAGCATTGGCAATGAGGCAGGCAGCGCCTACCTTGACTGGAAATGACAATATTTGATAGGCAGCCTTAACGGCTGCCTATTTTTTTGCTCTAATAACAGATAATTAAAAACTAATACATCTATTTGCTGTCGTATACCCAAGTTACATCAAATGACTGCTTGGATATATCAGGAACGGGCTCTGGAAATACCCATAGGCTTGTAACCCTATTTAGAGTGGACGGATAACACGAGGACACGATGAAAAAGCTTTTGTATGCCGTACTGGCAATTGTAGTTGTTATCGTTGTGGGGATCGGTGCATTACTGGCACTGGTTGACCCAAATCAGTTTAAGCCATTGATCACCGAGCAGGTGAAGAAGGCGACTGGGCGTGATCTGGTGATCAGCGGGGATATTGGTTGGCGTTTCTTTCCGAGTATCGGTTTTACTCTGGGCCAAACCGAGTTTCGCAATCCGCAAGGCTTTGCCGAGCCAAATTTGGTTCAGCTAGGCAGTGCCGAGCTGTCGGTATCCGTTGTCCCGCTTTTCTCCCGTCATCTTGAAATAGGGCATGTCAGCTTGCAAGACGGCCGTGTCTTTATCCAGACACGTAAAGACGGTGTGAGCAACCTTGACGGGCTCGGGCAGCCAGCGACCCAGGAGCAGCAGTTGGAGACTACGTCAAGCCAGCCAACGGCAGCATCCGAGACAGGCACAGCTTCTGAGCCTGCTCCATCATCTCAGGAGCCAACCTCTCAGGAATCAGGGCAGCCATGGACCATCAGCCTTGAAGGTGTCGAACTGGTCAATGCCAGTGCTGAGATTCGTGATGAGCAGACCGGTACCTTTACCTCAATCAGTGCGTTGAACCTTACCCTGAACCGTTTTGCGCCAGGAGAATGGACCCAGCTCGACTTTGATGTGGCGGGACAAAATGGCGAGCTGGCCTTTACCGCCAGCGGTGCTACTGAGCTATTTATCGTGCCGGCACTGAATAATGCCGAGCTGAAGAATCTGCAGCTGGCCGCTACGGCCAAAGACCCGGTCAATGATATTCAGTCATTGAGCCTGGCTGTGGACAAATTCAAAGCCGGTGACTGGTCGGCTGTGACATTTGCTGCAAAAGGCGAAGTGCCTGATCTGGCATTTGATGCCAAGGGCGAGACTCGCTTGAAGTTAAGCGAGGCCTTTGATTTGGTTCAGCTGCAGGCGTTGGCTCTGGAGTCCGGCTTGAAAGGGGCGGCATTGCCTCGTCCTGAGATGGCTGTAAAACTTAATGCTGATGCGGAATATGACGTCAGCAAGGGTATGGCAACCCTGTCACAGTTTAAGGCAGACGTTGATGAAATCAGTGTCAATGGTGAAGGCTCGTTCAAGGCGGCTGACATTCCGGTTATCCGTTTTGCAGTTAATAGCGACAATATTGATCTTGATAGCTTCCTTGGCCTAGACAAGAAAGATGCGACCCAGGTTGGTGGTGAAAACGGTGCAGGCTCGACAACCGCCGGAACTACAGCAGATCCAGCACCGGCTGCAGATAAGAATAAAGAACTGGATCTGTCGGCATTGAAGGGGCTGGATGTTGCCGGTACCGTCAAGCTGGGCAAATTCAAAGCAGCGAATGCTAAGCTGGCCAATGTGCTGGTGGATGTGAAAATAGCCAAAGGCGTACTTAACCTCAAGCAGTTCAGTGCTAATTTGTATGACGGTAATATCAATATGCAGGCGACTCTGAATGCCAACGGCAAGCTGCCTACGTACAAAGTGACGAATAGGATCCGTGGTGTTCAGGTTCAGCCACTGATGATTGATGTTGCCGACAACGATGTATTGGCGGGTAAGGGTGATATCACGATGAACCTTGCGGGCACCGGATTGGCCGAAAAACGTATCCGTGAAAATATCACCGGTACGGTCGATATTAACTTTGCTGACGGTGCGGTTTACGGGGTGAATGTGCCAGAGATGATCCGTGAAGCCAGAGCGACACTGAAAGGCAAGAAAGCTGAGTATGTAAAAGAAGAGAAGAAAACCGATTTCTCTGCAATGATTGCAACCATCAAACTGGGTGCGGGCAAGGCATCAACCACGAATTTGGACCTTGATTCTCCACTGCTGCGTATAGCGGGTAAAGGTCATACCAACCTTGTCAGTGAAGCAATCGACTTCAAGGTGAACACTTCGGTTGTTGCGACCAGCAAAGGTCAGGGCGGCAAGCAGGTGGACGAAGTGGCAGATCTGACGGTGCCGATTGATGTCAAAGGTAACTGGACTGAGCCTAAGTTTTCGATGGATCTGGCAGGTCTGCTGAAGCAGAACAATGAGCTGGAGAAAAAGGCACAGAAGGAAGTCGAGCGTGGGCTTGAGAAGTTACTTGGCGACAAGGCCAAAGATGACGAGGTGAAAAAAGTGGCTGATAAGCTCCTGAAAGGGCTGTTTAACTAATCAGTCTGTATATTGGATCTCGTGTCATACTGAAAGGCTTGCCATTATGGCAAGCCTTTTTCGTGTGACCCTCATTTTCTTTTGCCCGTGTTCTTTTAGACGTCAGGCCAGACTTCTGTTTTTCTTGTTCGACTTTTGCGTCTCCAGGGTATTCTGGAAGGCTTTGAGTAGGTCTACGGCTGACAGCATGCCGACCAAATCGCCTGTTTTATCCAGTACAGGTGCAGCTCCAACGTGGTAGTCGAGCAGGGTACCGACCGCTTTGGTCAGTGTGTCATAGGTACGAACGTGCACTATATCTCTGATCATGACATCACCGATATGCAGATCGTCGGTCAGGTCGTATTCGTGACCGATATCCGGTGATTCATCAACCCAGCCCGGACGGCGCAGCTCGCGGTCACTGACAATGCCTATCAGCTCGCCTGCTTCATTCGTTACCGGTAAATGGCGGATCGCTTCGTCGCGCATCAAAAAAAAGGCTTCGCGAAGGCCGGCCTCAGGCTGGATGGTGATGACTTTGCGTGTCATGTATTCAGAAACTTTTGTTGGCATATACATCTTCCCTTTGTCAGAGTGAATTGATGTTGCCTGATTTAAAGTAGCGAATTCAATGGTGCTGAACTGCGACCAAACCCATAGTTTTACTTTTGTTTACTTTACTTGTTATACGCACTTTGTCCTTTGGTGACTATTTTTGATAAGGTGTGTCGAATTAGCTGAGAATAACGGCCAGATAAAAAGATAAAAAACGATATATATCCATATAAATAACCTGGCTGAAAAGGAGAAAAAGTTGGATTCAGTGACTCAAGCCGCATTAGGTGCCGCTGTTGCGGGTTTGGTGGCAGGAAAGAAATGTTCGCCCAAAGTACTTTTGGCTGGTGCCGCTCTTGGCACCCTGCCTGATTTGGATGTGCTGATGAACTATGGTGATCCCGTGTCGGATATGGTGAAGCACCGGGGTTTCAGCCACTCAGTTTTTGTTCTGCTACCGTTCTCGTTGTTACTGGCGTGGTGCTGGCAGAAGTGGCGGCCTACGCAGTTTGGCTTTACACAGCTGTGGCTACTGATTGCAGCGTGTCTTATTACTCATCCGTTGTTGGACGCCTTTACCTCGTACGGCACTCAGTTGCTGTGGCCTCTGCCAGTCAGTGTCGCGGTGTCCAGTATCTTTATTATCGATCCCCTCTATACTGTGCCGTTGCTCGTTATGGTGGTCGGCAGTCTTTTGTGGCGAAGGAAGATGGCAAGGTTGTGCGGTATCGGCCTGGTGATATCCAGCTTGTATCTGTGTTGGTCTGTTATCGCGCTTAATATTGTCGAGGGGCGAGTACAAGACCAGTTAGCTAATACGCCGATGGCGGACAAGCCTGTATTTATCGCACCGACGCCTATCAATACCGTATTGTGGCGTGTTGTAGTGTTAGATGACGACACCTATTGGGAAGGGCTAACGTCTTTGCTGGACAAAGATAAGACCATCGATTTCATTGCCAAGGATCGCGGCCACTGGACACTGGACGAGAAACCGCAGCACCTGGTTATGCTGGAAGACTTTACCAGTCAGTTTGTAAAATACGAGCAGGTAGGTGAGAGCCTGACGGCTACAGATTTGCGACTGGGAATGGTGGAATATCTGCCGTTCAAGTTTGTGTTTGCGACGCTGGACAGTAACGGGGCGTGGTCTTCCGCTCTCCCTGTTCAACTGGAGAGCCCGAATGTAAGGCCTAAGCATCTGCCGGCACTGTGGCTACGCCTGCTTGGTAATCAAGATATTGATGCTAATTTGTGTCATGCCAAGGAGTGCCCTAAACCTGCAAAGTCTGATGTGTAGGTAAGAACATCAGACTTTGCTAATGCGTTTAAGCCCGGTTCAAGCCGGGCTTATTGGTATACCCCGTTACTCGACCATCTGATACAAACGGCGAGGACGACCGCCAGTTTTGTAGTTTAGAACTAAGCGGATCATGCCTTCCGACTCTAAAAACTCCAGATAACGCCTTGCCGTAATGCGGCTGACATTCATGCGCTTGCCAATATCATCGGCAGAAAAGTCGTGTGGCTTATCGGCATGCAAAATCGCCTGTAATGAAGCAAGCGTTGTTGCATCAATCCCTTTCGGTGTCTGGCGTAATTGCTTTACTGGCGTTTTACGGAATATCTGGTCGATATCACCTTGATCAACGGTTGCAGCGCGCGCTAGTTTTTGTTTGTACTGTTTATAGTCGTCAAGGGCTTGGTTGACCCGAGACATGCGGATCGGCTTGACCAAATAATCTCTAACACCAAGCTGAACGGCTTTTTCAACCGTTGCGGTTTCTCGTTCGGCAGTGGTCATAATGAAATCACAATCTGCGTTTTGCTCGCGCAGTTGGCGAATAACATCAATACCATTGCCATCGGGCAGCGTGATATCGACAAAAATTAGTGTTGGTTTGAATGCCCCGTATTGCAACAATGCATCTGCACAGCTTTCGCTAGCTGCAACCACCGTGAAGTTTGGGTGTTGATTGATGGTTGATTCGAGGGTGTAGCTGGCTCGACTATCATCTTCAATAATCATTACAGTAGTTTTAGTCATCATTAGCGACTTCATTTTTATCTAAGTAAATACTGAATAGCGTTGTGTGTTGCTCTGTGCGTTCCCAATCAATACTTCCATGAAAGTAATCGACCAGCTGCTTGACCAAGTATAAGCCAATACCGCTCTGTTCATCGTCGAGCTTAGAGCTTACACCGAACTCTAAAATGTGATCGGTAATATCTTCGGGCACGCCTGCTCCGCTGTCTTGAACTTCTAAAATGATGTGATTACTACGATCGCTCAGATACACATGTACTTCAGGTTCCGCATTCTCTCTGTTTTGCCATGATGCGAGTAAGGCATTATCGATCAGGTTACCTACCATTGTGACGAGTTTTTCTGAGATATTCTTCTCGTAACTCGACAAATTTGTATCCATATCGATCGTGAATTTCACACCGGTTTCTGACGCTTTATTAAATTTAGCGAGCAACAGGCCAGCAACGGCACTATCTGTTACCGACATGACAATATTGTGAATTATAGATTGATAACGGTCGGTTTCTTGTTGAATAAAGTCAACGGCTTCATCGTACTTACCGATTTGTAGCATGCCCGAAAGTACATTGAGCTTATTGGAATACTCATGTGTTTTACTGCGGAGCAATTCGGCATAACTGTTCAAGGACGTGACTTCACGTTCAAGCTCATTTGGATCAAGGTTTGTGAAGAATACGACGACATGCCCCTGCGAGCCTCTCGGGGTGTTGATCGGATAAACATTGGCTTTGTAGCTTAATTTGCCAATATTGAATTCCTCTTGCTGGAATGCCCCTTGACTTGCGAGAACCAAATGACTTAACGACTTGGAATAACGCGATAAAGAGTGGTTCACATAGTCATAGCGATCCAGTACCCCCATAGAAAGCATTTTAATTGCGCTGTTATTGATGGTGGTAATTTTCATGTTGTTATCAACCGCAACAATAGCGTCACGAATACTATCGAGTACCATCTCATGTTCGCGGAATTTGTTCACAATAAATTCTGGCTCATAGTCCAAGAATGTACGTTTCATCTTGAACATGAACGCGCCTGTAATGCCAATACCAAGCAAATAGACCACGCCGATAAGCATGCCAATATGACCATATTGTTTAAAAAAAATATCGGTTGTTTTTTCATATAAATACCCGATACAGACTGCACCAATGACTTCGCCATCTAAAAGAACTGGCGAAAAATTACGGATAGCTTTACCGAGTGATCCAGATGCCACACTACTGAATTCATCACCTTGTTCTATTGCGGGTTTAATGTCGTCACCGATAAAATACTTACCGACTTTATCTGGTGTGGGGTGGCTCAAACGAATGGTTTCTTTATCAACGACCACGATATAGGAAGCATCGGTACGCGCTCTAATATCTTCCACATAATCCTGTAAATCGTATTTCTGCTGCTTATTTTGGGCATCAACCGCCTTAATGACCATGGGATCATGTGCAACCACGCGAGCAAGCTCCAGACCTCGCGCCTGAATGCCTTCCTGATACGAATTTTGTAGTAAAAAATAGATGGCGGTGGTTACGATGATAACAAGAAAAGAGGTAGCTGCAACGATGGTTAAGATCAGATAACTCTTAAGTTTCATGATAGTTCTTAGAATAGCAATATTAGTGACGGGGACAGTATATACCCAAACCACTTCAAGATGCATGATTCAGAGCTTCCTCTGGGAATTCAATGAAAGCAAAATTTGTGTAGGAATGGCGCTCCCTTTCAAGCATATTTATAAATGCTTATCTTCTGGAATTAATATGTGCCTGGATCAGAAATAATGAATCGACCGTTTTTCCGTCGGAGCCTCTTCTAAACCTCCTCACCAAACTATCACTTACAAAAGTTACAAAAGCCTAAAATAGTTACATTAGCAAGGTACTCAATCTTCCGGTCGGCAAGTGTTGGTAGACTACAAAAAAACATAACAATCCTACTAAAGTGGTAGGGCGTATTCACCAATGTGCTTAACAAAGCAGCATTGAAAAACATTCCAGCCATTCTTGGTAGTGGCATGTGCGCTCCTCTATGCCTGAAATTCCTTACAGGTGTAGCAGGTAAAATTGCGCGTTACACGACTGCATGGTTGTTGGCTTCATAATTTATTAATCAAGATTGCTACCAGTTCAAAAAGCCTTACCTGGTATCCCAGTGATCTTATTTAAAAGACAAATTACTCTATATTTAAGGAAAAAATATGTTCTTTGTTCACATGATGTTGTTGCTCGCCGTTATTTTTATCGGTATCCGGTACGGAGGCATCGCTTTTGGTCTGCTCGGTGGATTAGGCGTATCTATTCTATCGTTTGTCTTTGGTATTGCACCGGGCAAACCTCCAATCGGTGTTATGCTGATCATCCTTGCTGTGGTTGCTGCTTCGGCGACGCTAGAAGCGACCGGAGGATTGAAGCTATTAGTTAATTACGCAGAAAAACTGTTAAGAAAACATCCTTCAAAAATTGTCTTCCTCGGGCCTCTTTGTACCTACTGCCTAACCGTTATGGTTGGAACAGGCCACTCTGTTTACCCTTTGCTACCAGTAATTTATGATGTGAGTATCAAACGAGGAATTCGTCCCGAAAGGCCGATGGCAATATCGACTGTTGCGTCTCAAATGGGTATTACGGCAAGTCCAATTGCAGCAGCAGCGGCAGTGGTAATGGCAACAGCAGCCACAAACAATCTGGATATCTCGTTGGGCCAAGTGCTTATGGTAACCATCCCAGCTACGCTTACAGGTGTATTAATTGCAGCAACTTGGAGTCTTAAACGCGGTAAAGAGCTGCAGCATGACCAAGAGTTTTTGCAAAGATGTGAAGACCCTCAGTTTAAAGCACAACTAATTGATAAATCAGATACATCCAACACTCAGAATGCTCCGGTTAATAATAAAGAAGCGAAGATGGGATTAAGTGTCTTCTTACTCGGTATTTTAGTGGTTATCTGCGTGGCAATGTTCGGTAAAGACATTGGTTTACTTCCTGACGGTGTTAAAACATCAACAGCTCTCCAGTTCCTGATGTTGTCAGTCGGTGCAATTATTCTGTTAACGACCAATGTTGATCCGAAAAAGATTGTCAAAACAAATGTTTTTGTTGCCGGTATGAGCGCGGTCATTATCATCTTTGGTATCGCATGGATGAGTGACACAATAATTTCTTTCAATAAACCTTACATCATAAGCCTTGTTGAAGATGTGGTTAAGACACACCCTTGGACCTTTGCTATTGCAATGTATGTTTCTTCGATATTTTTGAAGAGCCAAGCCGCCGTTCTTACTATCATGTTACCACTAGGTTTTGCGTTGGGTATTCCGGCTGAAGTACTAATCGGTGTGCTTCCAGCTTGTTATGCATATTACTTCTTCCCATTCTATCCATCAGATCTTGCCGCAATTACTTTCGACCGCTCAGGAACAACAAAAATAGGCAAGTATGTTCTGAACCACAGTTTCTTGATCCCTGGCTTCATTGGCGTGTTTACTGCTACTTGTATTGGTTATGCACTATCAGTAGGTATATTGCCAATTTGGTTATGGGGACTGGGGCTTTGTATCCTTGCTTTCGCGGTGAATTCATACATGAACCGTATTAAGCACGAAGAATTCTCCATTGCATAAGAGTTGCCATGAGGAATAAATAAGAAACGTAAACTGTTACAAAAGGGCACAGGCAGCCAGAGCTACTGAGTTCGGGGGGAATAAAGCGTATTTCAGCGAACCGGAAGCCTGTGCCAATCACTTCGTAATTGGTGTCGTATCAGCATGTACTATTGGCTATACCATTGCGCAAGTGATTGTATAGAAACAGTAAAAAATTATAATTACAATGCCAGCCGAGTTGATCCGGCTGGCATTTTTTTGTTGTTATAAACTGAATTTGTATTCCGTTTTGACATACTGCTCTTGTTTCTTTTCTTAATAATGATGAAAAAGCCATATACTTCAGTATTTTATACTAGGCTTAGTGATGTTGGTTGAATGTTCTCTGTTGCATGTAGGGGGAGCGTGTGGAAAGAAAAGTCGACTTCGAAAAACTAAGAGAAAAGATGCATGAAAGGGCAGTGGAGCGGGCGCTTAACTATTATAAAAAGAAGCTGCAGAAAAATGTGAGGCAATGATCGTGTACGAACAAGTAAAGGGAGCAGCAGCTCCCTTTATTTTATTCTTTGTTAGTATGCCTTTCTGTATACCTAGTCTTCTGATTGTGTCTTCGTCGGATCAGTGACGCGCTCATACGGCCAGTAGTGATGACCGATGCGGATCATCAGAGTGGCAGCAGCCAGAATAAAGGCAGCCAATGCCAACCAGACGACAAATATCCCATCCAGTTCTTTCATTCCCAGCGTGATGTATCGCGCAATGGCCATTATTGCTATGTAAATTGGATAGCGCACCGGAATCTTACCGTTAGCCACAAATTGCTGAACCATGGCCAGTACTTCCAGATAAATGAACATCAGCAAGATGTCGGTCAATAGGATTTCTTTATTCACATAGACATGAACAAACTCTCTCACCATGGCAACAACCGTGGCCAGGGTGATGGCCACGAGCAAGATGGCTTCGAGAATGTGAAACAATTTTAAAAACGGGCCGCTAAAGCCTTTGGGCAGATGTGAAGGCATTTAATTTCTCTTATGAGCAAGATAGTTATGGTTATTATCGATACGTCCATTATATAGGCGTATTTTTCAGTACAAAGAGAATACGGTGAAAGAATGCTGATTAGTTGCACACTGTGTTAGAGGCTGGGAGCTTGGGCCTCTTATTTCTTCAGCATCACAAGCAATAACCTCGGAGAATCAGTAATATGCATGCAGACTTATAACATGCATCTCAAATATTGATTTTGATCAATAATAAAAATGATAATGACTCTCACTTACTTGATTTACATTCTGAAACATATAGAATGCAAATCGTTCTCGTTTTATGTCCTGTCGGAATAGGTTTGCAAGTTCAATTTGTTGCAGATAAATAGAATAAAAAGGAAAAGTAGTGAAGAAGTCAGTTCTTAGCATTGCTATTGCAGCAGCTGTGTTTACAACAGCAAGTGCATCAGCCCAAGTGAAAGTCTTAGATAAAACACACCAACCAGCAGGTAGCTTTTTAGCCTATACCGAGTTTGAGCTGTCGGGAGAACCGCTAGCAGAATCACTCGGTTTGGATCTGGATGTACTTGATCCAAATCTGGCCAATGATCCAACCCCTTTTGATTTTGCTGCTGGTATTGAAAGCTACGAGTACTCTGAAGAAGCGATGTATGCGCTTAACTACCAGTCGACAATGGGTCCGCACCTTGTAAATGGTCCGGTTAACCGTGCCCGCGGTGGTAAGTTAGCCGACTTGGGTAAGCGCGTTATCGAGATGGCAGAAGCCGTTGGCTTTCCTGCAGGTGAAATTCCGCAGAACATGTACCCGATTTCTATTCCTTATGTATCAGGTAACCCAGAGTTCGTACAGAAGCCTGATACGACAACGGTAAATGGTGATGAAGTAGAGATTGTCACCGCTAAAGGTGCCAGCAAAACAGTTCAGACTGTAGTACCTGCGTATTTCCGTGATTACAAAACATTGGCATGGGATGAATCGACTTTCGACAAGTCATTTAACCCGGCAGCAACAGGCGGTATCCTGCTGAAAGAAGTCATGTGGTCACAGGACTTCCTTGGTGGTATGCACGTTACCGACACTGACGAAGAAGTTGAAGCAGATTCTGCGACGATGGATCACGACGGCAAGCACAGCCTGGGTGTATCCGCAGCCGATGGCTTCAACGGTATGATGCTGACAGAAATGTCGATTGATAAGCTGCAGATCATGCAGCAGCAGCTTGGTTTTGACGGTAAGAACCTGGGCGTTAAATTCGGCCCGGATTACGACCCGGCCAAAGGCCCTGTCTGGTTTGCACATAAAGTGGCGGTTACCGAAGGCACCAACAACGGTGTTAAGTCGATTGCCGGTCTGAAAGTAACAGATAGCGCATCAACACTGCGTGATACCTGGTCAATGCTATGGCCGGTGGCTGAATTCTATGCCTTCAGTGATCAGCGCACAGCAAACAGTGCCCAGAACCCGGCATTCCTGTCCGTCTTTGATGGTGCGCCATTTGCCGCAGCACCTGCGGCGAATATTGATGTGAGTGAAAACAATGATGTGGTAGCGGATGATGCGTTCTCATTGGCTAACAATATCTCAAACCTATTGTTCAAAAACATTGCTGCTCTGCACTACAACAAAGAACAGGGTACTTTTGTTACTGAATACAAAGACGGCAAGCAAGGCAGCAAGGTTGATACTTACGATGCCGCTTACTCAATTGTTGCCCTGTCAATTTACCAGCGTGCCAAAGATGCACTGCCGGTTGGTTACGCATCGGCGGAAGCCAGTGATGTGGATCTGAAGTCAGCAGCAGGTAAAGAAGCATTGGCAATGATCAAAGGTCAGGCTGATTTCATCATTAACCAGCTAACAGGAAAAGATGGCCTGGTATTTGATGGCGTAACGTTGAATACCGTCAACAAGCTAACCAAGGAAAAATCACTGGATGCGCAGTTTGCGGCAATTCGTGGTTTGGTGGCTGCCTACCTTGCAACAGACGATGTGAAATACAAGCAAGCAGCACGTTCTATTTATCTGGCGGTAGAGAAGAACATGTTTGACGAAAACATTGGCACATGGGCAACGGTTCCGGGCAAAGCGACAATCCATACGCCGTATACGGCTGCAGCGATTTCCGGTGGTCTGCGTGAGGCAATTTCTCACCTGAAAAATGAAGAAGGCGAGAACGAACCTGCACTTGAATTGTCGATGCTGACTGATCGTTATGTAAGCTGGTTCCGCAGCGTTATCAACGGTGGTATGCAGCTTGCCGAATGGATGGGCGATTCCGGTGAGAACCAAATCAAGGGTAGCAACTCTACCGATACCGATGAAGATGGCGTACACCAGATCATCGCTGCCGGTGGCAAGTTCGGTACCGCTATGACTATGGCCAATAAGGTCAGCGTCAAGTAACAGGTAAAGTATCTTGATACTTATCAGGCAGCGATGTGAAGTCGCTGCCTTTGTCGTTTCGTCAATATTAACTTATTGATATTCAGTTCAATAGCTGCATTCAAGTACTCGTTCATACAAAGGTCGTTGTTATGTCAGTATCCCTAGGTTCGGATCAAAAGCTTGTCACTAGTGGATTTAGCCAATGGTGGCAACGTTTGGCTTACCACCACAAGTGGGCTGAGTCATTGCTGTATGTCATGTTTTTTAGTGGGTTGCTGCTCTGGGATACGGTAGGTGTTGACTGGCAGCTTGCCCGCTGGACCTTGCTGGTTCACATGTTGGTAGGCGCAACACTTTTTACCCTCATCGTTGGTGCTTTTTGGGCCGCCCATCGACGCCTGATCACCTCTAGCAACAAGCCTTTCCTGCGTCAAACCGGCACGGTGATTGAGTGGCTGCTTGTTGCCTGCTGCCTGAGCGGTTTCTATCTGTTTTTCTATGGCAACCCGGGAAATTCGCTCGGTCTGTTTGTTCAGGATGTCCATTTTTACTCATCATGGCTGCTGGCCCCGCTGGTGTTTCGCCATGCCATGAGATGGAGCGTACTGAATCTGAATAAGTTTCGTCGCCAATAAGAGCCCAAAAGGCCGTATTACTTTGAATTTATTTACATTGGGGAGCTCATGTTAGCCAGTTTTTTAATTACCCTGCGAGAAGGGTTAGAGGCGTTTTTGCTGGTAGGTATCGCGCTGTCGTACCTCGCCAAGCTCAATGCCCGCCACTACAACAAATATATTTATCTGGGCGTGTTTGTCGGTTTAGTGCTTTCGCTTGCTGTAGCGGTGGTATTTCAGGTAGTCGTGGATCAGTTTAGCAACGAGTTGTACCGAAACTATTTGATGGCCGGGATCTTGTTGTTTGCTACTGTGGTGTTGACCTATATGGCAATCTGGATGCAAAAACAGGCCAAGAATCAGGTTGCCCAGGTGCAAAGAGAGCTAACGGAGATGGTCAGCACCGGCAACCTGTTCGGCTTGGTGTTTCTTTCGACCCTTGCTGTGTTGCGTGAAGGGTTTGAAACGATTTTATTCTTTTCTGCCCTGATGTACTCGAACTTTGGTGAGTTCAGTACCCAGGATGCCTTGATCGGCGCAGTGTCGGGGCTTGTGCTGTCCATTGTTCTGGTATGGATGATGCTTAAAAGTACCCGGAACGTGCCACTACGCTCGTTCTTCCGCTGGACAAGCTTACTTATCATTATCATTGCGGCTGGTTTGCTTTCTTCCGCTGTCAATATGCTGCAGGCGGCCCATGTACTGCCTATTGTTCATGCCCAGCTATTTGATATCTCGCATATTCTCGATGATCGCGGCGTCTTCGGCACCTTCCTGCGTGCGCTGTTTGGCTATAACTCGTCACCGGGTCTATTGCAGCTGGTGGTCTGGGGCGGCTATATGCTGACCTTTGTCTTTTTCTGGAACCGTGGATACAAACAGGCATGAGCATGACATCAAATAAACATATTGCAGTACTCGGCGCTGGACCAGCAGGCCTGATGGCTGCCTGGGAGCTGGTAGAAGCCGGGTACCAGGTCACAATTTTGGATCGTGATGATCATGTCGGCGGGATGTGTGCAACCCAAACGTTCAAGGGACAGCATGGTGAGTACCGTTTCGATTTTGGTGGCCACCGTTTTATTACCAAAAATCCAAAGCTGCTTGCGTTCGTTGATGAGCTGATGGGCGATGAGTTGCTTTACGCTCAGCGCAAGAGTGTTATTCGCTATCGGGGCCGGATTTACCAGTATCCGTTGGCAATGCTCGATTTGGTCAAAAATGCGCCGCTGCCTTTGTTGATCGGCGGGGCGGTTGATCTTGGCAAGCAGCTATTTAAAGCCAAGCCGCAGGATCAGTCGACAGTGAGTTTTGCTGAGTGGATTGAAAGCCGTTTCGGCACAACCTTGTATAAGCACTTCTTTGAAGGTTATACCGCCAAGTTATGGGGTATTGATCCGGCATTTCTATCGGGGGACTGGGCGTCACAGCGGATCAGCCTGATGGATCTGAAAGATGTGGCCCGCCGTCTTCTGCCGGGTCGTCGATCGTCGGTGCGTACCTATGCTCGCCAGTATCGTTATCCCAAGTGGGGCTTTGGTCAGCTTTATACCCGTTTGGCTGAAGAGCTGGAAAAGAAGGGCGTTAAAATTGTTCTGAATAGCGATGTCTGCGGATTAGCCTTTGATGCCAATAACCGAATTGAAGCGGTTGAATACCGACATCAGGGTGAGGTTAACACGTTAAGCTGCGACGAGGTGATATCGACCTTGCCGTTGCCGTTGATGTGCCAGCTAACCGGTTTTGACAGTGGCTTGGAGTTCAGGTCATTGCGCTTTATGAATATGCCAATGGAAACAGAAAATATTTCTGATAACACCTGGCAGTACCTTTCTGATCCTGAAATTTTGGGGACACGCCTGCAAGAGCCTAAACGTCGTTCTTCCTATATGGCTCCGGAAGGACGCTCATCAGTGATGATCGAAATTCCGTGTAATAAAGGCGATGAAGTATGGGCGATGGAGGGCGACAGCCTCCAGCAGCGAGTCTTCCGCGATCTTGAGTCACTCGGTGTCGATTCAAAACTGGCAACAGGTGAGTATTTCACCTCTTATACCGAGCACGCTTATCCGCTGATGGATATGACCTATCAGGCCAAGCGGGAAAAAGCGATTGCATACTTGTCGCAGTTCGACAATCTGATCATGACTGGCCGCCAGGGGACCTTCAGATACATCTTCACCGATACTGCCATGGAAATGGGAATGATGGCGGCGCAATCCGTTATTGATGGTAAGGACCGTCGCCGTGAAATATTCGATTTTCGTAACGAGAAAACCGTGATTGAAGTTCAGAGCATGGCTTAACGCGAGTTGCTGTAGGGAGAACAAGATGAAACTGACCAACTTTACATGTGTATTGCGTACTTGCCTCGCTTTGTTGCTGGGGCTGGTTGTCAGCACATCAAGCCAGGCGTATTCCTATGCCGCAGCAGGGAAGGAGCCTGTTATTGATGGGCGCGAGGCGATTATGCAGGCGCTGGCTGCTGATGACTTTGCTGCCGCAAAAGTGGCTGTTGACGGTTTGCATGAAGAATTTACCTATCTGCTGAATGAGCATCAGGTCGATCTGCAAACGCCGATGGCACAGGCGCTGGCCGAAAAAGATGCCGCCAAGGTTGAAGCTGTGATGGATCGCGCCGTGATTGAGGAAATTATCCGCCGACTGGACGGTGCAGAGAAGAACCTGGGAGATTATCAGGTCGCCAAGGTGCTGGTGGTAAAGAGCAAGCTGTTTCTCGATTTGATTATGCCAAAGCTAGATGAAACCAATAGACAGCAGGCGACTACAGCGATCCAGGGTGTCCTCCAGGCGATTGGTAATCCGGGCGTTTTTGGTGTCGGTCAGGCACCTGCCGATCCTGCTGTCTTTAAACAGCAGCGAAAATTGCTCCTCGGGGCAATCGGCCAGTTGAAATAGTGATGAATGCGCCGGCACCTATTGGGCGATTAACTGAATGCCAGGGCTATGGTTGACCGAACGAATCGAGTGGTAACTTCATTAGGGGCTAATAAGCTCACTTTCATCACGCTGATTGCACTGGTATGCATTGGGTGGTGGACGTGGATAAGCCGTTTTCCTCTGGAGCTCACCAGTGATGATGCGCTTAACTTCTCACGAGGGGTTGAGCGCTTTTCGGTGCTGGAGTTCAGCCCGCATTTTCCGGGCTATCCCGCCTTTATCGGCTTGTCTCGATTGGCTGCTATCTGGGTTGAATCAGCAATCGCGCCAGTTTGGATTTCGCTGTTATCGGCATTGATGATCCCGCTTTTGATTGCCTGGTTGGTGTACCTGTTGTCGGGATCTATGCCTGCCGCACTATTGGGATCAGCTTTGGCTTATATGCAGCCGTTGCTGGCCTCGATAGCGCTTAGCGGACTGTCGGATTCAGCAGCGATGATGCTGTTTATGTTGGCGCTGATTGCTGCGCTTCAGAAAAAAAATATCATGACCGGGCTCTGGATTGGGCTGATGCTTGCGGCTCGCCCGTCCTATTTCCCGTTGGCACTTGGCATGCTCATGTTTCCGTTGTGGGGCGACTATGTCGGCTCAAGATTGCGTGCGTACGGGCTGGCGGGCATGGCGATAACGGTGGTAGGGCTACTTAGCCTGGGATTTATCTGGTTCCATGATGGTATTGCTTATTTTGAGGAAGGGATACGTTTTACCCAGGGACATTTTGTAATCTGGGGTAATACCGTAGAGGGGGACAGCGCCAGCATATGGCAATGGACTCTGGCGCTGATGAAAGGGTTTGGTTGGCTTGGCGTGCTAGTCGTAATTGGCTCGCTATTACATGCCGTGGCTGGGCTTATCACCAAACCAGTCAAGGTTGACAGTCAAAAGCAGATGGCTCTGATAGCGGTAATCGCCGGCTTGTATTGGCTATGGATAACGGTTGGACAAAACCCGGATAACTTACGCCATTGGGCGCCGGTGCTGTTCCTGTTTTTAGTGGTGTTTCCCGTACAGCTGACTTGGTTAAGAAAAGAGGGAGTTGTCAGCGCTCGGAGCGTGCCAGTGGCGGTAATCATCGCTAGTGGCGCGGTTATCTATTGCCTGATTAGCGGGTATCAAAGTGTATATAACGCCCCGTTGCAGGCACCGGTTCAGCAGGCAATGGGCTGGATCAAGCTCAACCCTCAAGTCAGGGTTGTCGGCTCCAACTACAGTGTGAATCTGTTACGTGAGCAACTTGGCAGTCATGCCATCTATGACATGTATTACCCCAGCAGCAAGCTGGCACTGGTCAATGCCGCCAAGCGTACTCCGCAAAGTGCCTGGCGGATATCGGGAACTCGATTGCCCCGACAACAGCTGATTGCCGAATTCAGACCACGGTTTATCGGGGAAAGGCGTCTCTATTTATATCAAATTAGTCAGTGATCCTGGTTACTGGCTGGAAGTAGTGAGTGTAAAGGCGAATGAAGTTAATAAGTATATATAAGCCTGCGAAGCAACTAATTGTGCTGATGTTAGTGTTGCTCAGCCAGTCGGCAGTAGCAATCGAGAAAAGTAGCTCGATGCTGTTTAATCCGGATAAAAGCCAGATTATCAGTGCTAACTTTGATGCGGGAAGCGTCAGTATTCTGGCCCGTGAAGACGGCAAATTACTTGCCGAGTCGACTATCGGTCGGGATATCCGCCGAATAGCCCTGACTGATGATGGCAAGTTGTTGCTGGCGACAGATTATTTGAATGATCAGGTAGTGTTGCTTGATGCCACGACGCTTGAAACTAAGCAGGTGACGTCTGTGCCGTCGCGTCCTTTTGGGGTCGTGTTTGATGCGAGCCATCAGCGCTTTTTCGTCACCAGTTTTGAGCGTGACAAGCTGCTGGTTATCGATACCGAGGGTAATATCACTCAGACAATCGATACGGCATCGACACCTCGAGGGCTGGCGTTGACCGATGATGGTCGGATGCTGGTGACGCATTCACTCTCAGGCCAGGTTTCTATCTATGATGTGAAGGCTGAGCAGCCAATATTACTCAAGGTTGTGCAACTGGCAGATACTGCCGCCGATCCGGCTAAAACGACGCCGCAGGGCAAGCCTCGCCTGCTGGATAATATTGCCATTTCACCTGATGGCCGACAGGCCTGGCTGCCGCATGTGCTTTGGTCGTTTGGTCACGATTTTCAGTTCCAGTCGACGGTATTCCCGACTATCTCCCTGCTGGATCTGGAGCCGGGCAATGAGCATGAGATTGTTGATGAGCGTAAGCAGCTATTTAAGCAAATCAATATTATTGAAAGTGGTAACCGAATTCGTATTGTTTCTAATCCGCACGATGCTGTGTTTACCGATGACGGTAAGAAGATTATTTTCACCCTGGCAGGTTCAGAAGATCTGATGGTGTTTGATCTGTCGCGTCAGGGCAAGAAGAATAAAAAACGCCACCGTCGCAAGAAGTTCCAGGGAGGCGTGAAAGCCACCCAGATCTATCGCAATGTCCCGGGTGATAACCCGCGCGGCTTGCTGGTTAGCGGGCGCGAGCTTTATGTGCAGAATGCAATGACACTGGATATTGCCAAGTTCGATACCGGAGCCGCAGGCCCGTTTGCCAAGGTAAAACTAAAGCAGGCGCACTTTGCCGATTTGGTATCAGCCGATCCGCTGCCCAAACAGCTGCGACAGGGCAAAACCTTATTCAATAGTGCCAATATGGCTGATTCGCCTGAGTTCCCGATGGCCGGGGATTTCTGGATGAGCTGTAATTCCTGCCATTTCGACGGATTCAATTTTACCAACCGCCAGCTAATGGAAGATGGCAAGAAGGACAGATTCAGTAACGCGCTGACTGGTCATGTCGATGTCCGGAAGATGATCGCCGGTGATCCGGTTGGTGCCTATATTGATATCATCCAGAAAACTCAGGGTGGCATGGGCGGAGATCCGCGTGAAGAGTCACTGCCGCCAGTGAGTGTCGAGAACCCACCGCTCGAGGCGGCCAAGATGATGTCGGCCCTTAACGAATATGTTCGTGCGCCGGAAAACTTACCTTACCTGTCAACCTGGCTACGGTTGGATGATGACAAGCGCTATACCCATCCGGATGAGTGGATTAACTCAGCCGAGTGCTCTGACTGTCACACCACGATTTATGATCAGTGGGCCGATTCCAACCATGGGATGAATATGGACCACCCGTACTACCGTTTTCACGAGGATTTTGCCGCGAAAACGGAAGGCGAGGAGTTCCGTGTATTGTGCCGTGGTTGCCATGCGCCGCAGATGGTTATCAACGGTGACAACGGACCGATGACAGACTTTGGCGATATGTGGGAAAAAGGCGGCGAGTCGCTCAAGGAGGCGTTTGCTCACGGCAAGTCAGTCAGCGAACGCGGAACAGGCTGTGTATTCTGCCATCGGGTGACCAAGGCTGAAAATGCCGGTGGTAATACGGATATGACAGTCAATATTAAAGACCGTGATAGTTATGTGTTTGAAGATGCCAAAAACAGTATGTTGAAGTGGCTGTCTGAAAAGCAGATCAATGCTTTGCCAGAGCAGCATAAAGCGTCATACTCCAATCCAGAGCTCTACCAAAGCTCGCTCTACTGTGCGACCTGTCATAACGAGTTCACGACAGGGCAAGGGGCGAACATCAATGATAACTTCGGTGAGTGGCTGGCCTCGCCGTTTAATGCACCGGATGACCCGAAGCAGCATAAAACTTGTATTGATTGCCATATGACTCAGGATGTCACTGACTTTGATAACAAGGTCGGTGGGCAGCCGACTAATGATGGTCCGATGAAGTCGAATTTGCGCTCTCACCATCTGGTGGGCGGTAACTATTTCTTTACCGGTATGCGAAATGCCGAACATAAGAAGATGAGTATCGACATATTGAAAACAGCCTTGAGTCTGGACGTTGAAAAACAGGGCAACTTGCTGACAGCCAGGATCACCAATGTAAACTCAGGCCACGATATGCCGGGTGGTGCCCGCCGCCAGGTATGGGTGGAAGTGATTGCAACAGATGCCAATGGCCAGCAAGTTTATACCAGCGGGGTGATGAAAGACGGCGTTATTCCTAAAGATGCCCGTAAATTTGTCAAAGTGGGTGTCGACAAGGATGGCAAGCCGGTTGGCCTTCGCTTCTGGCGTTATGTAAAGATAGGGAAAGATACACGGATAAAATCGGGCGAAACCCGTAATGAGGTATTTGAGCTGCCGAAGGATGCTAAGTATCCGATTACTGTCTCTACGCGCGTGCTGTACCAGGTGTTTGCCAAGGCGCTGACCGACAAGGTTCGCAATGCCTATCCGCAGGAGAATATTCCGGATCCGGAAGTGATTGAGCTGCAGAAAGTTGTGCAAAAATTCGCATCTCACTAGCCGTAAAACAAAATCCGGTGCAGGTGATACTTATCACCTGCACCGGATTTTAGTCAGCGACAGTGGCTAGTTACCAGTCAACCCCTTTACGGGCTTTGATGCCGCTTTCGAATGCATGCTTGACGTTACGCACTTCGGATACGGTATCGGCCAGCTCAACCAGGCTGCGGTGAGCGCCTCTGCCGGTTACAACCACAGATTGCATTGTCGGACGGTTGCTAATCGCTGCTATTACTTCATCCAGTTCGATGTAACCGTAGGTAACCATGTAAGTCAGTTCATCCAGCAGCACTACATCATAACTGCTGTCAGCCAGCATTTTTTTACATTCTGCCCAGGTTTCCTGTGCCGCAGCTGTGTCGGCTTCCTTGTTTTGGGTTTCCCATGTGAATCCGGTCGCCATGACGGCAAAGTTCACACCGTGCGATTCAAGCAAGTTCCGCTCACCGCAATCCCAGGTCCCCTTGATAAACTGGCCGACGCCACACTTCTGGCCGTGCCCGACAGCGCGGGCAATGGTACCAAAGCCCGAGGTGGTTTTCCCTTTACCGTTGCCGGTGATGATCAGGAAAAGCCCTTTTTCTTCCTGGGCGGCCTCAACACGTGCATCGACTTCGTCTTTGACTTTTTGCTGACGTGCTTTGTATCTTTCGTCCTTATTGGTTTGATCAACCATAGGGTTCCCTTAATTCGATATGTCTGTGTGATTATTATTGTTAATTCTAGAGCAGGGCGAGTAGCGTCATGTACCCGGTAAGCTCTGTGATCTGCTGTGCGGCTCCCAGGCAGTCACCGGTGTAGCCGCCTAGTTGCTGTTCAAACCACTTGCCGCAAAGGAAGCGAGTGGCGGCCAGAACCAACACGACAATGAGCGCAGTGTTCAATGGCAGTAACAGTAATATAATCAATCCTGTCGCAATTAAAACCCACAAATCTTGTTGGCTTTGCTCGTTGGCCAGTGGCTTTACCTTGCTGTTTTGATCTTCCCTGACATAAGAGTAGGAAAATATCAGGCTGGCAGCGCTGATACGGCTGAGGGTGTGCATCACAATCAGCATCAAAGCAGGTAAGTATAGGGAAAATTCGGCAATGGCCGTGAGTGTGACCCATTTCATTCCAAGCGCCATAATCAGGGCGGCAGCGCCATAAGTACCGAGCCGGGAGTCTTTCATTATTTCCAGCTTTTTAATCGGTTCCCAGCCGCCGCCAAACCCGTCGAATACGTCAGCCAGGCCGTCTTCATGAAAAGCGCCCGTGACGAGCAAACTGCTGATCATCGACAGGGCTACCGCAATCGCAGGCGGAAACAGGGTGATTGCCAGCAGGTAAACGGCAGCACTGACTATACCTACAATGATCCCAACGATGCCGAAATAGCGATTCGCCTGATTCAACCGCTTGGCAGAGTAGGGAGTATCTGCCGGAATGGGGATCCGGGTGAAAAACGCCAATGCAATCAGAAAGATTTGCCATTGCTGCTTTACCGCGGTTCGAAAGCCCGTGTTCTCAACATGTTCGTCAGCCTGATTGTCGATATAGGATGAATTATCGCCCGGGGTGCTCACACGGTCACTCCTGCTTCGCTGAAGCTGGCCATATTGTTGTAGAACTCGCAGGCAGAGCGGATCATCGGTAGAGCCAGTGCTGCGCCAGTTCCCTCGCCAAGGCGAAGACCCAGATCCAGCAAAGGTTGGGCATTGAGGTGTTGTAGCATTCGCTGATGACCGGATTCTTCAGAACAGTGGCAGTAAATGAAGTAATGGTTTGCCTCTGGATGCATGGCGGTAGCAAGCATGGCTGCTGCTGTCGAGATGAAGCCGTCAACAAGGACAGTCATTTTTAGCTCGGCGGCCTTCAGCATGCCGCCTGTTATCTGGGCTATCTCAAAGCCGCCAAGGCAGGTCAGGATGGCGAGCGGATCATCCGCGCTGACTTGGTGTAAGTCTAGCGCTTGCGTGATCAAGGCTTGCTTACGCTCAAGCTGTTCGTCGGTTATACCTGTACCGCGACCAACACATTCATCGGCAGGTATCTTTAATAGTGCCGCCATGATGGCTGCGGCACTGCTGGTGTTACCAATGCCCATCTCACCGAAACCAACCAGGTTACAGCCTTGCTCGTGTATCTCGGCGACTAAGCCAGCGCCCAGCTCTAAACCATGTTGGGCGGTTTCCCTGGACATAGCCGCTTGCTGGCTGAAATCGGCGGTGCCGTTGCCAAGACGCTGCTTTAATAGCTGGGGATGATCGTCCGCTTCGAGCTTGGTTCCGGCATCAATGACTTTCAGTGCCATATCGCTGGTACGACAAAAGCAGTTGATGGCAGCGCCGCCGGAAAGAAAGTTCATTACCATCTGTGTTGTCACTTCACTTGGTGCAATGCTCAGCCCATGCTGGGCAACACCGTGATCACCTGCAAAAACCAATAGGTGAGGCTGGGAAACCGTAATCGTATCAGCCTGCTGAATTAGGGCTAGCTGGGCCGCAACGGCTTCTAGCTGACCAAGCGCTCCCTGTGGTTTGGTCTTGTCATCAATTTTGTGCTGAATTTGCGCCAAGGTTTTGGTGTTGGGTGAAGTGATGGTGAACATAAATGCCATTCTCCCTGTTTCTGGCAATAGACTGTAACGCGGGTCGTTGCGTCGGTCGGCAGTGCTGTAATGAGTAGGCTGAAATTTTGCGCCAGGTCGGAATCTAAGGCAATGGCAAAGAGAGAAAAGTTTCGAGTTGAAGCAAAAAAGAGCTATGGTTGATAGCTTCACCCGGACATTGTGCATTTCATCCGGCTGATTGCCTATCAGGCTACGAAGAATGAAACTGAGCAGGGATAGCCCTGCTCATATCAGACACTAAGCGCAGCGAAGAATTGCTTCAACGGTGTCGTCGAAGTCGATACCAACTTGTTCGGTCGCCAGAGGAAATACACTTCTCGTGGTCATTCCCGGAGCCGTATTCACTTCAATCGCATAAAAGCGCCCATCTTCATCAGCAATGATGTCAACACGCCCCCAGCCGGATGCGTTGATGGCCTTAAAGGCCGCCAGAGCTAGTGCACGCATCTGTTCTTCCTGCTCGGCTGTTACCTCTGCTGGGCAGTGGTATTGGGTATCATCGGCCTTGAATTTAGCTTCATGGCTGAAGAAAGAGTGGGAGTGGGTGATTTCGACGCTAGGAAGGACTTGTTGATCAAGGATCCCTACCGTGAACTCACGCCCGGAAATGTATTGTTCAATCAGTATATTGCTCTCATACATAAAGGCTTCGTCAATAAATCTGTGTAGCTCTTCGATGTTATGGGCTTTGTTGATGCCAATACTACATCCCTGAGTGGCAGGTTTGACAACGAGTGGGAAGGTATAATCCTGCAGATAGTCGGTCAGGGAGTCTGGCCGGTAGCTTGATTGTTCCAGCCCGAAGAAGCGGGGCGTTGTGATACCGGAGGCTTGCCATACCTTTTTCGTCATGGCCTTGTCGATGCCCACTGCAGATGCACGGTGATCACTGCCGGTATAAGGAATGTTGAAGAGCTGCAGGGCAGCCTGCAACGTACCGTCTTCGCCGTCTCCGCCGTGTAAAGCTAAAAAGGCCTTTTCTATCTCCATACTGGGTAGTGATGTGATATCGAAGCTTTGATCGACGTCGATATCGACCACGTCATAGCCTTTTCGCTTTAAGGCTTGGGATACGGCCTGGCCGGACATGAGTGAGACGTTACGCTCACTTGAAGAACCACCATATAAAACAGCGACTTTTTTTACCACGATGATGTTCCCTCTTGGATAAGATGAAATGTATAGTGTTTAAATGTTAAGTTAATGCAATTGGTAGCTAAGCAATCAATTTTTATTGCCAGGGAGGATATTATCATTGGAAATTGATATGTCTAATAATACCTACAAGGTACTTGTGGTCTGCATGGGAAATATTTGTCGTTCTCCGTCTGCGGAAGCGGTTCTTCGTGCTAAAGCGGCAGAAAAAGGGGTTGAGTTGGAAGTCGACTCGGCAGGAACAATAGGTTATCACCAGGGAGATAAGCCTGATCCGCGTGCGCAGGCTGCCGCCGAGGCGAGGGGCTATAGCTTTACGGGAATTCGCGCCCGTCAGGTGAAAGCCAGTGATTTTGAGCAATTTAACCTTATTCTGGCTGCAGATAAGGCTAACCTAAGAGATTTGCAGGCGATTTGTCCGTCGGAATACCAGAATAAATTGACGTTGTTTCTTAGCTATTCATCGGGTGATACCAGTGAAATTCCGGATCCCTATTATGGCGGCCTGAATGGCTTCGAGCATGTACTGGATTTAATCGAAGAGGCGACAGAGAATCTGCTTGAAAAGATTTGGCCTGTTACCGAGTCTGGTGGTTAATGCCTAACCAGTATAAAAACGCCCGCAGTTGCGGGCGTTTTATTTTGAGAAGGTTGATTACCCAAGGGTATCGGTTGCAACCTTGTAGGTTGGGTCTTCCAGCATGTTGACCTCAACCAGGTTACCAGCTTTCTTGAGCAGAGAACGACATTCTGGGCTCAAGTGACGAATATGCAGTGTTTTGCCCAAGCTTGCGTAGCGTTCGGCAACCGTATCGATAGCTTCGATGGCTGAATGATCCGATACACGAGAGCCAGCAAAATCGATAATAACGTCGCTAGGATCGTTTTTGGCATCGAACAGCTCAAGGAAGTGGGAGGCCGAACCGAAGAATAGCGGGCCGTTAACCGCATACACTTTGGAGCCTTTTTCGTTGGTGTGGCTTGATGCGTAGATGTGCTTGGCATGATCCCAGGCAAAAACAAGTGCTGAGTAAATGACACCAACGATAACTGCGAGCGCCAGATCCGCTGCAACGGTAACACAGGTTACCAGGATGATAGCGAAGAAGTCGTGTTTTGGTACTTTACGCGCCATTTTAAAGCTTGCCCATTCGAAGGTACCGATGACGACCATGAACATGACACCAACTAGTGCTGCCAGCGGGATCATTTCAATTAGCGCAGAACCGAACAGGATGAACAGCAGCAGACCAACAGCACCGGTGATACCGGACAGACGACCACGGCCGCCTGAGTTAATGTTGATCATTGATTGGCCGATCATGGCACAGCCACCCATTGCACCGAATACCGAACAGGTGATGTTCGCAACGCCCTGGCCCACACATTCGCGGTTACCCTGGCCACGAGTGCCTGTCATTTCATCAATAACCGTCAGTGTCAGGAGTGATTCAATCAGACCAACAGCTGCCAGTATCAGTGAATACGGCAAAATGATCTGCAGCGTTTCCATGTTGAAGCCAACATCAGGCACGGCAAACGTTGGCAGGCTGCCTGCAAGGGTAGCATTCGCATCACCACTCATGCTGCGAACAAAATCGACAACAGTGCGTGAGTCAAGATCCAGGCCATGTACCAACGCGGTTACGGTAATGATAGCAACCAGCGAAGAAGGCACGGCAGTCGTGACCTTAGGCAGGAAGTGGATAATAAACATGGTCAGGGCAACAAGGCCAAGCATGATGAAGAGCTGTGAGCCTTGCATCCACTGCATTACGCCTGCGGCATCAGGAACCTTAAACTGGCCCAGCTGAGCCAGGAAGATAACAATCGCCAAACCGTTAACAAAACCGATCATAACCGGATGGGGAACCATTCGGATAAACTTACCCAGTTTGAATACACCCGCAAGGATCTGCAGTACACCAGCTAGCATGACAGCAGCGAAAAGGTATTGGATACCGTGTTCAGCAACCAGGCTTACCATTACAACAGCCATCGCACCTGTCGCACCAGAAATCATACCCGGACGACCACCCAATACTGCAGTGACCAAGCCAACGATGAAGGCAGCATAGAGGCCAACCATTGGGTCGACACCTGCTACAAAGGCAAAGGCTACGGCTTCAGGTACTAGGGCCAGGGCAACGGTGAGCCCTGAAAGTACGTCATTTTTGACGGATTGACGCGAAAATTGTGGGAATTCAAACATTTTCTTTAGTTTTGTTCCGGTTCGGTTATATAAAGAGCGTACGAAAGACGCGGATCCTACAGAAATCTGTGATTTAGTTCAACTTTCAAGCGTGATCTGAGCACATAATTATCAATAACTATAGGAAACTTTGATGTCAATTAGGTTAATTGTGAAAATTCGGTTTAATTTTCATTTTTGATTGCAACAGAGAAAAGGTAAAAAAAAGCCATGCTATTAGCATGGCTTTTTGACTCACTTAGTTGTGATTTTTCTGACTTAGTCCATCGAAGGCTTCGTCATCGGTGCCGTTGCAACATTGGTTGCCGTTTGGCTGCCAGCCTGGCGGGTTGCAAGTCGCTCTTCACGGAGCGGTGCTAAAGCAACGACAGGGGCATCAGTACTTTCTTTTGCCGGAGCCGGTGCTTTGGCCATTGGAGCAATGGCATGTCGACCACGTGGTGATGTGGCGGTGACAATAGCGCCTTCAGTCGCTTCTTTAGCCGGAGTTTCTACCGGAGCGGAAGCTTCTGTTTTCTCAGCAACAGCGTCTTCAACAGTAACTTCGGCAACAACAGCTTCCTCAACCGCGGCTTCGGCGGCTTCTGGCGCTTTGGCGACTGTGCTTTCGACAGCAGCTGACTCAACAGGCGTACTTTCTACTACGGCCTCAGCAGCGCTTTCTTCCGTTACCGCTTCTGCCTTCACAGGTTCACGGAGTGGGAAGGCTTTACCCATTGCAAGCTCTGGCATGGCTACGCCACCCAGTGCTGGTGCTGCTGCTTCAACCTCAGTCTCGGCGACTGGTTGTTCTGGAGCTTCTTCTTGAGCGACAACGGCCTCAACAGCAGGTTTAGGTGCAGGGGCCCACACTTTGCCCATTGCCATTTCCGGAGAGGCAACACCAGAAGCTGGACGGTTAACTTTTGGCTTCTCAACCACAGTAACCACATTTTCCATGTCGTTCAGTGCATCAGTTGCTTCTTCGACAGCGTGACCGACGGCTTCGGTTACCGCGTTATCGACGTTTTCGCCTTTCTCAGGACGAGTATCACGAATACGACGACGACGCTGACCGCTTGCACGCAGGTGACGTGGAGAGCGGCGGTTACGACGCTGGCCGTTTTCCTGCTCACCGTTTTGCTCTGCCTGCTCTTTGGCTGCCAGAGTTTTCTCGGTCTGAGGTTCCTGAGCCAGAGCTTCCTTAGCTACTGCTGTACCCAGTTCCTGCAAAGGAGTGGCTATCTTCTGCTCTTCAGCAGTTGCTTCTGCTTGCTGCTGAACAGGGGCAGCTTGCTGCTCATCACCGATACGGATTTTCTTACGTAGCTGACGGCGCTGGCGACGCTGTTTGATTTTCGTTGCCTTCTCTTGCTCTTGCTCTTGCTCACGCTTTTCTTCCGCAGCAGGCTTGCCAGCTTTGTTTTGCTGGGCTTCCTGACGGCGTTGTTGCTTCTGTGCCTGAATTTCTTCGCGGCGAGACTGACGTTTCTGCTCTTTCGCTTCTTCGTCACGTGGCTGACGCTGCTGCTTGACCGGCTTATCCAACTGCTGTTGACGGTCTTGCTTTTGTTTGTCACCGCGACGGCGCTGCTGGCGTTGTTCACGTTGTTCACGTTGTTCGCCACTGCGGCTATCACGTTCAGTGTCGTGGCGCTTGCGGCCCTGGCGGGAACCGTCTTTGCCTCGGCGGTTATCCTGACGCTTGTCCTGACGTTTGTCTTGGCGCTCACCGCGACGGCCGTCACGGCGGTTGCGCTTGCCCTGAGTTTCTTTCGGTTGCTGCTCAGTTTCCTGTTCTGCAGGGCCCGAGAAGAGGTTGGCAATGGCTGAGAAGAGACGGCTGAAGATGCTAGGATTGTCCTCGGCTTTCTTCGCTACCTCTTTCTGAACCGGTGCTTGTTTCTTGGCTGCGGCTGGTTCTTGAGGTGCAGCAAAGCCTTGCAGTACCGGCTCTTCACGTTTCTTCACGATACGTTCTTGCTGTGGCGCTTCAGCTGCTTCTGCTTCTTTCAGTGCTTCGATTGCACGTGGTAGGTGATAAGACAGGGTATCTTGCTCGTCACCGCTACGGACACGCAGAACTTCAAAGTGCGGAGTATCCATTTCTGCATTTGGCACGATGATAGCGCGCACATCATGAGATTTTTCAATGTGCTGTACAGAGCGTCGTTTTTCGTTGAGCAGGTAGGAGGCTATTGCTACCGGCACAATCGCTACCACCTGTGAGGTGTTGTCTTTCAGTGCCTCTTCTTCAATCAGACGAAGAATAGACAATGACAGAGATTCGCTATCACGAATAACACCGGTACCAGAACAACGCGGACAGACGTGATGGCTCGCTTCTGCCAGAGATGGGCTCAGGCGCTGGCGAGACATTTCAAGCAGGCCGAAACGTGAAATACGACCAATCTGCACACGGGCACGGTCCATACGAACGGCTTCTCGCAGGCGATTTTCAACTTCACGCTGGTGGCGTACTGGGGTCATATCGATAAAATCGATCACCACCAGTCCGCCCAAGTCACGAAGACGTAGCTGACGAGCGATTTCATCGGCAGCTTCAAGGTTGGTTTGCAGCGCCGTTTCTTCGATGTCACCGCCTTTGGTTGCACGGGCGGAGTTGATGTCGATAGAGGTCAGGGCTTCTGTCGGATCGATAACAATCGAGCCACCGGAAGGCAGGCGAACTTCGCGCTGGAACGCGGATTCGATCTGGTTCTCTATCTGGTAGTGATTGAACAGCGGTGTTTCGCTGTGCTCATACAGTTTGACACGGGACAGGAAGTCCGGGCGTACCTGCTGGATATGATCACGGGCACGGTTAAAGATTTTCGGGCTGTCGATGACAATCTCACCGATATCACGGCGTAGATAGTCACGGATAGCACGGGCAATAACATTACTTTCCTGGTGGATCAGGAAAGGTGCCGGTGCAGAATCTGCCGCATCTTTTACGCGTTCCCAGTGGTTGAGCAGGTAGTTCAGATCGTATTCCAGATCTTCAGCTGACTTGCCCACACCCGCGGTACGTACGATCAGGCCCATTCCCTGAGGTAGCTCAAGCGTGCTGAGTGCCGCTTTTAGCTGAGTACGCTCTTCACCTTCGATACGGCGTGAAATACCACCGGCTCGAGGATTGTTAGGCATCAGCACCAAGTAGCTACCGGCAACAGAAATGAACGTTGTCAGGGCTGCCCCTTTGTTGCCACGCTCTTCCTTGTCGACCTGAACGATAACTTCCTGGCCTTCTTTAAGCACTTCCTTGATGTTAGGACGGCCTTGGTAGCTGTAGTCGGCAGGGAAGTAATCTTTGGCAACTTCTTTCAGTGGAAGGAAACCGTGGCGCTCAGAACCATAGTCAACGAACGCTGCTTCCAGGCTTGGTTCGATGCGGGTAATGCGACCTTTGTAAATATTTGCTTTTTTAGATTCGTGGCCAGGGCTTTCGATATCAAGATCAAAAAGCTTCTGCCCATCAACTAATGCGACGCGCAACTCTTCCTTTTGAGTTGCGTTAATCAACATTCTTTTCATTATATTGTACTCGTTTTTGTCGTTGTACTAGCGACTCGATTAGCGAGTTTGTACTGGCGGCGCCTGACTCCAAGTCTGATAACAAATGCAGCCTCACGGCTGGAATTCAGGAGTGCTATCTGGCAACACGTATTGTCCAACAGTATCAAGATGATTAGATCAGGAAATATACAGCTGGCATCACCGTTTCACGCGGCGGTATCTATCACACCAATAAAAAATCTATAATCGAGCAAGCTAAAAAACACTCCGGAGATAATAACGTCTTACGCCATTTGCTGCGCTTCTCGCCAGAGCTGTATGAATAATAGTCAGTTAGGTGATATTCTGTTCACCGTGTTACAAAAGTAGGCAAGTTTTCCTACTCCTGCACGCAATGATAGCAGGGTGACTTTTTTGCGGCAATCTGCTTTGCATGCGTGATACAATCAAAACCTATGAAAGATGATAAACCAAAAGTGCAATTCATCGAGATTACTGATGACTATGCGGGCCAGCGGATCGATAACTTTCTCCGTGCTCGGCTTAAAAACGTTCCAAAAAGTATGATTTACCGTATTTTGCGTAAGGGTGAGGTTCGAGTAAACAAAAAACGTATAAAACCTGAATATAAATTGCAGGATGGTGATCTTGTGAGGGTACCGCCGGTGAAGGTGCCGGAAAAAGAAGATCAGGCGCCGGTCAGTACCAAGCTCAATAAAGTTGCCGAGCTGGAGTCTTGCATTATTTATGAAGATGACCAGATGCTGATCCTTAACAAGCCATCGGGAACTGCGGTACATGGCGGTAGTGGTTTGAAGTTCGGTGCTATCGAGGCCTTGCGTGCACTTCGTCCCGATGCCCGTTTCCTCGAGCTTGTCCATCGGATAGACCGAGATACCTCGGGGATACTGTTGGTGGCTAAGAAGCGCTCTGCATTGCGCCAGCTGCAGGAGCAATTCCGTAACAAGACGGTACAGAAATACTATTTTGCCCTGGTGATGGGCGAGTGGAAAGCCAGTTGCAAAAAAGTAACTGCACCGCTAATGAAAAACGAAGTGAACAGCATTGTACGCGTTAACCCGAACGGTAAGGCGTCGGATACGCGCTTTAAAGTGATTGAGCGTCTTGAGCAGGCCACGTTGGTGCAGGCTAGCCCGGTAACGGGCCGAACCCATCAGATCCGTGTTCACTGCCAGTACACCGGTCACCCTATTGCCTGGGATGATCGCTATGGTGATCCGCGTTTTGATGCGTATACGAAAAAATCGGGCCTCAATCGACTTTTCCTTCATGCGGCCAACATTAAGTTCAAGCACCCTAAAACGGAAGAACTAATGGACATCAACGCCCCGATGGAGCCGATGCTGACCAGAGCCATTGAGCAGCTACGGAAAAAATAGCGGCAGAGAAAAGGCGACTGAAAAAGCTGCGCTGAATAGAACGGGCCTATGGTGTTTGCATTGACTAGGGCGAGAAGCTGATTTTGGCTTCTCGCCTTCTTATTTATTGGGACGCTTGTTGCCCTGATTACAAAATCGCTATCCCTTGCTTGGCGAGCATGTCGCGCAGGGCAATCAGTGGCAGGCCAACCAGGGTATTGGGATCCCGGCCCTCTAGTTTGTCAAACAGGGCAATGCCAAGCCCTTCGCTCTTAAAGCTGCCGGCACAGTTCAGCGGGGTTTCTCGCTGGATATAGTTTCGGATTTCCTGCTCGGTCAATGTTCTAAAGTGAACATGGAAGGGTTCGCAGATCACGTCGCTATCGCCAGTTACTGCATTATATAGACACAGGCCGGTATAGAAGGTGACGACTTGGCCACTTGCAGCCTGTAGTTGCCGGAAGGCGTTATCGGATGTATGCGGCTTGCCGACAATATGGCCGTTGATGACGCATACTTGATCCGAGCCGATAATCAGATGCGTTGGGTAATCCACTGCGCAGGCTTTGGCTTTGGCTTCGGCCAGCCGGGTTACGAGCTGCTCGGCAGTTTCATCGGGATGGGCCGTTTCATCAGTGTCTGGGCCAGCCGTCTCGAACGGGTATTGTAGCTTCTCTAGCAAGGCTTTTCTGAAGGGGGAGGTTGAGGCCAGGAGCAAAGGTTGAGTCATAGTTGTACCAAGATTATATGGGATTGTGTTAGTCTAGCGGCCGAATTTAAATGGGCCATCTTTGCAGTTAGACGGGCTAATGTAAGAAATGCAGCCAATAATTTCAAACTCGCACCATACTGAAGGTGTGTCTGTCTAGTAATGGGTCTGGTTTTGTTTTAGTCACCTTTTGTGTGTTATTTGACCGCTTATATTACGAGGGTCAACTTGTTGTGAGTCAGGCAGATAACAGACAAAAAGGCGGAAATGTCCTCGATTGACCAAGCAGGTTTAATTGCAGCTAAGTGAATTGGCTAAATGCTGTTAATTCGCGCACATTTCCTTTGACTCAAACTGATTAGAAGGCTAATATTCGCGCCCTATGCAAAAGGTAAAATTGCCGCTAACGGTTGATCCGGTTCGCGCAGCTCAGAAAAAACTCGACTATGATGGCATCATCAAAGCCGATTTGCTTGAGCGTTTGGCCGAGTCAACACAGAGCGTAACACGTGATGCAAACGTCACCTTATCATTTGACTTTGACCAACGTCACCTTGCATTTATGCGCGGTAGTGCAGATGTTGAAGTGATGTTGACCTGTCAGCGATGCCAGGAAGGGTTCAATCACACTTATCGTGTTGAATTCTGTTACAGTCCGCTCCTCAAACCAGAGGAAGTTGATGAGTTTCCGGAAGCTTATGAGCCGGCTGACGTCGACGAAAACGGAGAGATTAACCTGATTCAAATCGTCGAAGACGAATTGATTCTGGAATTGCCTCAAATTGCCATGCATGAAGACGCTGACTGTAAGGCCAGTGGAAGAAGCATGACATTTGGTGAGATCCCCGTTGCTGATGAGCGTCCGAATCCGTTTGCAGTATTGAAAAAACTAAGTAAGTAATTTAACAGGAGTAGGGTTAATGGCCGTACAAAAGAGCAAAAAATCACGTGCAGCACGTGGCATGCGTCGTTCTCACGATGCACTAACAACTGCAGCTGTATCTGTAGATTCTGCAAGTGGTGAAACTCACCTACGTCACCACGTAACAGCTGACGGTTTCTACCGTGGCCGCAAGGTTATCAACAAATAAGGTTGAACCTTGAGTGGTCTAACCGTTGCACTTGATGCAATGGGCGGGGACTTCGGTCCTCAAGTAACAGTGCCTGCCTCCGTGCAGGCATTGTTGCAATACCCAGAGCTCAAAGTTATTCTTTTTGGTGATCAAAGTGCGATCACGTCTCAACTGTCCCTTCTAAACCAACTTCAACACCCTCGACTCAGTATTGTTCATTGCGAGCATGTTATTGCCAATGAAACCCGGCCTTCCCAAGCATTGCGCAGCAGTCAGGGAACGTCGATGCGTATGGCGTTAGATAGTGTTTCCGACGGCCAGGCTGATGCCTGTGTCAGTGCCGGAAATACCGGAGCTCTGATGGCCCTTTCGCGCTATACCCTGAAACAGCTCCCCGGTGTTGACCGTCCTGCGCTTGTAACTGCCATTCCGACCAACACCGATAATAAAACCTGGTTACTGGACTTGGGAGCAAACGTATCCTGTGATGCAGATACTTTGTTTCAATTTGCCGTAATGGGGGCTGTGCTGGCCGAGCAGGAAAACAACGTTTCACCTCGGGTCGCGTTGCTTAATATTGGTGAGGAAGAGATTAAAGGTAATGATTTAGTCAAGCGTTGCGCCGAAATGTTGGCAAACTCACCAGACATAAACTATATCGGCTATCTTGAAGGTAACGAATTATACAGTGGCCGCGCCGATGTCATCGTGTGTGATGGTTTTGTCGGCAACGTGAGCCTAAAGACCAGCGAAGGGGTCGCCAATCTATTCATTGACAGCATTAAAAATGCCATAAGCACTAACCCACTGAAGCGTTTAGTTGCCAAGTGGTTGTTTAATGACCTATTCATCAGTCTTAAACAGTTGAACCCCGACCAGTACAATGGCGCAAGTCTGTTAGGATTGCGCGGTATTGTGGTCAAAAGCCATGGAAGTGCTGATGTTGCCGCTTTTTCTAATGCAATTGGTGAAGCGGTGCACGAGGTCAAACGGCAAATACCGACAAAAATCAGTGACCGTTTGGAAGAAGTCTTACTCGAGAGGCATTATTAGTCTTCATGTATAGCAAAATTTTAGGTACCGGCAGCTACCTGCCAGCACAAGTACGTTCTAACGCCGACTTAGAACAAATGGTTGATACCACAGACGAATGGATCGTAGCACGTACCGGTATTAGTGAGCGTCGAATTGCATCTGCAGATGAAACTGTAGCTGTAATGGGATATCAGGCATCTTTAAACGCCATCGAAATGGCGGGCATTGATAAAGATGACATTGATCTTATTATCGTAGCGACTACCAGTGCGAGTCACTCATTTCCGTCTGCGGCCTGCCAGGTCCAGGGAATGCTGGACATCAAAGGTTGCCCGGCATTCGATATTGCAGCTGCGTGTTCAGGTTTCGTCTATGCCCTGAGCGTTGCCGATCAACACATCAAAACCGGTATGGCCAAGAACGTCTTGGTTATCGGATCTGATGCGCTTTCCCATAAGTGTGATCCGGATGATCGTTCGACGATCATTCTTTTTGGCGACGGTGCCGGCGCCGTGGTGGTTGGCGCAAGCGAGGAGCAGGGTATTATCTCGACGCACCTGCATGCCGATGGCCATTTTGGCGGACTGTTAAGCCTTGCTATTCCGGATCACGGCCAAAACTTCAGCGATGACAAATGGTTGTACATGGCTGGCAACGAAGTCTTCAAGGTCGCGGTAACTCAGCTGTCAAACCTTGTAAAAGACACCTTGGCTGCCAATAACATGGACAAGTCAGAACTAGATTGGCTGGTACCGCACCAGGCAAACCTGCGTATTATCTCGGCAACGGCGAAGAAACTGTCGATGTCGATGGATCAGGTGGTGGTAACCCTTGATCGTCATGGCAATACGTCTGCGGCAACGGTCCCGACGGCACTCGATGAAGCTGTTCGTGACGGTCGGATCCAGCGTGGCCAGACCTTGTTGCTTGAAGCCTTCGGTGGTGGTTTCACCTGGGGCTCTGCATTGGTGAAATTCTGATTCGAGTGAAGAATTAGATTAAACCGCTGATACGCATTAAATTAATTTGTAGCTATTCGCTTTCTGCTTTATTGCCGTGTGTCGGCTTGTGGTTAGCAGCTTGCTTTGTCACAGCGAATAGCTCGTCAATACACTGAATAATCAGTAATAACGAATAAGGATTCTCGAATGTCTAAGTTCGCGATTGTATTCCCGGGACAGGGCTCTCAGGCTGTTGGTATGCTAGCCGAGCTGGCTGAGCAGTTTGAGGTTGTAAAGCAAACTTTTGCCGAAGCCTCTGATGCACTGGGCTATGACCTATGGGCACTAGTTCAGAATGGTCCTGCAGAAGATCTAAACCAGACACACCGCACTCAGCCTGCACTGCTGACCGCTTCCGTTGCGATCTGGCGTGTATGGCAAGAGCAGGGTGGTGAGCAACCAGCGGTACTTGCTGGTCACAGCCTGGGTGAGTATTCAGCACTAGTATGTGCTGGCGTTATCGATTTCAAAGAAGCGGTAAAACTGGTTGAGCTTCGCGGCCAGCTAATGCAGGAAGCGGTACCAGCAGGTGTTGGTGCAATGTCTGCAATTATCGGTCTGGACAATGACGCGATAGCCAAAGCCTGTGAAGAAGCGGCTGAAGGCCAGGTTGTTTCCCCGGTTAACTTTAACTCTCCGGGCCAGGTGGTTATTGCGGGTAATAAAGAAGCGGTAGAGCGTGCCAATGTACTGTGTAAAGAAGCAGGTGCTAAGCGTGCACTTCCACTGCCTGTATCTGTGCCGTCACATTGTGAGCTAATGAAACCAGCCGCGGACAAGCTGGCTGTTGCGCTAGAGAATCTTGAGTTCGCTGCGCCTTCAGTTCCTGTGATCAATAATGCAGATGTGGCAACAGAAACTGATCCTGCGGCAATCAAGCAGGCATTGGTTAAGCAGCTATATGGACCTGTTCGCTGGACTGAGTCTGTTGAGCGTATGGCGGAAGAAGGCATCGAGCAACTGCTTGAAATGGGGCCGGGCAAGGTACTTACCGGCCTGACTAAACGTATTAATCGCGCGCTTGGCAGTGCTGCAGTCAACGATCCGGCTAGCCTGGACGCTGCCAAGTAAGATTGTGGCCTGCTTCTGGGTGCCATTTGCTTTGGGCAGAATTGGCGTTAACAGGAAAAGGCGGGCTGCATACTATTTATAGAAGAGGAATGACAATGAGCCTGCAAGGTAAAGTTGCTCTGGTAACGGGTGCGAGCCGTGGTATCGGTCGTGCTATCGCAGAAATTCTGGTTGAACGTGGTGCGACGGTAATTGGTACGGCGACGTCAGAAAGCGGTGCGGAAGCCATCAGTGCATATTTGGGTGACAACGGTAAAGGCCTGGCGCTGAACGTGACATCTCCTGAGTCAATTGAAGCTGTACTGAAAGAAATCAAAGCGCAGTACGGCGATGTTGATATCTTGGTCAACAACGCGGGTATCACCCGTGATAACCTGCTTATGCGTATGAAAGATGACGAGTGGCAGGACATCATGGATACTAACCTGACGTCTATCTTCCGCCTGTCTAAAGCTGTGTTGCGTGCGATGATGAAAAAACGTCACGGCCGTATTATCAGTATCGGCTCTGTGGTAGGTACTATGGGTAATGCCGGTCAGACTAACTATGCAGCAGCAAAAGCAGGCTTGATTGGCTTTACTAAGTCGATGGCACGCGAAGTTGCGTCACGCGGCATTACGGTGAATGCGGTTGCTCCTGGTTTTATCGAAACAGATATGACTAAAGCCCTGAATGATGACCAGCGTGCTGCTACACTTGCAGGTGTTCCTGCAGGTCGTTTGGGTGATCCGCGTGAAATCGCGGCAGCGGTCGCATTTTTGGCGTCAGAAGATGCTGGTTATGTAACCGGCGAAACACTGCATGTTAACGGCGGCATGTACATGATTTAAACAAAAAAGTTGCATAACTTGATGACACAAGTCAAACTCATCTTGTTTTCACTGAAAATCGTGGTTTGACCAGCGTGTTGAGTATTGCAACTTTTGCAGTAATGAATAAACTACAGCAAATCGCATTAGCGAATTCTTGTTTTAAGGAAATAGATTAATGAGCAACATCGAAGAACGCGTAAAAAAAATCATTGTTGAGCAACTGGGCGTAGACGAAGCAGAAGTTAAAAACGAAGCTTCTTTCGTTGACGATCTAGGTGCTGATTCTCTAGATACTGTTGAACTAGTAATGGCTCTTGAAGAAGAATTCGATACTGAGATTCCAGACGAAGAAGCTGAAAAAATTACTACAGTTCAAGCTGCTATCGACTACGTTGTTGGCGCATCTGAGTAATTAAGAACTCCCTCCAGGCGGTCACCATGACCGCCTGATTTTATTTCGAACCCTGTTTTATCCTCAATTCCCGGAGAAATTAATCGTGTCAAAGCGTCGCGTAGTTGTTACTGGCATGGGTATGCTATCACCGGTTGGCAATTCTGTTGAGTCTTCATGGAAAGCTCTACTGGCCGGCACCAGCGGTATTAGCAATATCGAACATTTTGATGCTAGCGCATTTGCTACTCGTTTTGCCGGCATGGTCAAAGACTTCAACTGTGAAGAATACATGACCAAAAAAGATGCCCGCAAAATGGACTTGTTCATTCAATACGGCATTGCAGCAGGCGTACAGGCGTTAAAAGACTCTGGCATTGAAGTGACTGAAGAAAACGCCCCACGTATTGGTGTGGCTATCGGTTCTGGCATTGGTGGTCTAGGTCTTATTGAAGCTAACCATCTGTCACTGATGGAAAAAGGTCCGCGCAAGATTAGCCCGTTCTTTGTTCCGTCAACGATTGTAAACATGATCGCAGGCCATATGTCTATTATGCATGGTCTTCGTGGTCCGAACATCGCTATTTCTACGGCATGTACAACTGGCCTTCACAATATTGGCCACGCTGCGCGTATGATTGCTTACGGCGATGCAGATGCAATGCTAGCTGGTGGTGCAGAAAAAGCATCAACTCCGCTAGGTATGGGTGGCTTCGCTGCGGCGAAAGCACTGTCTACCCGAAATGATGATCCTCAAGCTGCCTCTCGTCCGTGGGATAAAGACCGCGACGGTTTCGTACTGGGTGACGGTGCCGGTATGATGGTGCTTGAAGAATACGAGCACGCCAAAGCGCGTGGCGCGAAAATTTATGCAGAGCTAGTCGGCTTTGGTATGAGTGGTGATGCGTACCACATGACTTCACCAAGTGCAGACGGTTCTGGTGGTGCACTGGCGATGGAAGCTGCGATCCGTGATGCGGGTATCAATGCTGAAGAAATCGGCTATGTGAATGCTCACGGTACATCAACACCAGCTGGCGACGTAGCAGAAACGCTTGGTATTAAGCGTGCTATGGGTGCTGCGGCTGATAAAGTTCTGGTTTCGTCGACTAAGTCGATGACTGGCCACCTACTGGGTGCTGCTGGTTCTGTCGAATCAATCATTACTGCAATGACATTGGTCGATCAGGTCGTTCCACCGACGATCAACCTGGACAACCCTGATGAAGGCTGTGATCTGGATTATGTTCCAGGTGAAGCACGTCAGGTTAATCTTGAATACGCACTGTGTAACTCGTTCGGCTTCGGCGGTACGAATGGTTCGCTGCTATTTAAGAAAATCTAACAATAACCTGTTATCATTGAACGGCCCGGTGTTTTGCACCGGGCCGTTTTTTTTTGATACTTTTTAGTTGTGACTTTTTCTGTGATTTGAGATTGGGTAGATATCGGAATGATATTGGTAAACGGCGTTGAGCAAAGTGACATAGCAATCACCGATCGGGCTATGCAGTATGGCGATGGCTGCTTTACGACCATTCTCGTTGAGCACGGTAAGCCAAGGCTATGGTCGTTGCACCTGCAGCGATTGAAGAAGAACGTTGCAGCATTCGATTTCGCAGAGCCGGACTGGCATCAGCTCACCGAGCAGGTACATTTCTTGGCAGAAAGCTTCCCAGACAAAGGGGGTGTGAAGGTACTGATAAGCCGCGGTGCGGGCGGCAGAGGGTACAGCCCGTCAGGTTGCAGTTCGACTCAGGTTATCATCTCCGATTTTGCCTGGCCGGGTCACTATCGCGACTGGCAGGCGCAGGGTATTGCACTGGGTGTTTGCCGTCAGCGGTTGGCACTGGCTCCTATGCTAGCAGGTTTCAAACACCTCAACCGTCTGGAGCAGGTGTTGCTCAAGCAGGAGACCGAAAAGGCAGGATGGCTGGATGCGGTTGTGCTGGATGTCAATGGTGACATCGTTGAAGCGACGGCATCGAATATTTTTTGGCGAAAAGGCCAGACGCTCTATACACCTGAATTGAATATGTCCGGTGTCCACGGTGTGATGCGAGCTCATGTGATTGCACTGGCCAATGATAGCGGCTTTTGTATAGAGTTTGTCAAAAAGCCACTTGATGTCTTGCTTTGCGCTGATGAAGTCTTTATTACTAATGCCCTGATGGCGTTAGTGCCAGTTACAGAAATAAACGGAATTCAATTTACGGCGCGAACTGCGCTGAAAGCGTTAAACAAGAGGTTGTATACGTGTTAAAGAAGTTGGTAATAGCGGTTGTCTTGATGGGCGTGATGGCTGCTGGTGGACTGGGTTGGTCATATCAGCAGGTGAAGGCATCGCTTCAGCAACCGGTAACTCATGACGCTGAAGTCTTCGTTACGGTCAGCCCGGGAACCAGTTTTCGCGGTCTGCTAAACCAACTCGTTGACAAGAAAATTGTACCGCCATCGCAATGGACCCGGTGGATTTACCGTATTGAGCCCGAGTTAACACGAATTAAGACCGGAACATATAAGATACCTGATAGCGGTACGCTCAGGGATGTGCTTGCCTTAATTGCATCAGGCAAAGAACATCAGTTTGCGATTACCCTGGTCGAGGGCGACAGGTTTACAGACTGGCTTGAGCAACTGAGTACGGCTCCGGAGATTGTCCATCAGTCCGACGGTATGTCCGAGGCCGAAATAGCCAAGGCGATTGGTGCGGATACCTCCAAGCTCGAGGGGTACTTGTTGCCGGAGACTTACCATTATACTGCGGGCACCACCGATCTTGAATTGCTTAAGCGTGCCTATCGCCAGATGACCAGCTTGCTCGATGATGCCTGGGAGTCGCGTGACAAGAGCATTCCGCTGAAAACACCGTATGAAGCCTTGATCATGGCATCTATTATCGAAAAGGAAACGGCCGTTGATGACGAACGTACTGTCGTATCGTCAGTATTTATGAATCGCCTCAACAAGAATATGCGCCTCCAGACCGATCCGACGGTGATTTACGGTATGGGGGATAAGTACAAGGGGAATATCCGTAAGCGCGATCTTCGTACCCCGACACCTTATAACACCTACACCATCTTTGGCTTGCCGCCGACACCGATAGCTATGCCAAGCAAGGCCTCGGTACTTGCTGCAGTTAAGCCACAAGAGAGCAATTACTATTACTTTGTTGCCGATGGCAAAGGCGGCCACAAGTTTTCTAAAACGCTAAGCGAGCATAATCGCGCTGTGCGTGCATATCTAAGAACACTAAAGAAAAAATAATGACTGGAAAATTTATTGTAATTGAGGGCCTAGAAGGCGCGGGAAAAAGTACGGCTATCAAGCAGGTTGCTGCTGTATTGGCGAAGCACGGGATCGCATCGCCTGAATTGACGCGCGAACCCGGCGGGACACCGCTTGCCGAGCAGATGCGGGCTTTGGTCAAAGAAGGGCATCCTGACGAACCCTTGACCGACATGGCTGAGTTGTTGTTGCTGTATGCGGCACGTATCCAGTTGGTTGACAACGTGATAAAGCCAGCGCTGGCAGAAGGTCGCTGGGTGGTAGGTGATCGCCATGACATGTCCTCTCAGGCTTATCAGGGAGGAGGTCGTGGCTTCGATACTGAACTGATGGAGAATTTGCGCAATACGGTACTGGGCAATTTCCGTCCGGATTTCACCATCTATATGGATATTGATCCGGTTCTTGGCCTTGAGCGTGCACGCGGCCGGGGTGAGCTGGATCGTATCGAGCAGATGAATATCGATTTCTTCCACCGCGCTCGAGCGCGCTTCCTTGAATTGTCTGAGAATGATCCGAGCGTGGTTATCATTGATGCCAGTCAACCACTGGATGCGGTGACTGCAGATATTTCCCAAGCGCTGACAGTGTGGCTGGAGCAACAATAGTATGCTTTACCCATGGCAACAGACCCTATGGCAGAACTGGCAGCAGCTACTGGGGCAGGGACGTCTACACCATGCGATTTTATTGCTGGCCTCGACGGGAAGCGGACGTGAGGTGCTGGCGCAGCAGTTAGCCCAGACAGTGCTTTGTCAGAACTGCGATACTGAGCCTTGCGGTGTATGTCATAGCTGCAAGTTGTTTGCAGCGAATACTCATCCTGACTTTCATATTGTTGCCCCCCTACAGGAAGGCAAGCAGATTGGCGTTGATGCTATTCGCCAGTGTAACCGCTGGGCGGTAGAAACGTCTCAGCTGGCTGGTCAGCGCGTGATCATGATAGATCATGCGGATGCATTGGGAGAGGCTGCGGCGAATGCCCTATTGAAAACACTGGAAGAACCACCATCGGGTTGTCAGTTTATTTTGACGGCACAGTCGCTCGACAGCCTGTTGCCGACAATCAATAGCCGCTGTAACAAGTGGCGACTGGCCGTGCCTGACGAGCAGGAAACCCGGCGCTGGGTTGAGCGGCAGATGATGCAGACGGTAAAGCTGGAGTCGGTACGCCTGAACGGCGGAGCCCCTTTAGCCACGCAGCAGTTTATCGAACAGGGACAAGACATCCGTCATGGAAACTTGCTGGGGGTGTTTAGCGATTTTCTGCAGCCGCCCTTTACCGGCGTCTATGATGTGGCTGCCCTTTGTACGAGTGAGGGCATTGTCAGCCTCAAGTGGCTTAGCTACTTCCTTATTGATTGTATTAAACTTCAGCAGGGTGTCAGCTCGTACCTGGTGCACAGTGAGTCTGTTGATAAGGTGCAGGCTGTTGCTGCGAAGATCAGTCCGGCCGTATTGTTAACGCAGGTACGTAAAGCCAACGAGCTGCATCGAAAGCTGGAAAAACACACCGGATTGAACGAAGAGCTACTGATTGTTGAGTGGCTGACCGGCTTTATCGCCGATTAATAGAGAAAATAGAATTGAGGAAAGGAACGTGTTAGTTGATTCACATTGTCACCTGGACAAACTGGACTACGAGCAACTTCATACAGGGATTGATGATGTGTTGGCCAAGGCAAAGGCACGGGGGGTAGAATACTTCCTGTCTGTTGGCGTAACCCTAAAAAGCTTCCCGACCATGATGGAAATGATTGAGCCGCATGAAAATGTGTTTGCCTCCTGCGGTGTGCACCCATTAGATATCGAGGCGGGTTTCGATTTTGACCAGCTCAAGACCTTTGCTCAGCATGAGCGTGTAGTTGCTATCGGTGAAACAGGCCTGGATTACCACTACCAACCGGAATTGGCCGAGCAGCAGCAGGAAATCTTCCGCCAGCATGTTCGTCTGGCGGTCGAGCTTAATAAACCACTGATCATTCATACCCGAATGGCCCGTGAGGATACTATGCGGATCCTGCGTGAGGAAGGCGCCGAAAAATGCGGTGGCGTGCTTCATTGCTTTACTGAAAGCCTGGAAATGGCCAAGGAAGCGATTGAACTTGGCTTTTATGTTTCGATCTCCGGTATTGTTACCTTTAATAAAGCCAGCGAATTAAAGCATGTTGTCAGTAATCTGCCGTTGGATCGCCTGCTGGTCGAGACAGACTCCCCTTATCTGGCGCCTATCCCGTATCGTGGTAAGCAAAACCAGCCTGCCTATGTACGTGAAGTTGCAGAGTATATTGCCCTGCTTAAAGGCGTCTCTGCAGAAGAGGTCGAGAAAGTAACTACGGATAATTTCTTCACGCTTTTCTCCCTGGCTAAGCGCTAGTCAAAACACCAGAATGATTCGTTGAAGTAAAAAGGAGCAAATGCTCCTTTTTTTATCGTTATGTCTGTATTTATATATCCAGCGACTATGTTTATCACGCCCTAAAAGAAACTTAATTTCACTTGTGAAAACAAATTTCATCCATAGAGCGTTTCCTTTCTGAATATCTACTAAATATCAGTTGTTTACTTTACTGTGAAAAGATAAATGTAATGATTGAAGATTTATTAGGCGATATTTTGGAATAATATTTCATTCCTGAGCGGTATCATTGATAAGTATCAAGTTTTATAAAATGCCTCATTTTATACTTGTGAGGCAATAAAAAAGCAAAGTGGTGCTAGCATTATGACTACGGGGGTAGGTCGCTTGCACTGACTTGATAACTAACTAAAACATTCTCACTCAGGAGCACACTATGTTTAAGAACCTTTTTGCTAACCTGCAAAAAGTCGGTAAGGCGCTCATGCTGCCTGTATCGGTTTTGCCGGTGGCCGGTATATTGCTGGGGGTTGGCGCAGCGAATTTTAGCTGGTTGCCTGAAGTTGTCTCTCAAATTATGGAGCAGGCTGGTGGTTCTGTATTCGGCCAGATGCCGCTGTTGTTTGCAGTGGGCGTCGCGTTGGGCTTTACAAATAACGATGGTGTCGCTGGTCTGGCTGCAATTGTAGGCTACGGCATTCTTGCCGCGACATTAAGTGTTATGGCTGGCGTCATGGAAGTCGACAAACTTGATACCGGTGTGCTTGGCGGTATTCTCGTTGGTGGTTTGGCGGCATGGGCCTTCAATCGGTTCTATCGTATTCAACTTCCTGAATACTTAGGTTTTTTTGCCGGTAAGCGATTTGTTCCGATCATGACAGGTTTCTGCGCTATTGCCTTGGCGCTTCTATTGTCTGTTATTTGGCAACCAATTGGCGGTGGTATTGAAGCTTTCTCTGAGTGGGCTGCTCACCAGAACCCGACGTTGGCGTTTGGTATATACGGTGTTGTTGAGCGTTCTCTAATCCCGTTTGGTTTACACCATGTTTGGAACGTACCGTTTTTCTTCGAGGCGGGTAGCTGTGTAAATGCTGCCGGTGAAGCACAAAACGGTGTGCTGACTTGCTATCTGGTTGCTGATGAGCCTTCGCGTCTTGCTGGCAACGGTTTCGGTCAGCTAGCGGGCGGCTATATGTTTAAGATGTATGGTTTACCAGCGGCCGCAATCGCAATCTGGCATTCGGCCAAACCGGAGAACCGTGCCAAGGTCGGTGGTATTATGATTTCAGCGGCGCTGACGTCATTCCTGACTGGTATTACAGAACCGATTGAATTTTCCTTCCTATTTGTTGCACCTATTCTGTACGGGATCCATGCATTGCTAGCCGGATCGGCATTCGTGATGACCAACATGCTGGGTATGGTTCATGGCACAACGTTCTCGCACGGCTTTATTGATTTTGTGGTGTTATCGGCGAACTCTCAGAAGCTGTGGTTGTTCCCGTTCATGGGACTAATCTATGCTGCTATCTACTATGTGGTTTTCCGCACTGTGATTGCCAAGCTTGATCTCAAAACGCCGGGACGTGAAGACGAAGAAGAAGGTGCAAGCGCAACAGCAGAAGGCTCAGAGCTTGCAAAAGAGCTTGTCATGGCCTTTGGTGGCAAGGATAACATCACTGGGCTTGATGCTTGTATCACGCGTTTACGTGTGTCGGTAGCCAGTGTCGATAAAGTTGACCAGGAGCAGCTCAAGAAGCTGGGTGCTGCCGGAGTGGTTATTGCAGGAGGTGGTGTTCAGGCAATCTTCGGTACCAAGTCTGATAACCTGAAGTCTGATATGGATGAGTGGATCCGAAATCACTAATCGATATAGTATCTTTTTAAGGGAAGCTTCGGCTTCCCTTTTTTTGAGGCTTCCTGCAAGCAACTACAGCGACAGAAAGAAGAGCATCAGAACCGGCACCAACAGGCTGAGGATAAATCCGCTGACAATTGCAATAGGGACACAGCGGATCCCGCCACTGTTCTGTATTACTGGTAGGGTGAAGTCCATCGCCGTAGCGCCAGCATAACCAATAGCGGTACTTGGATAGCGGCTGATCATGACCGGGATGAGGCTCAGGGCAATGAGTTCTCTGAGTAGCTCATTGAGAAAGGCGGCACCACCAAAAATTGGCCCCAGTCCGTCTCCCATGAGTATACCTGCCAATGAATACCAGCCAAACCCTGATGCCATCGCCAGGCCATGGGTCACCGGAATACCAAGGATAGTTGCGGCAATGATCCCACCGGGCAACGAAGTCAGGACAATGACCAGTGCAATGGTGATCCCTTTTTTGTTGAGCAGAATCTGACGCAAGGTCATCCCGCTATTACGAAGTTGAATACCGATTAGAAACAGCAGGATCAACAGAATAACTTCGCTGGCCTTATCAACCCACTCGAGATCCATGCCAGTTAAAAGGCCAACCACCAGTCCGCCGGCAACAACGAGTATCAGCTTGAGCGATTCCATCATCATTTTCATGAACGGTAGTTGTCGGTGATCCTGACTGGTTTCCGTTGGCCAAATTTTGTCGATAACGGGCAAGGCAAGCAGGTTACAGGCACTGATAGAAATAAAGAAGGTTGCTGTATAGGTAAGGATTTGATTTAGGTTTTGCCCCAGGTTATCAAGCCCGGCGAGACTCAGTCCCATCAACGTAAGGATCACCAATACAAGGCGGCTGGTTTGTGTGTTGATGAAAGTCAGTACGGAGTCCTTGCCGACCGGAATAAGGTATCCGATCACCAGCGGCAGGAAGATATATAGCATCCCTGAAAACATGTGAGTCCTTGCGGTGAGTGTTGTCTGCCTGGCAACTGCATCATGCTGTTACCGAAGGTTTAGTTAAATCAATAAGCTACCACTTTTCGATGAGTTAAGTAGCTTATCAGTATCAATTGGACAGGGTCAATACAGCATGCTGGCAAAGTAGAGGGCGAATCCCCTTGCAAGGACAGCGGCTAGAAGCCGCTGTTTTTGATCACATTGCGTATCTGGGAGTTAAATTCAGCGTCAGGCAGGTTAGTGAGTTCGTACATCACCTCGGCACCAGCGAGATCGAGCTCAACGTGGTGCTCATCAATGGCATCATCGTTGCTTTTAAACATCAGAAGGTGATTAGCCATACGGGCTATGTCGAGATAGCTGGTTTGCGGACGCTGGCCCCGGTAAGGTGAAGCTGTATTGCTGGCAACCTCCAGGTAATCTTCATCAAAGCCCCAGTGCTTGAGAATAATGAGGCTGGCTTCCTGGCAGCAGTGTTCAAACACATATTTCGCAATATCAATATCGAGATAGTTACCACTGTCCAAATAGCTCTGATATTCGGATACCAAGCTAAACAGGCCAATATCAGCAAACAGGCCGGCCAACAGAGATTTCTCCTGTTCAATCTCAGCCGGTGTTTCCGGGTGGTTAATGAGTCCCTGAGAAACAAGAGCCATCGTTGCTGCTAGCTGTCTTGAGCGGATTGCACTTTGCATCAGCAGATCGTTGCAGCCTCGGCTGAAGTTGCTTTTGCTCTTAAGCTCTTCAATGGCTTGTGCCGTAATAATATCTCGTACTCTCAATATACCGAGCCTGCTTACTGCGGTTTGAATGTCGTGACAAATAACATTGCGTCGGTTAAACATCATGGTATTGGAGATCTTGACAATGGAGGCGGCCATACCAGGATCATCCAGTAACAAGTCAGCCACGTCGCGGATAGTGGTATCTTCTTCGTTGCACAGGGCATGAAGTTTCACAAGGACATCTGGAATGGGTGGAAGGGTAAGACGGTTTTGCCTGACGGCGTCTTTTACCAAAGAACAGAACTCAGATTCCAGTCCTTTTACGATTTTGTCATTTTCTGGTTTAAGCCAAAAAAAAGATACGTGTGCCATTACAACTACTAACTTGAACTCGAGGGCTTCATTCTATCTTGAGCCGTTGCTGATAGACAGCTGTATAACTTAAAAAAAAATTAAATCGTTACTAAACGTTACACTTATGCAATTTCTGTTGTTGGGAGGTTGTCGTTGTCGAGCAATTTAAGTAGAAAACGCACGGTGAGCTTAATGCTCTCCTGGGTAAGCAACAGCTGTTTGTAGTGGACTTCAAGCGGGAGGATTTCGAGCCAGCGCTGGCAGACCCAGGTGAGGTCGTTATAGTCTGGTTTCGGATAAAGGGAGCCAATTTCGGGCATGGTGGCATAAAAGAGTTTTAGTTTCTCTGAAAGACATAATGTCGAGGCTTCGATAGGGGCTGGTGTCCAGTGCGGGTAGGGTTCAAAATCTGCCAGTAACAAGCCGTCTTCCTCGACTCTTATTGCTAATAAGCGAACGGTTTGAATACCCTCGACCATAATACTGAGTAACCCTCCTTCCAGCGCATTAAAGTCAATGATATGAGCCTCGGTGGCAATCGCCGGTATCTTTTTTATCTCGTCGTGCTCTTCAGACTCATTGAGCATACATAGCGCAAAACTTCTTTTGTTTGCCAGAGACTGTTTGACCATCCGAATATATCGTTCTTCTGCAACCGTTATTTCAAGTCTTCCGTTCGGAAGAATGTGGCTGGATGAAGGAAAGAGTGCTATGTCTACCATGATATACCCTCCACTTATTATTAATAACCATAGTCTTTACTGACAAGAATAACGATAGTGCGAAAGCGAATTACGTCGGCGATTTGGGGAGTTCAGGCGCAAAAAATATGGTCAATTTTTGTCACTTTTTACTTAATTCGCGATGTATAATATGCTGCAAATCTCAAATCCAAGTGTTCGTTGTTTCATATGTGGAAATTCGTAATTTGATGTGGCATTGTCAATTTGTTGACGCATTTTGATATAAGTTACTTGAAATTAAACGACCATTAACGTTTATCGGGGGAGAAGCTTGTGCGATCGATCAAGGATGACTTATTTAATTATCTTCGCGAATTTGGCCATTATGAAAAACGTTCAATGTTTGGCGGAACGGGTATTTTCATTAAGGGCGCCATGTATGCAATATTGACTGAACAGTCGATGTTTTTACGTGGGGGCGAATCGCTAGATACCAAGCTGACTTCTTTTAACTGTAGTAAGTTCAAACACATAAAACGCAGCACAACAGCCGTGGTTAATTACTATGATGTGACGGAGCTATATTTGAATGACAGGGCCGAGTGTGACGAACTGGTTCAGCAGTCGATTAAAGTTTCGACAAGAGAGAAAGAGTTCAAGTCTTCAGAGCAGAGCAAGCGCCTGCGCGATTTGCCCAATATGCGCCTGACGCTCGAGCGTATGGTGAAAAAAGCAGGTATTCCGGATGTCAGTAGCTTTATTTCATTGGGAGCGGCAGAAGTCTACCGTAAGGTACGCACCTCGCACGGCAAGGATCTCGATCTGAAACTGCTTTGGATGTTTGCCGGTGCCATTGATGGCTGTCACTGGACCTTGCTAAAGGATGACCAGAAAGAACGTTTATTGCGCGAAGTCGAATAAGACGCAATAGATACAGACTGGGTAGTATTGGCCACCATATTTTGGTGGCTTTTTTTGTTGTAAGATAGCGGTAACCTCCTGTTTAGTGTAAGCCCCTATGCGACTACCCAAGCTCACTGGCCCGGTGCTATCCGGGCTGCATTGTTTCCTGATTGCTGCCGAGCAAATGAGTTTTACCCGGGCTGCAGAAATTTTGTGCCTTACCCAAAGTGCCGTTAGCCATAAAATCAAAAATCTCGAAGACAGCCTCGGGGTTCAGTTATTTATTCGCCAGCCGAGAAAGCTGACACTGACTGCGGAAGGCAAGCGTCTAAAAATGGTGGTCGCCCACAACTTTGGGGATATAGCCCATGAAATACGGGATCTCAAAACACTCGAACTGAGCGGTGACTTCAATGTAGCCGTACCGCCGACCTTTGCCCAGACCTGGTTGCTGCCAAGGCTTAAAGAGTTTTTAGACAAGTACCCGGCGCTGCGTTTTCACCTTCGAACCCGCAACGAACTCATTGATTTTCAAACTGAGACATTTGACTGCGCTATTTATTTCGGTCACGGCAAATATGCTGGGCTGCATTCCGCGAAGCTCATGGATGAAAGCATGTTGCCGGTGTGCAGCCACGACTACGCTGTTGCCCATGATTTATATGGCAATCCTGACAAACTCAGTACCTGTATGCTGCTTCACGATGCGGCCCCATGGGCCCGTGCCGGACGCAATGATGAATGGCAGTATTGGGCACAGCGACACGGTGTCGTATTGCCGGAGGCCGGGTGCACGTTCGACAGGGCGGATTTGGCCTTACAAGCCGCCGAGCGGGGTATCGGTGTGGCAATGGGGCGCAAGTCGTTTATTGCCGAGCAGTTTGATGATGAGCGTTTGGTGGCGCCTTTTGCAATGTCGGTATCATCACCGCTGAGCTACTACATTGTGTGTCGTAAAGAGCTGGCACAGTCGCCAAGAATCGTCGCGTTTGCTGACTGGCTAAGGAGTCTGGTTGACTAGACAACACTCAACTATCAGCTTCCTGCAGTATGAGGTAGCTTGGATATATGAGTAGGGTGAATAAAGAAACAGCCCCGAGAAAGGGGCTGCTATCTGCTGAAATCTTAACTATATGTTCAAGTCTTAGAACTTGAAACGTGTCGACAGCATGATTTGGTCGTCATAAACCTCGTTGAAACGAGCTTGAACACCAATAGAGAACAGTTCAGTTGCATGGAATCGACCATACACTGAGCCGATGGTTTTCTCGTGATCGCTAATGTTCAGGTGACCAATCTGGCCGCCGACTTCTAGCTGAGGACCAAGCCACTGACGAACGCCGATATTTACTTCCATGCCTAGCTTGCCGCCAGAACTGTTAAATTCGCTGCCGTTTTTGGCATTTCGAGCTTTGATTTCACCGGTGATATCGGCCCAGTTATTGACTGGCGCATGGAAACCGACACCTAGCGCAACGTCCCAGTCGCTGTCAAATTCACTATCAACAGAGCCGGTCAGGTGTGCGTTTGGGTGGATGGATTTGCTGAAACCAGCACCGTAAGTTAGTGGGCTAATACCAATACGCGCTTCAGCGTAATCGTAACTAAAGTTACTCATCGTGGTCTGGGCAGCATGAGCCGCAGAAATAGATGCCAGGAAAATACCTGTGGCAAGGAGTGTTTTACGCATGAAAGTTAGTCCGTGGAGCCTAAAGTAATGGAAGCATTTTAATGGACAAAGCAGGGCAATCATAGATTTTTACGGTATTAAGTTACTTTTTTGATAAAGAACAGCGTAAAAATGCAGCAATAATCACAAAAAAATTGTGATCTTGAACGCGAATGTTGTACAAAATATCAGGAGCTTATCTCACTTTGTTTGACAGCAAAATAAGACAAGCCCTGTAGTAAACTTTTATTGAATTAACTCGTTTCCAGACGTGTTGCCAGTCGCGTACTGGGTAATGTTGTTGAGGGTTGTGTCAGCGATGTTGCCGAGAGCCTCTTCGGTCAAGAAAGCTTGATGGCCGGTAAACAATACGTTGTGGCAGGCTGACAGGCGGCGGAATACATCGTCTTTGATAACGTCGTTGGACTTATCCTCGAAGAACAAGTCTTTTTCATTTTCGTAGACATCGATACCTAGCGAGCCAATTTTGCTGCTCTTGAGTGCTTCGATAGCATCTTTTGAGTTCAGCAGTTCGCCACGGCTGGTGTTGACTATCATGACGCCGTCGCGCATTTTGGCAAAGGCGTCGGCATTGAGCATGTGGTGGTTTTCCTGGGTCATCGGGCAGTGAAGCGTAATAACATCAGACTGGCGGTAAATGTCATCCAGCGAGGTGTAGGTAACGCCTAGTTCGATGGCGATCGGGTTTTCGTAAGGATCGTAGGCCAGGATATTCATTCCCAACCCCTTGAGAATACGGATAGTTGCAATACCTATCTTGCCGGTACCGATGACGCCCACGCTTTTACCATGGAAGTTGAAGCCGGTCAGACCTTCAAGCGAAAAGTTGGCATCTCGGGTACGTTGGTAGGCACGGTGGATCCTGCGGTTAAGGCTCAGCATCAGCCCCAGGGTGTGTTCGGCGATAGCCTCCGGTGAGTAGGCCGGAACCCGAACCACCTGAATGCCAAGTTGCTTGGCAGCTTCCAGGTCGACTTTGTCGAAACCTGCACAGCGCATGGCGATCAGGCGGATACCATTATTGGCTAGCTCATTAAGGACAGGCTGACTCAGATCATCGTTGACAAAGGCACAGACGGCCTCGAAGCCTTGTGCCATCTTGGCTGTCTGCACAGTGAGTCGAAAGTCAAAATATGCCAGCTCGTGCTGATAATTGTCGTTGATGATCTCGAAGGATTTCTGATCATATTTCTTGGTGCTAAAGACTGCTACTTTCATGTGTTACCTCTTCGGGGAACTAATTATGTGATCAACATAACATTTTCCTGCTGCCCCGAAAAGGTTTGTATGACAATTATATGTCCGACAGTGAAATACGCTTATCACTGAGCGCCATCATGATTCTGCCGGTATCCAGAACCCTTGCCCAGGGCATTAATTCTTTTTCGTTATCAATGATGTATGTAGTGAGTTGGTCGATAACGACATCTTTAAGCTGGTCGCCATCCCACGGTTTTGAAATGTAATAGTCCAGGCTGGCATGATTGACTGCCTGGACCGTTTCTTCCAGCCCTGCCTGTCCGGTCAGGAGTACTCGCCGTGAGCGGGTTGTTTCTGACTGCTGTTTGAGCTCGATCAGAAAATCAATTCCCGTTTCACCCGGCATAATATGGTCGCAGAGGATCAAGGCAAGGGGGATATGATCGGCAATCGCATCGGCCAGTACTTCCTTGGCTTCGTCAACCGACTCGGCTGCTTCAATTATAAAGTGCTCTTCAAGGCTGCCGAGATCATGCAGCACACTGTCGAGGACTTCTCGTTCATCGTCAACACATAGGATGAGGTATTTGTTCATGTGGCCTCCTTTTCAAACTCGCTTCTGTGAGCGTGCGGGCAGCTTGATAACTGCCTGTCCGGTATTAATTGGGTTGGTTGAGCGGTAGCGTCACAATCATGCGGGTAAATTCACCGATTTCCGACTCAACTCTGATAGTGCCGTCATGTTGGTGGATGATTTGCTGGCATACTGACAATCCGATGCCCAAACCAAAATTGCCCTCACGTTTGGTGGTGTAGTTCAGTTCGAAAACTCTCTCCTGTTGTTCGGGTGGGATCCCTTTGCCGTTGTCTTCAACGACTACATCAACGCTTCTCTGCTCTGAACCTGGGGTATAGCGGGTCGAGATATGTATCTCGCCGGGCTCCTCCACAGCATCCAGGGCATTGGAGATCAAGTTTGTCCACACTTGCTGCAGGGCGATGGGCTGGCAATTAAGCTTAGGCAGCGTTGAATACTCCTTGGTGACATGGTGGCGCTTGAGACGGTTTTCAAAAATGACCAGGGTATCTTCCAGCCCTTCATGAAGGTCGACGGTGTGTATGGTTTCATCATCCTGTCGGGCATAGCTCTTCAGGCTTTTGACCAAATCGGCGATGCGGTGGGCGCAGACGTTGATCGAGCGGAGAAAGTTACCCATCTGATAATAGTTATCCCACTCGGCCATTACTGGCTTGAGCTGGTTCTTTTGTGGCAGAAGCCAGTCGCTGAGGTACTCCTGCTTATCAACCCCCATCTGTACGGCTTTCCGGGCTAGCTGGCGATCGTCCAGTACTGATTCAAGCTGCTTGGCACGCTGACGGGTTTCGGAGGTTGATAGCGGACGAGACTGCATGGCCTGCTGAAGGATGTAATTGCCCCGGGTCTGATTTTCGTGGCTGAGCTGCGAGTCAGTGAGTTTGCAAATGGTCTGTTTGAGAGTATCGCTGCCACGCAAAATAGCAGAAACAGGGTTATTGAGCTCATGAGCAACCCCTGCAACCAGCTGGCCGAGCATTGCCATTTTTTCTTTTTCCACCAACTGGTGGTAGGCCTCGTCAAGCGACTTGAGTGTCTGTTGCAGACGCATCTCGGTTTGAATACTGCCCTGAAGCCGACGGTTGAAGTTACGCAGCAACAGGTTGGTGAACAGCGGAAGCAGCTCGCTGCGCGAGTTCATCACCTTGTTAAACAGTTGGCGGTCGAGCTTGATGACATTGGTCGTATCCAGTGTCACCCCGGTAGAGAAAGAAGGCTCCCCGGTAACGAAAGACATGCCGCCGACGAGATGACCGGGACTGACGCGTACTACTTCGTGTTTGTAGCCATGCTCGTCTTTTTTGTACAGCGCAACCTCGCCCTGGGTAATAAACCAGAGAAAGTTGTTCGGTTCGCCTTCCTTGGTGAGTAAGTGCCCTTCGCTGTAGGTGCGGCATGCTCGGTCTTCATCGTTGCCGTTGAAGAATTCATGAAGCGCATCTGTTACCTGGCGGGCAAGGCTGGCATCGTCGATATCATTGGTATTTTGAATAAACCCGGAGCGAAAGCTCGACATCTGTCTTTCTATGTGGGCATTGAGGATACGGCGGTGATCCAGTACCTGGCTATAGCGTAGCCAGTCTTCTTCGGTATGCTTTAGAACAAAAGTCGTCAGCTCTTTGAGCAGAACCTGATGAAGCTCTTTTTTGCTCCAGGGCTTGGTCAGGCAGTAGTGCAGGCGTCCTTCATTGACCGCTTGCATGATGGCATCGAGTTGCGGTTTGTCATTGAGCAGTATCGAGCGTGCCTGGCTGGCGACCGGGTATTGATCCAGCTGAACCAGAAAATCGACGCCGTTGTCACTGCCGAGTTCGTTGTCACAGATCACCATGGCGACACGCTGGTCACTTTGTTCGATAAACTGCAAGGTATCAATTGCCTCTTCGATACTGTAGGCATTGCAAATATCAAACAGTGTGGCGAAGTCCGCTAAATCGCGGTTTAGCCGTTCGACTACACCAGGATCGTCATCCAGACATACAATGACAAAATTATTCACCCTCAATTCCCTATTTGTAGTTTTAGTACTTAAAGTGTACAAGATGCGACCGCAATAGACTGAGATGCTGCTTACAAACCTTTAGTATTAGTCGTTGACTATGCAACGATTATTCAGATTTGCTGTGGTAGACTTAACGTTTCATCTTCAGAGACTGGGACACAAAATGTTGAGAAAAATAGGTGCTGTTGGCGGCGCTGTAGCAATTGTACTGTGCTGGCCATTTGCAACCGGGCAGATTGGTGAGCGTATCTATTTAGATACCGTAGGTAAGTATGAAAATCCCTACCTGACCATCAGCAGTGAAAGCTACGATCGTGGCTATTTGAATTCAGATGCAGTGTCCCGTATTGAAATCAAAGATGACTGGAAGCCGGTATTTGACGAGGAAGGCCTGCCAGCTGTCTGGTATGTACAGCATAAGGTCAGCCATGGCTTTATGGGCGTAACCTCAACCAGTGAACTGGTGCTTGATGAAGAGCTACGGCCAATTGCCGACAAACTGTGGGGCAAAGGGGTTTCACCGATCAGCTTTACCACCAAAACGGCATTGACGCGCAAAACAGACTTCAACATTACGATGAAGCCAGTGAACTTCGATAATGAAGAAGGGGCAAAAGCCGATATAAAAGCATTTGTGCTGGAGGGAACAGTTGATGCCCAAGGTGCCGGTGAGTTTCATTATCAGCTGCCTGATGCAACAGTCACCACGACGGCGCAAGAATCTATGGTCATGACAGGGCTTGAAGGTGGTGGAAAGGGCCGACTTGATGGCCAGTTTTGGATAGGTAGCCAGGATTTTGCGCTCAAGCATGTCAGCTTTAAAGATTTGGTTAACAATAAAACTGTCGAAATCGACAATGTCGCCCTTGGGATGAACAATGTGCTGGCTCAGGTTGAGCAGGCTTCAGGCCAGGGAGAACAGCAGCTGACCAATACCAACAGGATGACGATTGAAAAAATCGTGTCGCTAGATGGCCAGGAGTACCGCAACTTTAACTTTAAGCTGGCATTTTCTGATTTAAATTATCCGGCGATCAGTCGGCTGGGCAATATGGCCGATGACATTGACGAGCAGATGTCTGAACAGCAAGCCAAAGAAGCCGCGCTTGCACTTGATCTGCTGGTGGCCAAAGGGTTGAAATTTACCATTGAAGACCTAAGTCTGGTTACTCCCAAAGGGGATGTGAAAAGTCATCTGAATCTGGTTATTGCGCCGGGAATTGCTCGTGCATCTGAAAACATGGCGAAGATTTCGGAGAAGCTGACAGGTGATATTAGCCTGCTTCTGCCGATCCAGTTGGTTGACGAGGATCCGATCCTGTTTGAAAAGGCATCGATGATGGAACAAAGCGGTATCGTCGAGAAAGGGGCTGATTACTACTCGCTACAAATGCAGATTGAAGGGGATAAGATCATTCTTGCTTCTGGCGATCAATTGCCGCTGGCAATGCTGCTGATGCTGTTTATGTAAGCCTGATTGCCCAACTGCGCTATGAATCAGCGTGGCAAATAGAGTTATACCCAAGCTACCTCAAGATGCAGGATTCAGAGTGAGACCAGCGGGTTCAGTTCAAGGAAAGTAACGGTAGGAATGGTAGTCCCTTTCAACGTTATTTGACACAGAAATGGGCACGCTGGCTCACTCCCAATGGGCGAGTTTACTTGGCTTCTATGCGTTGTTACCGATTATTAATTTAGAGCCACTAGATTTTCTAATCGGTGCCTAGCCTACAAGCCAAGTAATTCTCGCTGAAACGAGCATCTTGAGGCAGCTTGGGTATATGTTGCATAGTTAAAGAACCCGTTCTTCAAGGCGGGTTTTTTGTTGCGCCGAACTTAGTCGCTTTGCTTGATAGAATAAATCTATTGATAAAATTACTTATTTCTATTTAGTAATTTCAGATAAATGAACGACACTTAATTTAACGCAACAGGTAGAAGAATATGAACTTCCTGTTTTTCTTGCATTAATAATTCATTTAGGGGGATGCATGGAGTCGTTAAAAGTCAAAGATTACATGAATGCGCGCCCGGTAACATTTGATCCCGATATGTCATTGTCTCAGGCTCTCGATAAGTTACTGACAGCCAAACAAATCGGTGGCCCGGTAATCAATGAAACCAAAAAGGTCGTCGGCTTTCTATCTGAACAGGATATGATTCATAAGTTGTTGAAAGTTGGTTATTATTGCCAAGATACCCATACCGTCGGCGAGTGTATGCGCCAGGATGTTCTGACCGTGTCACCTGAAGATTCCATTATCGAACTTGCTGAAGTTATGACAGGTCAGAAACCTAAAATATATCCCGTTATTGACCCCGAGACAAAACGGTTGATGGGGGTTATTACCCGCCGCGATGTATTGACGGCTATCAGTAACCAGATTGTTGACTGTTTCAAGCATCCGGTATAAAACGTATTGATATGATTGTAAAAAGGCGCTTGATGCGCCTTTTCTTTTTGTCTGTAAACCAAAAAAATAAAGAAGAAGGGAGCGGTAGTGGCCAAATCACCCCAGGATAAGCATTCCAGTGAGAATGTTCATGCCAAGTTTGTCACTGGCTCGCCGATGAAACACATCGTTGTCATGTCGGGAACCGGCGCAATCGGACTGATGGCACTCTTTCTTGTCGATTTGCTGGATATGTTTTTTATCAGCTTGCTGGGTGAGATTGAACTGGCTGCTGCCATTGGATTTGCAGGTACCCTGGTGTTTTTTTCTACCTCGGCCTCGATAGGAACGTCTATCGCGATGGGGGCTCTGGTATCTCGTGCGCTGGGGGCGGGAGACAAGAACAAGGCGCGATGCATGACAGTCAATGTCATGATTTTTGCCTTTATTATCAGCTGCATTCTGGTGTCTCTAATGATGTGGCAGCTCCCTCAACTGCTGGCAATGATAGGTGCCAAGGGGCGGGTTGCCGAAGCGGCGACAGAGTACCTGACAATCCTGCTTCCCAGTGCGCCAATGATTGCCATATCAATGTCAGCGGGGGCTGCACTTCGTGGTGTCGGGGATGCGCGGCGCTCAATGGTTGCGACACTGATAGGCGGCGGTGCCAATGCTATTCTCGATCCGCTATTTATTTTTGGTTTGTCAATGGGCGTGCAGGGTGCGGCGATTGCCTCTGTCTTTGCCCGGTTGGCTGTGCTGATCTTCTCATTACATGCCGTGATTGTGCGTCATGATCTGGTTGGCCGGCCTGAGTTGAAGTCTTTTGTCGCTTCATTGCTACCGGTTTCCGCCATTGCCTTCCCTGCGATTTTAACCAATACGGCCACACCGATCGGAAACGCGATTGTGACCAGTAACATTGCGCAGTTTGGCGAGAGCTTTGTTGCTGGGTATGCAGTGATCGGGCGTATCATGCCTGTCAGTTTTGCATTGATTTTCTCGTTATCTGGCGCAATTGGCCCGATTATTGGTCAGAACTTCGGGGCAGAGCGCTGGGATCGGATCATCCGCTCATTGCGCGATGCAATGTTGTTTGTCTCGCTTTACTGTGTGCTGGTATCTGTCGTTTTATGGTCGGCACAGGACAGCTTGATTGCCCTGTTTAGCCTTCAGGGGGATGCTGCCGAGTTGCTGTCAATTTTCTGCTCTTATGTTGCTGTCACCTTTATCTTCAACGGTGCCTTGTTTGTTGCTAATGCTGCTTTTAATAACCTCAATCGCCCGACCTGGTCGACAGCGCTGAATATGGGGAAGGCGACGATTGGAACCATTCCATTCGTCATGCTTGGTGGATATATTGGCGGTGCGGGTGGCGTATTAATAGGCCAGGCTCTGGGCTCCGTGATGTTTGGCGTATTGGGGGTGATACTGGTTATGAAGCAGGTTAGTATCATGGCATGCGAGCATGAGCAAAAACAGGTTGAACTGGAAGTGTTGGAACCTCAGGTACCGCTAACACCATTTTGTTCTTCCCGAACTTATATGGGGCAGGAAGATGCACTGGACGAGCAGTTGGTGAGCGACACAAAATCGTAAATCCGCCACATTCTAGGCCCATGATTTCTGTTGTGGGCCGAACCCTCAGAAACGTTAAAATTATTTACATTTCACTTGTTTATTGATCTGATTCGAAGAAATCCCGCAGCGTTACTAGCACAATACTTACCACCAAAGAGTTATGTGTTTGTCGGCTCCAAATCGCCTTAAGCCGGCAGATCCTTATGCCTGTTGTCGTTTCTTCCGAATAACTAGAATCCTCGGAATATCCTAAAGGATGGATGTGGGCATGAGATGCAGATTTTATTGTTTTAAGGGAATATCCACATCATGCGCCAATATATCAGGTACATTGTGCCTATCCTGATCCCGCTTCTGATCTTAATCCTGCCGGCCTCGGCATTTCCGGTTGAAGGTCTGACCGTTATCCAACAGCGTGTTATTGCCATATTTTTGCTGGCAGCTTTGTGCTGGGTACTTGAGCCGATCCCTATTTACGCCACCTCGGTGGTGATCATCGTACTGGAGCTACTGCTCCTGTCGAACAAGGGGCTTTACTTGTTTCGTGGTGGAGAAGGGCAGTCTCATTTTGGTGAGCTGCTGAACTACAGTGATATCATGGCCACCTTTGCCAGTCCGATTATTATGCTGTTTCTGGGTGGTTTCTTTCTTGCCATGGCAGCAACCAAGTACCGACTGGATGTCAACTTAGCGCGGGTGCTGCTGAAACCGTTTGGTACCCAGCCTAAGTACGTTATGTTTGGCTTGATGCTGATCACCGCTATTTTCTCTATGTTCATGTCAAATACCGCCACCACGGCTATGATGCTGTCGATTCTGGCGCCGGTGATTGCGCTGTTTGGTGCCAAGGATCCGGGCAAGATTGCGTTTGCACTTTGTATCCCGGTGGCGGCCAATATCGGTGGTATTGGTACCCCAATCGGTACGCCGCCGAATGCGATTGCCCTTAAGTACCTGACAGGCGAGAACTTAATCACCTTTGGTGAATGGATGTTCTTTGGTGTTCCTTTTGTTGCGGTATTACTGGTGTTTGCCTGGGGGCTTATCAATACGCTCTATCCGGCCAAACAGGAGAAAATTGAGCTCACTATCAAAGGGAAGTTCCTGAAAACGCCAAAAGCGATAACTGTCTATATCACTTTCGCCCTGACAATTATTCTGTGGCTGATGGGATCTGCCCACGGTATGAACTCCTATACCGTTGCGCTTATTCCAGTCGCCGTGTTCTCGCTGACCGGCATCATTAACAAAGAAGACCTGAAGAAAATTTCCTGGGATGTGCTGTGGCTGGTTTCGGGCGGTATTGCGCTGGGTCTGGCACTTGATCAGACAGGCCTGGCCCGCCTGATGGTTCATAGCATTCCGTTCGATAGCTACTCGCCATACATTGTATTGGCTGGCTCGGCATTACTGTGCCTGCTGATGGCCAACTTTATGTCTCATACTGCGACGGCTAACTTGTTGATGCCTATTATGGCGGCATTAGGTACTTCTATGACGTCGCTGGTACCGCTGGGCGGCGAGATCACTTTGATTCTCGTGGTGACCTTTGCGGCATCGCTCGGTATGTCTTTGCCTATCAGTACGCCGCCCAACGCACTGGCGCATGCCACTGGTCATGTGCAGAGCAACCAGATGGCCCGGGTTGGTGTGATTATTGGTGTCGTGGGTGTGTTACTGAGTTTCGTGATGATTTGGGCACTGCACCTCATCGATCACATTTAACTGGAGCTTGGGTCGCCCGAACAACAGGGGCGGGCCCTGTTTTACCCCGGAGAGCAGATGCATCAACCGAAAGCCCTACAGCGTATTATCGATACCTATTTTCGCGAACCGTCTCGCTCGGTGAGCGTCAAGGCTGGTACCCAGGTACTTAAGCAGGACGGTTATAACGATAAATTGTACTGGGTGAAGAAAGGCGAGCTTAGTGGCTATCTGAACAAAGAAAACAGTGAACTGACAGCAAGAGTGTTTCGGGTTGAACAAGGTATGTTCTTTGGGGTGCATAGCTTTTTCTCCCGGACATTTGTGGCTTCGACCACGGTTATCGCCGAGACAGATAGTGAACTTGCCTGGATTGACCTTAATACCGAGGCCAAGGAATCGGATATCTACGGCTCTTTCAGTGAGCAGTTCATGCCAGTGATGGTTCATGAGTTGGCACAACGCCAGATGATCACTGGGATACAGGCGCTGGAAAAAGAGAAGGCGCTGCAGAAGCTCTACGCGGCAGAGCAGATGACGACACTAGGCCAGTTGGCAGCAGGGATTGCCCATGAGCTGAACAATGCGGTCGGGGTTCTGAGCAGTAAGACGGAGGGGCTGCAGAGTGCCATTAGCCAGTTTTTGGCCGAAAGTAAACCCGAAGTCAGCCCGTTTATCGACCTCGGCATTTGTGCTGGGCAGTCGTCAACTTCAGCTGAGGCCAGGAAAAGAGCCAAGGAGCTACAAGAGAAGTATGGTCTTGAAAGGGATCAGGCCCGCCAGTTAGCACGGGCACAGCCGAAGGGCGATATCCCGGATTACTGGCTGGAAAATCTGGACGAGGCATTGCAGTACTGGGATATGGGGCGTGATCTGCATGATATGCGGCTGGCGTCAAAGCATGCGGCCAGTATTGTGCGTTCCGTGAAACAGCTCGGCGGCACCGATCATGCTCGTCAGCCTGATATCGACATTAACGATACGATCCATAAATCGTTGTCGCTGCTGCAAAGCAACTTGCGGCGGGTCAATGTCGTATTACGTCCGGCAGTACTGCCGACAATTACCGCCAGTACCACCGAGTTGGTACAGGTATGGGTGAATATCATCAAAAATGCCTGTGATGCAATGGAAGATACGCAGGAGCCACAGATTGAGATTATCACCCGACATTCAAAAAACCGGTTGCTCATTACCATCAGTAACAACGGTCCGATGATCGATGAGGCAACCCGGAGGAAAGTTTTTCAGCCAAATTTCACCACCAAAAAAGGTGGCCTGCAATTTGGCCTGGGGCTGGGTCTGTCTATCGTGTTACGTATTGTGCATAGCTATGGCGGCACAATTGCACTGAAGAGTGATCCGGAGAAAACCAAATTTCGAATTAAATTGCCAATCGCGTAAGGGATGGTTATGGAAAAACTAAATATCATTTGTGTAGATGATCAACGAGAAGTACTGAGTGCGGTACTCAAAGATCTGGCGCCGCTGAATGACTTTTTTCATGTGGAAGACTGCGAGTCGGCCGATGAAGCGTTGGAGTTGATGGATGAGCTGGATGCAGAAGGTGAGTTTATTGCCTTGGTGATCTCGGATCATGTGATGCCGGGAAAAACCGGCGTGGAGCTGCTGACTGATATTTCTCAGGATCCGCGTTTTACCCAGACTAAGAAAGTACTGCTGACAGGCCAGGCGACCCATCAGGACACAATCGCTGCAATTAACCGTGCCCGGATAGAAAGCTACTTTGAAAAGCCTTGGAAAGCCGATGCGTTACTGACGACGGCACGAAGCCTGATCACTGAATATGTGTTCGATATGGGGCTGGATTATCAGCCGTGGACCGATATTCTAGATAACGGCGTGGTATTCCGTCGCCTTCGCTAATTCCGGCTTTCAAGCAGAATAATTGTCTAGCTGAATGCAAGAAGGACACGTTCTTGCATTCGCTTTTTATTTGCTGCGTTTCTCTGATCACATTTCAAAGCCCCGCCTCGCATGAGAACCTGCTCAAGATCAAGTTAAGAATAATTGGTATGTCTCCGTAGGAATCCATTTCGGCTCATCAACTACTATTAAAATAAGTGGATGACGAGAGGCTGATATCATGGTTGATTTCATTGAAAACATGCGCCGTAAAGGCAAGGCCGAAGAGGATCTGTATTTCGCCGAGCTGGACCGTAAGCTGATTGAAGCCCTGCATGAAAAACAGGCCCGGCAGCTTAAACCGGAGGAAGAGCTAATCGGTAGACAAGAGCAGGCAAACGGCACACCCCAAAAATAGTCAGTACAGGCTCTGTTTGTCTATTGGGTCTAAATGACCTCGATTTTTCTATTTAATCAATATGCTTAAAATCTCTTTGTTAAAAAAAGTGTCTCTACTTGTGTTTGGATGGGGCTAGGTACAAAAGTAAACATGCTATGTACCGATGAAAGCTTTATACTTGCACAATCTAAATTATTGATAAGTAGAGGGTATTAACTTGGGGTTAGATACAGCCTATATACCTGTAAAAAAGCAGGATATCGACTATTTTGTTAGCGAAGTGGCGGCTACGCCTGGCCTGCTGAATAAGCGACTTAACCTATTATCCAAGTCTCAAGACAGTATCACGTTCCTACGGGAAGGCCTGTACGAACGTATTATTTCTCATAATGAACAACATTCCTTTGATGATAACTTTGGATTTGCAGCGTGCGGGATCCTCGCTTATTTGAATCCGTATTATTATGATCGTGGACAATCTTTGATGGATATCGCATTGCGTATTCGCAGCGTGTCTAAGCTCCTGATTGAGCAATTTGAGGATTTTTATACCTGTTTTCCTTCAATTAAGCACTGTGGTGATTCAGGTGTAGCTAACTACCGCTCAGGTGTTTATATTCCTGAAGCAAAGATCGAGGCAGTGCTTGAAATACTGTCAGATCCTGCGGTGAGTGACGTTGCCAATGTTGGACAGCAAGATGGGTTAATGGTCGCTCTTCGCTATGCATTGAAACACAATACAGGTTTGCTAGAGGCATTTGATCTCTACGTTCCTGCCTCAGGCGAATGTTTTACCAGCTTTTATAACATGAAGGCTCAATTTCTTAATAACCTAGACAATGAACTCACCGAAGCTGATTGTGAGCATACGGGTTTGACGATTGGTATTCCAGCACCGTCATCCAGCCAGATAAGCCTTGATGAGTTTGGACAGCTCATTCTTGAGTGGATAGAAATTGAAAACGCACTACCGGCATATAATGGGCAGAGTAACGCAGCAAGGTTAATGCCTGGCGATATAAGCATGACGTTAATGTGCGCAGAATCTACGCCATTAGTGCTTATCAGTACAACTCAAAATATATTTATACATGATTGTCAGCAGTACGTTGCTTTGTTGATAGGCTCGTTATCTGACTTTTTGGAACAAAAAAGCTTGGCTGCGAATTTCTTTATTTCGACTCAGGATGAAAACAAAGTGCCTGAGGACATAGCCTCTGTGGATAACTGTAACCTGCGTTACGGAATGAAGCCTAGCTTCATATTACAAACAAAGCATAATTGGAAGTTTTTGTTTGACGAGCTGCAAGTTGAGATGTGGCTGGGGATGAGTGGAAAAATGCAAGTTTTTCTCAACGGTGATTGCATTGATTCATATAAAGTTAGCTTTACTAAACAGCATCGAACCGTTTTTTTTGCTAATGGGGCTTGGTATACCATTAGTGTCAAAAGCTTCAAATTAACCACGGGCGAGATCGATATACAGCTTCATAAAGGTATGTTCTTACAGGCACGTTTTCGTTTTATTCAAGGTTCTGAAGTTTATCCTAAGAGTGTTAATAGAACACTGATCGCGGGAGAGATGCTGACCGTACTTTTTACTGCCTTGCTTATAATGATGCCAAGACCTTTTACTTTCTTGCCCGTTTTATTGCTACTGGGAGCGATGTATAAATTCAACAAAAGGCATCATTACCAGCTAAAGCCTTTGAGCCTTGATGAAGACGAAGTTGATCAAAAATAGGGCTCCAAGACTGAGAGGACTTAAGGTCAATACATGTTGGCAAGTTTTGTCTTGACCTTAGACTCGACTCCAAGGTTTATAGTTATTGTATTGAATCTATAAAGCATACCGAGGAGAAAAACATGTGTGCTCAATGCAATAACAAGAAACCACATATCCATACTGCGAAACCGACGGCAGTCAGTGCCGGCTCTGTGCAGGTAGAGAATGGTGCAATACAAGATTGTTGCAGTTCATCTGTCGCGGCGAGCTGCTGTGACTCATCCAGCTCTGACAGCAATTGTGATCCAGGTGCTGATGAGGAACCCGCTGCCGGGAGACCTTCCGTTCGTGCCATTCATGCTTCTGCCGACGACTATGTTAAACCGGTATTCTCAATCTCATCAGCGTCTCTGGCGCAGCCTTCCACAATGCAGGAACCGGCGGAAAGTCACTCAGTTTCACACCAAGATCATCATCAGGCACAAGAATTGAACAGTTGCTCTGGTAGCAGTTGTTGTAGCGCAACGATGTCAGCAGAAGACGAGCAGGCACTTGAAGCCGAATTAATTCAGTCAGCCCACTCGAATACATTCAGTTGGAAAGTCCAAAATATGGATTGTCCAAGTTGTGCTAGTAAACTGGAAAAAGCACTGTCTGGGATTGACGGCGTTGAAACCGTCAAAGTTATGTTTGCAACCCAAAAACTTATTGTTAACAGTCAGTCCGATAGTTTGGCTGGCGTTATAGAGACTAAAGCAAAACAAACGGGGTTTCCTCTGGTTTCAACCCGTAGCAAAGACAGTGAAGCAGAAAGTAAGAGTATTCTGCTGCAGAATTTACCCATTATCGCAATTGCGGCGATGATGCTGATATCTTTTGTTATCAACAAAAGCTCAGAAACCTATGGGCTTATCGCCTTTACGCTTACCACCTTGCTAGGCTTAATCCCTATTGTCAAAAAAGCCATTGTTCTTGGTAAAGGTGGTTCGCCGTTTTCTATTGAGACCCTGATGAGTGTAGCTGCCATTGGTGCGCTCTACTTGGGCGAGACAGCGGAAGCTGCGATGGTCTTGCTTCTGTTTCTTGTTGGTGAGCAACTGGAAGGTTATGCCTCGGCCCGTGCCAGAAGCGGGGTAAAAGCCCTGATGGATTTGGTACCGGAAAAAGCAACAGTGGTACGCGCGGATGGCACCAAGGAAAAAGTAGCTGCCGAAGACCTTAAAAAAGGCGATGTGATTGAAGTGGCTCCCGGTGGTCGTCTACCAGCCGATGCCGAGGTTGTCGATATTACGGCAAGTTTTGATGAAAGTGCATTAACGGGTGAATCAGTGCCTGTCGAACGACAGCCTGGCGAACAGGTGATGGCGGGCTCGCTGGTAACAGATAAAGTTGTGCGTTTGAAGATCACATCAGAGCAGGGCGACAACGCCATTGATCGTATCTTGCACCTGATTGAAGATGCCGAGTCGCGTAAAGCGCCGTTAGAGCGTTTTATTGACCGCTTCAGCCGCTGGTATACCCCGGCCATGATAGTGCTGGCTGCTTTGGTAATTGTGATACCGCCTCTGCTATTTGCTCAACCATGGAATGAGTGGCTCTACAAAGGGCTAACCCTGTTGTTGATTGCCTGCCCATGTGCCTTGGTTATCTCGATACCGGCAGCGATTACCTCGGGCTTGGCTGCGGCGGCCCGTCGCGGTGCCCTGATTAAAGGTGGAGCGGCGCTGGAGCAACTGGGTCATATTGAGACGGTTGCTTTCGATAAGACGGGAACACTGACTCAGGGTAAGCCGGTGATGACGGATATTGTCAGCTGGGACGGTGATGAAGACAGGTTGCTGAGTCAGTCAGCTGCTGTCGAGGCCGGTTCTTTACACCCTCTTGCCCAGGCGGTTGTTAATGCTGCGAAACAGCGTGGGCTGACGGTTGTCGAGGCCAATGAGCGTGAGGCCCTGCCGGGGCGCGGGATCCAGGGAAATGTTGATGGCGATACCTTATTGCTGGCAGCTGCTGATAGGTTGCCTGAGTCGGTTACCCTTAATCCGACCCAGCAAATTGAGTCCGAGCAGTTGGAAGGAGAAGGCAAGACACTGGTAGTTGCCGTTCGGAACGGTACACCGGTTGGCCTGATCGCCTGGCGCGATAACCTAAGGGATGACACCCACACAGCTATCAAAGACTTAAAAGCGATGGGGATCCATACCGTTATGCTGACGGGGGATAATCCTCGAGCCGCTGCCGCCATTGCCGGTGAGATTGACATTGACTACCGTGCTGGCTTGCTACCTGCCGACAAAGTCAATGAAGTGCAGCTTGCCAACCAGAGTGCGAAAGTCGCGATGGTAGGTGATGGCATTAACGATGCGCCAGCAATGAAGACGGCATCCATTGGCATCGCGATGGGAGGCGGTACCGACGTGGCGCTTGAAACGGCAGATGCGGCCTTGACCCATAATCGGGTATCGGAGCTTCCGGTGATGATTGCTCTGTCACGGGCGACACTTGCCAATATTCACCAAAATATCGTGATAGCACTTGGGCTAAAGGGAGTATTCCTTGTCACTACTTTACTCGGTATGACAGGCCTTTGGGTCGCAGTTTTGGCCGACAGCGGTGCAACAGCGCTTGTCACACTGAATGCCCTCAGACTGCTTCGCTTTAAAGTGAAGGGTGAATAGTAGGCGCACCTGACCGATTAGTTGCCTTAAGAGCACCACCTTGGTGGTGCTTTTTTTTGTGATGAAAAGCATAGGTAATCGATTTAGTGTGATATTCATCACTTTATTGTGAAATATGAAATTAAGTCTATTTCAATCATTGTGACGCTTGTCACTAAAATCTGTGATTCTATCGGCTATCGTTAACATGTGTTTTGAGAATGCTTTGATTAGAGTATTGTCAAAACACAATTTTTTTTGAAAAAGAGCCGCGGACCTCAACTTCCCTATCACGCGGTAACAGTATAAGAAAGGATATGATTATGTCTGACAACGCAGTTTTCCATCTAGGTGTTAACAAAGAAGATCTTAACGGTGCAGAACTAGCAATTATTCCAGGCGATCCAGCACGTGTTGAAAAAATTGCTAACCTAATGGATAACCCTGAGTTCCTGGCAAGTGCACGTGAGTACACAGTTTACCGCGCTAAGCTTGACGGAAAGTCTGTTGTTGTTTGTTCAACAGGTATCGGTGGTCCATCTACGTCTATCGCAGTAGAAGAGCTGGCTCAGCTAGGTGTTCGTACCTTCCTGCGTGTAGGTACAACTGGTGCAATCCAGCCGCACATCAATGTTGGTGATATGATCGTATCAACTGGTTCTGTTCGTCTGGACGGTGCTAGCCTTCACTTTGCTCCAATGGAGTTCCCAGCAGTAGCAGACTTCAACGTTGCAACTGCAATGAAAGCAGCATGTGATGCTGATGGTGCAACAGTACACACAGGTGTAACAGCATCTTCAGATACGTTCTACCCAGGTCAGGAGCGTTACGACACATTCTCAGGCCGCGTTGTACGCCGTTTCCAGGGTTCAATGGATGAGTGGCAGCAAATGGGTGTTCTGAACTTCGAAATGGAGTCAGCAACATTGCTAACAATGTGTGCAAGCTCAGGTCTACGAGCAGGTTGTGTAGCCGGTGTTATCATCAACCGTACTCAGAAAGAAATCCCAGATCACGCTACGTTGAAAGAAACAGAAGCGCGTTCTATCAAAGTGGTAGTAGAAGCCGCTCGTCGCATGCTGGCCGAGTAATAGCTATCACTGGCTATTTAATACGATAGCTGTGTTGGAAGTGCTCATTGATAGTTATCAACTGCGCGCTTCCGCCTTGCTCTCGAATTAAATTCCAGCGAGTTTGTTTACCACTAAACACATTAAACCGATGCTCAAGCGTCGGTTTTTTTATGCCTCCAACTCTTGTCTTCACATCGAAAGTGTCACCATCATTTGGGTTAACAGAGTACTTCTTTAATTCAGATGTTTTTTGCCTCTGGCTTCGCTGTTTTCTTTGCCATCTGCCATCTGCCATCTGGCATTTGAGCTCACAGTTCAACGATATGCTGGTCAAATAACAACCATATTTCTTGCATAACTAAAACCACCTGCATATATTTTATACACATACCGACGGTCGGTCGGTTTTAAATATCATTGAGAATGTGTGAGAAGAGCCTTATGGCGAGAGTGGTAAAAGCGGCAGACGAGAGGCGCAGCGAATTTATTGCTGCGGCGCAAAGCTTGTTTTATAGCAAGGGGTATGAGAGTACGTCAGTGAATGATCTGATTAACGCTGTCGGTGTATCAAAAGGTGCTTTCTATCATTACTTTGATTCCAAGCAGGCGGTGCTGGAGGCCTTGGTTGATGACATGCAACTGCAGTATCAAGCTTTGGTAGGCGATCTTGTAACGTCACCGGATCTCGATGCGATCAGTAAGTGGAATCAGCTGCTGGCGATGACCAACCAATGGAAGATTGAACAAAAAGACGGGCTGCTTAGCTTTGCCAGGATCATCAACATGGATGAAAACCTGACCCTCAAACATAAGTTGATGGCGGGAAGCGCGAAGTTATTGGTTGCCGACTACGCCGTAATTATACAGCAAGGTATAGATGAGGGCGTATTTGATACCCAGTCACCGGCGGATGTGGCCGAGCTGGTGGTTTCACTTTTGTATGCCTTTTCTGAAGCGGTAACTGATTTGCTGTTGCATCAAGAGCAGTATGAGCAGCCACTGCAGAAGGCAATCAGTAAAGTTGAGGCAGCCCAGCAATCTGTTGAGCGTATTCTTGGTGCACAGAAAGGCTCTTTGATGCTCATCGATCAAGCGACATTGGCAGCCTGGTTTAAATAAACGCGCCTGTTTAAGCAGTAAGGCGAGTTACAAACAATTTGCTAAGGAATAAGTGATGCGTGTTGTTCCCTGTTTTATCGCAATGATGGTTAGCCTGTTTTCATCAGCCTTGTTAGCCGAGACGGCAACAGAAATCGTCAGAAAATCTGATCTGCAAATGCGGGGGGATTCAAGCTATACCGAAGCGACCATGAAGATCATTCGCCCGACCTGGACCCGCACCATGAGTATGAAAACCTGGAGCAAGGGCATGGATCTGTCGCTGGTGCTGGTAACAGCCCCTGCAAAAGACAAAGGCAGTGCCTCGCTCAAGCGTTATCGGGAAATGTGGAACTGGATCCCGAGTATCGAGCGAGTTGTTAAAATTGCACCATCAATGCTGAGTCAGTCATGGATGGGATCGGACTTTACCAATGATGATCTAATCAACCAGTCTTCCATTGTGGTGGACTACCGGCACCAGATGGTCGGCAAGGAAGTGTTTGATGGCGACCAGACCTGGGTTATCGATGCTATTGCCAAGCCGAATGCGCCCGTGGTGTGGAACAAGGTGCGATTGTGGATCTCGCAATCTACCTACTTGCAGCGCAAGGTTGAGTTCTACGACGAGTTCGATGAACTGGTCAATACCATGAAAACCTATGATGTGAAAATGCTCGGAGGGCGCCAGCTTGCATCCAGAATGGAAATGCTGCCAGCGGATAAGCCGGGTAACAAAACCCAAATTATTACACATCAGGCGCAATTTAACTTTGCCGTCAAAGACAGCTTCTTCTCGCTAAGCCAGATGAAAGCGCTGCGCGACTAACGCAAACCAGGAGGCGGTATGTTAGTGAAGTTAGCGTGGCGTAATCTATGGCGCCAGAAGCGGCGAACGGTGCTGACGGCATCGGCACTGGCATTGGCGCTCGCTTTGTCATTGTTCATGCGCTGCCTGCAAGAGGGAAGCTATGCCAATAACATTGAAAATGCTGCTCGCTTCTATACTGGGTTGATCCAGATTCAGCATCCGGAATTTTCAGACAGCCAGAGCATTGATGACTTGTTGCCAGCCAATGGCCAGTTCATTGCGGCAGTAAAGAACCACCCGAATATCGAACGTATTTTGCCGAGAATAGAGTCTTTTGCCTTGGCGGCTGCTGGTGATAAGTCTAAAGGTGTCATGGTAATGGGCGTACTCCCCGAGCAAGAAGATGATTATTCGAATATTGCCGGAAAGCTCAGTGAGGGGACGTTTCTGTCGGCCGATGATAAGCAGGTGCTGATAGGCGAAGGACTGGCCCGCTTTCTGGAATTGCAGGTTGGTGACGAGATCATTCTCTATGGACAGGGATACCGGGGCCAGACTGCAGCTGGCTTGTATCCAGTCAAGGGGATACTGGATTTCCCGATGCCTCAGCTCGATAACCAACTGGTGTATATGCCGTTGGCCCTTGCTCAGACGTTATACAGTACAGAACAGCAGCTTACAGCATGGGTACTCCATACCCGTCAGTTGTCGGAACTGCCACAGACTGTTGCCGAGATAGAGGCAGACTATGCCGGACAGGCAAACGTTCGAGACTGGCAAGATTTGTCTCCGGAAATGGCCCAGCAAATCCTGATGGATAAGGCGGGGGGCATCATCATGATGTATCTGCTTTATGGGGTGGTGGGTTTTGGTTTGTTTGCGACCTTGCTGATGATGACGCTGGAGCGTCAGCGGGAATTTGGGGTCATGTTGGCCACCGGGCTGCTGCGAAAGCGGCTGATTGCCCTTATCACTATTGAATCCTTATTTATCGCTCTGCTAGGTGTGGTTATCGGTTTGGTCATCGCAGCACCGTTTTTGATCTGGTTTTATTATAACCCGATAGTACTGACGGGCGAGACGGCGGAAATGATCCTGGAAATGGGCTGGGATCCCGTGTTGCCGGTATTGCTGGAGCCCTGGCTGTTCGTCAATCAGATAACCATAGTATTGGGCCTGTTGTTGCTTTGCATGCTCTATCCGATGTGGCGTGTCTATCGGCTGGATTTGGTCAGTGCGCTAAAAGGAGGTGGACATGCTGGTTAAATTGGCCTGGCGCAACCTTTGGCGCAATAAATTACGTACCGGCATCATGCTCAGTGCCATGGTTTTCGGCCTCATGGGTGTGGTGAGTATGATGGGGTTCATGACTGGTATGTATGGCAGCATGATTGATAATGCCATCGCCTGGCAGACCAGCCATATCCAAATTCATAACAGTCGTTATCTCACCAACCCTGATATCAACTCAACCATTGTTGATTCACGCCAGCTTATTGCAAAGATTGAACAGTTGCCGCAGGTCAAAGCCTTGTCTGCCCGGTTTGTGGCTGATGGGATGGTGGCTTCGGCACGCAGCGCTCGCGGGGTCAGGATCAATGGTATCGATCTGGTATCCGAAGCGTCGGTTACTCCGCTCGCAGCCAATATCAGGCAAGGGGAGTGGTTATCGGCCGAAGGACGAAATCCGATACTGGTCTCAATCAAAACGGTTGAGCGATTGCGGCTGCGTATTGGTTCCAAGGTCGTGCTGACCTTTACCAATGCCAGCGGTGATGTAACCGGTGCTGCTTTTCGTGTTCGCGGGATATTTAAAACGCCCTCGTCGGGATTCGATGAAGGCAATGTCTTTGTCAGGCGCAGTGATTTAACCGCATTGGCCGGTATTGAGGGCAGCCATGAAATCGCTGTATTGCTGGATGATGAGCAGGCGGCATTTGCGCTGCGGGATGAATTGCAGAAGCAATCATCTGCGCAAAATACCGTTCGTGACTGGCAGCAGGTACAGCCGATGCTGGCATCAATCATTAATCAGATGGGAACCAGCAATGCAATCATGCTAGGCATTTTCGTCCTCGCCCTGAGTTTCGGCATCATTAACATCATGCTTATGTCAGTATTTGAGCGTACCCGGGAATTTGGTGTGCTGATGGCGGTCGGAATGCAAAAGCACAATATCTTTTTGCTAATCATGCTTGAAACGGCCTGGTTGGGTGTCAGCGGGGCCCTGCTGGGGATAGCAGGCAGTCTCGGATTAATGCAGTTGCTGCAGCATACCGGTGTGCCGCTCGGAAAGGTGGCTGAAGGCCTGGGGGCATTTGGGGTTGATACCACCTTGTACCCTCAGGTGTCTCTGGCGGACTATCAGATGATTTTTATAACTGTCGTCGCGGCGAGCCTCTTAGCCGCCCTTTATCCGGCGCGGCAAATTCTAAAACAGCGTCCAGTTGATGCAATGGCGGAGAAACATTGATCATGACGATTCAGACCAACCAGCTTTGTAAGACCTATAACCCTGATTCGGACTTTCCGGTACAGGCCGTAAAGAGCCTGGATTTGTCCATCGAGCAGGGAGAATTTGTTGCTGTGATGGGGCCTTCGGGCTCAGGCAAGACGACCTTGCTCAATATGTTGGGTGGCATCGATATACCGACCTCCGGTGAGGTACGTATCGACGACTGTGACATTTGTGAGCTGAAAGAGAAGGAGCTGATTGCTTTTCGTCGCGACCATATCGGTTTTATTTTTCAGGACTACAGTCTGCTGCCGGTCCTGACTGCATTGGAAAATGTCGAGTTCGTGATGCAGTTGCAGGGACACAGTGAAAAAGCGTGCCGCCAGCGAGCCGAAGAGCTGCTACAGCAGGTTGGCCTTACCGAGCAGCAACACAAAATACCTGCCAAGTTATCAGGCGGTCAGCAACAACGGGTAGCCGTGGCAAGGGCATTGGCTCCAAGGCCGCGCTTTGTGATGGCTGATGAACCGACGGCCAACCTCGATGCGCAAAGCACCGCTGAGCTGCTTGATATTATGCAGCAGCTAAACGAGAAAGAAGGCACGACGTTTATATTCTCGACTCATGATCCGCGGGTGATCAAACGGGCACGCCGGGTGATTGTTTTTGAAGACGGGGAACTCAAAGAGGATCGCCGCCAGTGAAAAGTGTCTGCATGCTTGCCGGTGCGTTTAGTCTGTCAGTAATGGCTCAAGTTCCGGGAGGTATACCGGGACTGGAACCTGAGCAGGACTGGGACCTGAACGGCTATGTCAAATACATGGCCACGGTAGTATTGCCCGATGATCAGAGCAATGGACTCGATCATCTCATCCACCAGCGGTTTAACTTTGAATATCGTTTTAATCCGGATGTTCGTTTTAATGTCGGGATGCGTAATCGCCTGTTGTTCGGTGATAGCGCAGAAACCCCGGGGTTCGGTAGGCTGGTGGGTTTTGACCCCGGTTATATGGACCTAACGACCAATTGGCTCGATAAGAACGGTGTCGTCGGTACTACGCAATTTGATCGCCTGTATCTCACCTGGCAGCATCAGGACTGGCAGCTGCAAACTGGTCGTCTCCGGATTAACTGGGGGATGGCGACACTGTGGAACCCGAATGATATCTTCAACTCGTATTCGATTTACGATTTCGATTATGAAGAGCGTTCCGGCACTGATGCGGTGATGATCAGCCGCAAGTTAGGGTTTGCCAGCGAGGTTGATGTGGTTTACAGCCCGAGTCAGGACAGTGAGCTGCACAGCTATGCCGGACGTTATTTCTTCAATCGACAGGGGTGGGACATACAGTTGCTTGCCGGCAAGTCTGGTTTGGATAATGTGGTTGGGGCTGGCTATGCCGGAGATATCAAAGGGGCTGGGTTTCGCGGTGAAGTGAGTTGGTTCGATCCGGTTCGAGATGAATGGCGGGGGGAACTCCTGACATCCACCTCTGTTGCCAGCGTTGAGGTCGACTACAGTTTCGGCGGGAAACGTAACTGGATGGCACGTGCAGCGCTTTTATATATTTCTGATCCACAGGAGCCGCGAAATGCTGTGGTGTTTCTCAACTTACCGCTCACGGCCCGGACCCTGAGCTTTACCAAGCTCAGCGGGTATGCCGATGCCAGTTTTGATATTTCACCGCTGAGCAGGCTGACTTTCTCGGGTACCTACTATGATGACGGCTCATTTTTTGTCGGCGCAAGCAATACCTATTCATTGGCCGATGACTGGCAGATGCTGACTGTGATCCAGCGGTTTGACGGCAGCAGTGATAGCTTGTTTGGGCAAACGGCCAATACACAGCTGTTCTGGCAGGTTAGGTGGAGTTTTTAGTCGCTTGAGGGTAAGTCGCTTGAATCAAATTAATGAAGGGGGAAGAGTAACGGATCACTAAGTACCCGTTACTCATATTATTAGGTTTGCTTAGGCCATGTTATGACTTTGACCACCAGCATCTCTGAGCCAGTTATGAAGGTGGGTTTGCAGATCACCAAGCTGATCAGGGCCGATAATTGCCAGTCCCAGATCCTGGGCGCGGACCAGGTCATGGTGGCGCAGCGGACGGAAGCTAACCAGCATTGCACGTGCCTGCAGGCCGCCAAGCAGATCTCGCAGTGATTCCAGTTTGTACAGCGTGTCATCACCGTCGTCGCGCATCCCTTTGGTTTTACACTCGATGATATGAAGCTTGTTATTGACCACGGTAGCTACATCCAGCTCATTTCGGACTTCGCGTTCGCCAATCTTACGGTATACCTGTACACCCAGAGAGTGATCCTGAATGGTCGGCAACTCGTTCTGGATAGCACGTACGGTGCTGTGAACCAGATTCTCCAGCCACTCACCATTGGCAAAGCGGCGTGCTTCCTCGTGCTTGAACGTCAGGATGCCACTGTTGTAAGTGGCAAGCCCCGTATCTTCCAGATCGGAGAGCAGCATCCCAAGCTCTTTGTAGCCTTGCTGTTTTTCGCTCAGCGCGACATCGAGTTTCTGCTCTTTGCGACAGGTGGTAGCAAGATAGTTAAGCGTGGCAAGGCCTGGCCCAAGTTCCAGCGCCGAGCTAGCCCAGCGCTGACCCAGTTCCCACAGCTGGTCGTTGAGTGCTTCAGGAACCATGGTTTCCGGCAGCTCACAACGGGCGCCGAAAATGGTCAGGTAATCGGTAAGCTGGATTCTGTCTTCGACTTGCTGTTGCTCGCGGTCCGAAGGATATAGCCAGCACATCTCGTCACTGAAAGGTTCAATCACATAAATAGGCCAGTGGTAGGTACGGAAGACTTCATAGGCCGATAGCAGGCGGTGGCGCAGGCCACAGCTGGCGTTGAACCAAATCTCGGATTGTTGCTGTTTAAGCTCGGCGGCTAGCTCGTTTAGGCGGCGGCGGATGCAGGTGATGTTGATGGAATCTGGAATGGTAAAGAATTCGGCTTGAATATTTCGAGGCGCAAGAATCGAAGCCAGTCGGTTATATTGTTCCTGCTGGTCCAGGGTGCCGATAAAAATCATCTTATCGGCGGGAATGCCGTGGTCGAGTAAAGGGGTTATCAGTCTTACGGGATCCTGATCGATAATGCCAACGTGAGTAATCATAATCATCCTTATGCTTTTACTCGTGTAGGCATATTAAAGAGTGGGGAGCAAAAGAACAGGCCAACACGACTTTTAGCAATTTATAGCTTTTAATGTTTAGTTCGATAATAGATATGGGGACGGAATATAAAGAATTCAAGTAAATACCGTCACCGTGAGCAATTTATCCGATTTCGCTTCAGTGAATGTCCGCTTACTGTAAGTATTTGTCATTAATCACTACTTTGTCATTTTTTCGCGATTTGATTCTTGGCAGGGAATATTTGCCGGTATCCGGAAGGATTTTGAGATAATGCTGCCGAAAATGATTGAAATCCTAAGTATGACGGTGACAATAGAGGGGATTGTATTAGCTTGTATTAATTATGACTCAGAAGCTCACTATTCTTGATATTGCAAAACTGGCCGGGGTCGGAAAATCAACCGTATCCCGTGTTCTCACCAATGATCCAAAGGTAAAACCGGAAACCCGTGAAAAGGTTGAGCAGGTGATCCGGGATTCCGGCTATGTACCGTCTAAGTCTGCACAGGCTATGCGGGGAGGCAGCGCTAAGGTGGTCGGGATCATTCTTTCGCGTCTGGACTCTCCGTCGGAAAATAAAGCGGTAAGCGGGATCCTGGAAGTGATCTATCAGGCTGGCTACGATGCCGTGATCATGGAAAGCCAGTTCAGTGCCGAGAAAACCAATGAGCACCTTGCCGTTTTGCAAAAGCGTAATGTCGACGGGGTAATCGTGTTTGGTTTTTCCGAATGCGATTTGTCAGCGATTGAGTCGCTCAAGCATAAAGCCGTCGTTATTGCTGTAGATACCGATAGGATCTCGTCGGTCGGCTACGACAATCATGGCATCATCGAGTTGGCCATGAACCACTTCATACAGCAGGGCAAGCAGCACATTAGCTACATGGGGGTCGACCCGAGCGATAAGACCACCGGCCTGATGCGCTTGAACGCCTACAAGGCCTGTTGTCAGGAGGCAGATATAGTCCCATGTTTCCAGACCGGACAGCTTAGCCATGAAAGTGCCTATCAACTGACAGATGATGTCATAGGGCCCGAGACCCAGGCGATAGTTTGTGCCAGTGACACCTTGGCCATGGGCGTTGCCAAGCGACTTCAGGAACTGGGGCGCAGTGATATTCAAGTCTCCGGCGTTGGTGCTACCGATCTTCTCTCATTTATTTTCCCCAACACCTTCAGTATTGATCCGGGCTACTTCAAGGCTGGCCACGCTTCGGCTAACTTGTTGATCAAGCAGCTATCCGGACAGCAGAGCATTACCCATTTGACCCAAGAGGCAAGCCTGAAGTAAGGCCTGACTGTTAAACAGGCTCACTTATCCTACAATCGTGTTATAGGTGGGTCGCGTTTAATAAGTAACCTGAATGTGTGAACTGATTCACGTTGTGGGAATGTTCCCATTTTCTTTTTGGGTTGGCTTTGCCATTATTATCTCGAGCGGTGGGAACATTCCCATTGCGGGATAACAATAACGACATTCCCTATCAAATATAAACATGGACATCGGCATGAGTAAGATTAATCGACAGCAAATCGAGCGTCTGGTGGAGTTAATCGGTGGCAGTGACAACATTGCTAGCGTTAGTCACTGTCTGACCCGACTGCGTTTTGTTCTTAGCGATACTGACAAGGCTAACGTCAAAGAAATTGAAGAAATCCCAATGGTGAAAGGGTGTTTCACCAATGCGGGTCAATTTCAGGTAGTGATCGGTACCGAAGTAGACGAGGTATATAAAGTTTTAACTGAGATGACGGGCAGTGCCGGCGCCAGCAAGGAAGAGGCAAAAGTGGCAGCCCGCCAGAATATGAGTTTGCTGGAGCGAGGAATTTCACACCTTGCCGAAATTTTTGTTCCGTTGCTGCCAGCAATCATCACCGGTGGTTTGATCCTCGGTTTCCGTAATGTCATCGGCGACATCCGGATGTTTGACGGTCAGACCCTGACCGAAATTAGCCAGTTCTGGGCAACAGTGCACTCCTTCCTGTGGCTGATTGGTGAAGCGATTTTCTTCTTCCTGCCGGTTGGTGTGTGTTGGTCGACAGTGAAGAAACTGGGCGGTACACCGATTCTGGGTATCGTACTGGGTGTGACTCTGGTATCACCGCAGTTGATGAATGCCTATCTCATCGGGCAACAAGTACCCGAAAGCTGGGACTTTGGCCTGTTCGTCATTGAAAAGGTCGGTTATCAGGCTCAGGTGATCCCGGCAATGTTGGCAGGTATCGCATTAGCGTTTATTGAAACCAACCTCAAGCGGATTATTCCGGCGTACCTGTACCTGGTTATTGTACCGTTTGTTTCTATCATTGTGTCAGTGATCCTTGCTCACGCATTCATCGGTCCGTTCGGTCGTATGCTGGGTGATGCAGTTGGTTACGCGGCGAAAGTGGCAATGACAGGTGACTTTGCGATTCTGGGTGCCATGGTCTTTGGCTTCCTGTACGCACCGCTGGTTATCACCGGTGTTCACCACACAACCAATGCGATTGACCTTCAGCTAATGCAAGACATGGGCGGTACGCCAATCTGGCCTCTGATTGCGCTGTCTAACATTGCTCAGGCATCGGCTGTTATGGGTATCATCTGGATCAGCAAAAAACACAACGAGCGTGAAATCTCTGTACCGGCTGCAATCTCTGCCTACCTGGGTGTTACTGAGCCTGCGATGTACGGTATTAACCTTAAGTACAAGTTCCCGATGCTTAGCGCCATGATTGGTTCTGCGATTGCCGCTGCAATCTGTGGTAGCGCCGGTGTAATGGCGAACGGTATCGGTGTGGGCGGTCTGCCGGGTATCCTGTCAATCCAACCTCAGTACTGGATGGTATACCTAGTCGCCATGCTGGTTGCAGTTATTGTACCAATCGCACTGACTCTGATTATGTACAAGCGTGCACAGGCGAAAGGCGAAATCGAACAATCTCCTCAAACTGCTTAATAAGTAGATAAACCTACAAAAATACAGCGATAAAAACTGGCTGCCGGTATCCATCGGCAGCCACATCAAACTTCAATTCAACATTCAGGCTAGACACGATGAAAGAGCAATTTGAATGGTGGCGTACGGCGACTATTTACCAAATTTATCCTAAGAGCTTTTGCGACAGCGGAAGTCAGGGTACGGGTGATATTCAAGGGATTATCTCAAAGCTCGATTATCTGAAAACATTGGGTGTCGACGCGATTTGGCTGACGCCGGTTTACAGCTCGCCAATGATCGATAACGGCTACGACATTTCCGATTATTACAACATCAACTCTGACTTTGGCACCATGGCCGATTTCGACCAACTGCTAGAGCAAGCCCATCAGCGTGGGATCCGTATCGTAATGGATATCGTGGTCAACCATACCTCGACCGAGCATGCATGGTTCCAGTCGGCACTGGGAGATAAGAACAGCCCTTATCGTGATTACTACATCTGGAAAGATCCGGTTGATGGCGGAGCGCCAACCAACTGGCAGTCTAAGTTCGGCGGAAATGCCTGGGAGCTAGATGAAGCAACGGGCCAGTACTACCTTCACCTGTTTGCCAAAGAGCAGGCTGACCTGAACTGGGAAAACCCGAAAGTGCGCCAGGAAGTGAAAGATGTGATTAGCTTCTGGGCCAAAAAAGGGGTCGATGGTTTCCGCCTGGATGTTATCAACCTGATTTCCAAGCAACAGGATTTTCCGAATGACTGTCTGGGCGACGGTCGCCGTTTTTACACTGACGGCCCTCGGGTGCATGAGTACCTGCAGGAGATCAGCGAGGCCGTGTTCCAGAAATATGGCTCGGTCACCGTTGGCGAAATGTCATCCACGACACTGGAGCATTGCCAGCAATACTCTTCGCTGGACAGTAAAGAGCTGTCGATGGTCTTTAACTTCCATCACCTGAAAGTCGATTACTCGAATGGCGAGAAATGGACCAAGGCACCGTTTGACTTCCTGCAGCTGAAAGAGATTTTTAACCACTGGCAGCAGGGACTTAATGGCAAAGGCTGGGGAGCACTGTTCTGGTGTAACCACGACCAGCCGCGTGTTGTCAGCCGCCTCGGTGATGATCAGCAATACCGTGTCGAGTCGGCCAAAATGCTGGCGGCATCGGTTCATATGATGCAGGGCACACCGTATGTATACCAGGGTGAAGAAATTGGCATGACCAACCCGGGCTATACATCAATAGAACAGTATCGTGATGTCGAAAGTACCAATATGTACGACATCATGGTGAACGAACATGGCGTAACCGAGCAGGAAATGCTGGCTATTCTGGCCCAGAAATCTCGCGATAATTCACGTACGCCAATGCAGTGGAACGACAGTCAGTATGCTGGTTTCTCTGCGGGTACACCTTGGCTGGAAGTAGCTGCTAACTATCCGGAAATTAATGCTGAAAAAGCGGTTGCCGATGACAGCTCGGTATTCCATTTCTATCGCCGCCTGATTGAGCTGCGTAAGGAAATCGACGTTATCACGACCGGTGACTACACCGATATGATGCCGGAGCACGACAGCATCTTCTGTTACAAGCGGGAATCCGAGTCCCAGGTACTGGTTTGTATCAATAACTATTACGGCGAAGTGGTTGAATGCTTCCTGCCGAAAGCCCTGGAGCTTGAAAAGGGTGAGTATGTGTTGTCCAACTATGCCGGTGTTACCGAGCAAAAACCGACACACTGCTTTGCTCTGCAACCGTATGAAACCCGAGTACTGCTGATCAACCGATAATAACAACGAGCATTGTTGACAGGGATTAGGTAATGAATGCTGAAGCAATGACTTGGCTTAATCAGCCAAAACAATTTTTGGTGGACGGTGGCGAGCTAACAATCGTCACCGAGCCAGAAACGGACTTCTGGCAACGTAGCTATTATGGTTTTCAGAACGAAAATGCCCCGGCGCTGCTGGCCAGCATTGACGAAAACTTCACCCTGTCAGTTAGGGTTCGTTTTGATTATAAAGCCCGGCTGGATCAGGCCGGGATCGTTATCTACCTCAATAAGGACAATTGGTTTAAGGCATCGATTGAGCATGAAAACCCGCATCTGGCGAGGCTCAGTAGTGTCGTGACAAACTTTGGATATTCAGACTGGTCGGGAACGGATATCGCCTCGACTACTGAAGTGTGGTTCAGGTTAAGCCGTCGGGGACCGGACTTTCTGATTGAATCCTCGTTTGACGGCGAGCACTACAGTCAGATGCGGGTGTTTCATCTTCACTTGCTGGGGGAAACGACTCAGGAAATGGGGCAGGTGGACCCCCCGCCACCAGCCTCGTTGCCTGTTAGCGTCGGCTACTACGCATGCAGCCCGCTCGATTCGAGTTTTAAAGCTCGCTTTGATGAGGTTCAGTTGGGACTATGCAGCTGGACGGCACCCAAGATGTAACTCAGTGCTTGTTTATATCTAAAGATAGATAAAAAAACACCTCGACCAGATATCTGGCCGAGGTGTTTTTGTATATAGGTCAGAGCAGGTTCTGGTTAGGCTGTCGGTAACTGTGAGGCCAATAGCCAGATAGCCAGAACAAAGAACACCAGCCCCATAAATTTGTGCTGGTTGGTTCTGAATTTTTCGTTTTTCAGCAAAGGCTGTCCCAGGCTGCCGACCATAGTGACCAGGAACAGGTTAAACAGCAGACCGAGCACATTCAGTAACAGTCCAAGTACCAGCATTTGTTCGCCCGATGACGCCGAAACTTGGGCCGAGACAAACTGTGGTAGGAAAAGGACAAAGAAGATCAGTGCTTTTGGGTTTAGCAGGTTGCTGATCACCGCGCGGCGGTAAAGGGTTTTCGCCAGGCCTGAAGTATGTTCGACATCCGGTGCATCTGCCGGGTTGGTACGCATGCAGTCCCAGCCCATTTTAAGCAGGTAGGCACCACCTAGCAGGCGCAGAGCCTGAAGGGCAATAGGGTTCATGGCGATCAGTGCCGAAACGCCCATTGCGGCAAGAACGGTCAGAACGACACCAGAGGTGGCATTGCCGAGGCTTGCAAATACGCCGACTTTTTTGCCATAGCTCAGGCTAGAGCTGGCGATCAGTAACATATCCGGTCCGGGCATAAGTAATAGGGCGACTACTGCCGTCAGGTATACCGGCAATACGGTGAAATCTATCATTTTCAAAGTGCTGTTCAGAAAGAAGGGCTGGATTCTACCTCCAAATTCAGATGAATAGAATAATTGGAGTCAATAAATTGGTCGATATTTCCGCAGTATGATCATTTGGTGGTTTTTTGTACTTATTGTGGCTGAGTGAATTTTATGCGCTTTAATCTTTGGCTGTAGGAGATAGTCAACGTTATAGAATGAGTGGTGAATTATTCATCACTTTTCGATTGGTAGTTATTGTTTTTACTTAACTTTGCGAGCTGTGAGCTAAACCGCAAAAATGCCTGTCGCTGCCATAATCATCTTGTTGGGGAATGGAGAGTTGCATATTATGTCTTGATAGTTGGGCTGTATCTGTCGAGGTTTGTCTATTAATGTCTGCGTTCATTAATGCCCTGTTGTCCTACCCTGTAGTTATCTTCTCTGTTCCTTTCTGCCTCTTTTTCGGATTGATGCTCATCGACCTGATCTTTGATTTGTCTGACGGCAGCCTCGGTGATGCAGATGGTGTGGATTTGGATTCGGGCTGGTCAGCCAAGTTAATGCTGCCGCCGATTGTTTCTCAGGTACCACTGCCTGTAGCACTGACGGTGAGTAGCTTCTTCGCGATGGTGCTGACGTATTACCTCGATCAATATCTGTTTGGCCTGCTTTCTGGTGCTGTTTTTTACGCAGTGACTGTGCCGGCACTGTTTATTATCTATTACCTTTCTCTTCATATTTCTGCGTTTGTTCTTAAGCCACTAGGGCCGGTGTTCAATGCCAAAAATGCATTCGCCAAAATTAGCTATGAAGGGATGAGAGCCAGTGTCCGCAGCAACCATATTTCTGCAGAGCATGGCGAGGTTGTGATCCGCCAGGATGGAAATGAAATTCAGTTAGATGCCTATATTGAGGGGGAGGGTGATATTCACTACGGCGATGAAGTCGTCATCATCTCGAAACACCCGAGCCTGGAAAAATACCTGGTCGCCAAGATTTAGTTTCTTGCCTTTATTTGCTTCTAGCCTACCCATTACACCGTTAGCCTGAATAACAGGCTAACGGCTTATATTATTTATTAAGTTTACAAAGGAGTTGTCCGATGGTTTTGTCTCCAAGCATGATGTTTATTCTTGCTGGTATTGGAATTGTATTAGTGATCTTGCTATTCCTGACCTCACGCTATCGTAAAGTTCGCAACGAAGGTGAGGCCCTGATCATCAACGGCGTTGATCGTACCCGCGCCTCTCTGACCGGTACGTTCGTCTGGCCGGTTGTCAACCGTGCGGAATATATGGATATCACCCGTAAGAAGATTTCGGTGGTCCGTAGCGGTCGCAAAGATCAGGAAGGTGAAGAATACGAAGGCCTGCATTGTAAAGACAACATTCGTGCTGACTTAAAAGTAGATTTCTATATTGGTGTCAACCACGAAGAAGATGACATTATTCGTGTCGCCAAGCTATTTACCACCATCGGTGCATCAAACCCGGAGCGCCTGAAAGAACACTTCCAGCCGAAATTCTCCGAAGCATTGAAGACAGCCGTTAAGCAATTTGGATTTGAAGAACTGCTGACGAACCGCCGTGCGTTCCGTGATGCCGTAGTAACGGTGATCGGCAGCGAGATGGATGGCTTCAAAATTTACGATGTGGTTATCGACAAGGTCGATCAAACTGCGCTGGAAGCGCACGATCCTAACAACATTTTGGATGTAGAAGGGATCCGCAAGATCTCCTCGATTACTTCGGTGAAAAACACTGAAACCAATGCGATCCGTCAGGATGAGCAAACCTCTATCAAGAAGAAAAATGTCGAAGCTGAAGCCAACCGTCTGCAACTCGACAAGCAGGAAAAAGAGAGTATTGCCCGTACCCAGCGTGAGGTCGATATTATCAAGGCACAAGAGCAGGCACTGGCTGAAGAAAAGCGTCAGGAGTACGAGCGTATTACTCGTCTGGCTCAGCTAGAGACCGAAGAAGAAGTGTCGAAGAGGAAAGAGTCGGTCGAGATGGAAGTCGAGATGACTCGTATTGCCAACCAGCGTCAGGTTGCTATTCAGCAAGAAGAGCTGAGCCGCGCAGTGGAAACGGAAAAAGTTCGTACTGCAACCGAAGTGGCACAGAAAGAGATGGATAAAGAGACGACCGTCGAAGAGGCGTTGAAGTCGGTGGCGGAAACTCGCTCCCAGCGTGTTGAGATTGAACGTAAGATTGCCCGCGAGGAAGAAGAGACCGAGAACCTGCGTGCAACCGAACAGGTTAACCGTCAGAAGAAAGTCCGAATGGTTGAAGCTGAGGCGGAAGCGGAATCCAAGCAGCTTGAATTGCTGGTGGCGGCGAAAGCCGAGAAAGAAGCAGCCAAAGAACAAGCCGACAAGCGACTGATTGAAAACGAAGCGGAAATTAAGATCCGTACTCGCGATGCCGAAAATGAGCTGGCAGTGAAAACTCGTATCGCAGAAGCTGAATATGCTGTGCAGACCAAGCAGGCAGAAGCTGAGTTTGTTAAGCAGGATCGTGAAGCGGCTGCGAAAGAGCGTATGGCGCAGGCTGAGAAAGAACAGATCAGTGCCACAGGCTTGGCCGAGGTTGAAGTAGAACGCGAACGTGCTGTAGCGATTAAGGAAACGGGTGAAGCCGAAGCCTTTGCACTGCAATCTGCCGGTGAGGCGGAAGCAGAAGCACTGCGTGCTAAAGGTTTGGCAGAAGCCGAAGCCCAGACCGCGCGCTTCGAGGCGGCTCGTCAATATGACGACCAGACTCGTGAGCACGACAAGTGGGTGATGCAGCTTCAGCAGCAGAAAGATCTTGAAATTGCCCGCATTACTGCCCAGCAGGAAGTGTCGTCTGAGAGTGCAAAAGCGCTGGCTCAGGCACTGGCAGCAGCGGATATTAAGCTGTTCGGCGGTGAAGGTATGGAGCAGATTCGCCGTACGGTGATCGATTCAGCTGCGCTGGATAATCGCTTTAGCGAGTCTGAGGTCTTGTCGCCTTTGGTTAGCGAGTACATGAACGGTAATCGCAGCCTGCCGCAGGATCTGAAAGACATTCTGGAAAACACTGAACTCAAATCTAACGATATCAGCAATATCGCCATTGCGAATCTGCTGAATTCGGCCAACAGCCCGGCTGACTTGCTATCGACACTGAAAGAAAAGTTGTCAGCAAAAACAGATAGCTCGCTTGATAGTTAACTGACAGGCAACCCCCCTAGGACTTGAGGCTTGAGGCTTGAGGCCTGAGGGGGTTCAAGGATTGAGTAAAGTGACAGAAACAACGACTGATAGTGCAATTGATAAAGCAGTTGGTGAGGCAGGGGCCTATGAGGTTCTTAAATCCCGGCTTTCCCAACAAGGTGATACATTAAAATCTCTGGCGCAGACATTTAACCAAAAGCGCCAGGAAACCTTTGGCGGCAGTGAGTTCTCGCTAACCGGCAAAGCCAATGTTCAGACCGACAGCCGAAGTATTCCGGTCGACATGGCCCAGGTAAACGGCCAGTTGCTGTTCGGCTATCAGGTCTTCATGGGGCTCAAAACAGCGCCTGCACTGAATGATGTCTTCGGCCTGTATACCCTGTCTGAGAATGACGGCACATTCCGGATGGACCCGGTAGGGTTGGAAGATTCATTCCTCAGCGATTCCCAGTTCAGCCACGAATTTACCGAGCTCTTTACCTACTACAAAGATGCTCGCCTGTCGCAAATCTCCCGCCAGGAAAATATCCTGTATCTGGCGTTTCAAATTGGGATGCGGGCAGAAGATCGTAAAGTGTTCCGGTTTGAAATCGGCAAGGAATCGGTGCGTTACCTCGACGCTCAGGGTCAGCGAGCACTCGCCTCAGCCCAGCAGCATGACTTTGAATGGGTGATGACAACCCGCGACGATCATATCAGCGGTGAACATCCGCATGTGTCGATTAAAGATCGCCTGTTCGTCGAATGTGTCGGCGGCGACCTGACCATCAAGGTCGAAAACAATACCGAAGAGGGTCAGGGGATCTACGACGAGCCGGTTGATGATGCCTATCAAACCATCGCCGATGCCGAAATCGCCTATGCCGAAGTCGGCGATTTGATCCTGCTGAAAATGCTGCCGAACCGGGAAAAAGAGTATCGCTATTTCATTTATAACTCGCTGAACCTGCAGGTTGTCAGGGCGGATGCCATCGGTGTCAGTGCCAAGGCACTGCCGGAAAATCACGGTATTTTATACTCTCACGGTTATGTACTGGCTAACGGTGAGAGCAAGAGCTTTGAGGAATCATGGCAAGAGCTGCATTTCTTCAAGCAGGTTACCTCGCCGAATGGCGAAGATATTCTCTATTTCTTCTTTGATGTCGAGAAAGGCTCCTACGTTATCTACACCTATAACCTGATTGAGAAGGCATTTTCCGCGCCGATGCACAGCCATGGTTATAGTGTGTATCCCGATGGTCGCATGCTGATGTTCCGGGTTTCCGAGAATGCCGAGGCTTCGACCATCCACCCGCTGCGGATCTGGCAGACGCCGTTCACTGATATAGAAAACTACACCCAGACAAACAGGGAAGGGGCAGATCCGTTCCTGGTCAACCTGGGTAATGCCGAGTTGGTTCGGGCGCTTTCGTCGCTGTTGTCTATCTGTCAGTTGGCACAAAGCGAGGAAGTGAGTCAAACCGCTTATGAAGCCCTGCTTAAGACCTGTCAGACAACGCTGGATACCTATGACTGGCTAAGCAATGCCACGGCCATTGGGCTGGGGGATGCCGTCAGTCAGCTAATGGCAACGGCTGATCTCATCATCGATGAGTTCGCCAAAGTTCGCCAGCTACAGCTGCATGCTGAAACTGCTATGGCCCGGCAGCAGGAAAAAGTGACTGAGCTGGTGGGTAGCCTGAAACTGGCGCCCCGTGATGAAGCCAATACTCTGTTGGATCTGCTTGCGCAGCTAAAAGCGGAAGTGGGCAATGTGATGGCATTGCGTGAACACCGTTATATGCCTGAAGATCAGGTGGTTGAGCTACAGGAGCAGCTTGATCATCACAGGCAGGATCTCAACAAGATATTGCTGGATCTGCTGCAAGATGAAAAAGCCTATCTCCCGTATAAGCAAGATATCGCGTCAATTGATGATCAGCTGTTAACTTCCGAGAAAACCACTGAGCTGGCAGCATTGCAGGAGCGTGTCGATCGCGTCCGCAATAATCTGGCATTGGTAACGGAAGAAGTTGCTGATATCGAAACCGACGATCCGACGCAGTCTACCCGGATCCTCGATCTGACAACGGAAGTGACCGCCAAGCTGAATGCAACGTCGGCCCGCCTCAAGCAAAAGCATCAGGCACTGCGTGGTGGCGAGGCAAAAGCCGAGTTCAGTTCGCAGTTCAAGCTGTTGGCTCAGTCCGTTAATAGCGCAATGGAGCAGGCACAAACCCCTGAACAGTGCGATGAACAACTGGCGAAACTGATTGGCCAGTTGGAAAAGCTGGAATCACGATTTGCCGACTTTGATGAGTTTTTGGCTGAAATTTATGCCAAACGTGATGAAATCCAGTCGACACTGGAAGGCCATAAACAGCAGCTGATCACCGCGCAGCAACGTCGGGTGCAAAACCTGAATCAGGCGGCGGATGTCACCTTCAAAAGTATTGAGAAGCGGGTTGCCCGGTTTGAAGATGTCGCGGCACTTAATAGCTTCTTTGCAACCGATAACATGGTTCAGAAGCTGCACCAATTGTCTAAGTCTATTCGTGATCTTGGTGATAGCGTTAAAGCCGATACGATTGATAGTCGCCTTAAGGCTGCACAGGATCAGGCGCTTCGCTCCCTTCGCGATAACCAGGACATTTTCGAGCAGGGCGGTAAAGTACTGCGCCTTGGCAAGCATAGATTTAGTGTCAACCAACAGGCACTGGATCTTAGTTTAGTTGAACACGATAGCGCGTTGAGCTTGCATATCTCTGGTACTGACTACTATGAACCGGTTACTAACCAGGAGTTTCTGGACTTGCAGTCGATGGCCAAACTGGATGTGGCCTCCGAGACCGACAGTGTCTACCGCGCAGAGTATCTTGCCTACAGCGTGCTCAAATCAGCCCAGCAACAGCAAGAAAACCTGACGGTAGAAGAACTGCTTAAGGCGCTCAAAGACAACACCTTGCTTAAGCTGATCCAGACCTATGCCGCGCCACGTTACCGCGAGGGTTACGTCAAAGGTGTGCATGACCACGATGCCGAGAAGATTTTGCAGGCAGTGCTGCCATGCTATGAGCAGGCTGGTTTGCTGCGATTTGATCAGGCCTCAAGAGCCAATGCATTGCTCTGGCTGGTGGAGACGACTGACGGAGACATCGAGCAGTGGCGCAAGCAGGCTCGCAATGCCTTGTTGATGAAGCAGCACCTTTCATCAGTGACTGCTTTCGATGCCCTCAAAGAGGCGCTGATAGAAGAACTGCCGCAACATATGCCGTGCGATCTTGAGCGCAGTGCCGATTATGCCATCCGCCTTCTGGGGCAAGCTTCACTGCAGGCAGAGGTAAGCCGTGACGCTATCGAACTGTGTGACGTTTATCTGGCATTTCGCCGAAGTTTAGGTTGGTTGCCTGAATCATCATCAGATGTATCGGAATTTGCCGATCATCTGCAGTGGTTAACTGCCTATAGTGAGCACCAGAACCAAGGGCAGGCATTTGTCACCGAGGCGGCGGCATTGGCAACAATTCGCGACGATAGCCGCGTAATGTTAAGCCCGGTCGATTTCTCCTTACAGCTCAAAGTCACTGACTTACTGGGTGAGCATCAACGGATGCAAGACGGTGCGCTGACGATTACCTTGGATGAGTTCCTTCAGCGCTGTCAGCACCACGATAGCCACACTATCCCGCAATATGATGCTTACCTGAAGCAGCGTGCAGCTTTGTTGGAGCAGGCCAAGCACACTATTCGCCTGGGTGAGTTCAAGCCGCGTCCTCTGACATCATTTGTCCGTAACAAGCTGATCAGTGATAGTTACTTGCCGTTAATTGGCGACAACCTGGCAAAACAGATGGGGGCAATGGGAGACAACAAGCGAACCGATTTAATGGGGATGCTATTGCTGATCTCCCCTCCGGGTTACGGTAAAACAACGCTGATCGAGTACGTTGCCCACAAACTCGGGCTGGTATTTATGAAGATCAATGGCCCTTCAATTGGCCATGAGGTCACCTCGCTCGATCCTCAGGATGCGCCGGATCAGAATGCGGCTCGTGAGGTTGAGAAAATCAACCTGGCATTCGAGATGGGTAACAATGTTCTGCTTTATCTCGATGATATTCAGCACACCAACCCTGAGTTCCTGCAGAAGTTCATTTCGCTGTGTGATGGTACACGACGGGTAGAAGGTAGCTGGAAAGGCGAAACTAAAACCTACGATATGCGCGGCAAGAAGTTTGCAGTTGTGATGGCCGGTAACCCGTATACCGAATCGGGTGATGTGTTCAAAATCCCTGATATGCTGGCAAACCGCGCCGATATCTACAACTTGGGTGACATGCTCTCTGATCAGAAAGCGGCCTTTGAGCTGTCCTTTATTGAGAACTCGCTGACCTCAAACTCGATTCTGGCACCATTGGCGACAAGGGATCTGAATGATCTGTACAGCATGATCGAGATGGCGAGAGGGGAGAACATTGCCCTGAGTGATCTTAGCCATCCGTATTCGTCGACCGAGGCCAACGAGATTGTTGCAACTCTCGATAAGCTACTGAAAGTGCAGCAAACCGTGCTGAAAGTGAATCAGCAGTACATTGCCTCTGCCGCCATGGCGGATGAATACCGCGTTGAACCACCGTTCAAGCTTCAGGGGTCTTACCGGAACATGAACAAGCTGGGTGAAAAGATCTCGCCGGTGATGACCGATGAAGAGCTTCAAACTCTGCTTCAGGATCACTATCAGGGTGAAGCCCAGACGCTAACCGCCGGAACAGAAGAGAACCTGCTCAAGCTGGCAGAGCTACGCGGTGATATGACCGACGAACAGCAACAACGCTGGCAGAGCATTAAAGACGGTTATCACCGCCGCCAGCAGATGGGTGACTCGGATGATCGCGCCGGACAGATGGTGCAGCAGATGGTGGCGTTGAACCAGAGTGTCACTAAGGTGGCACAGTCGCTACTGCAAGAGCAACATTCACCGAATCGTTCGAACAAGGAGGCCAACGGTGACGAAGTTTGATATCCAGACTCTGCTGATTGAGAGTTTTGAAGACTACAAGCTAGATAACACGGAGCGCCGTGCGCTGGCTGATAAGCTGGCAACGGCCGAACTTAAGGCGGATGACTTATCGTATTTGCGTAACCAGAGCTTTAGCCTGGTGCAGCAAATCATTCGTGAGTCTGGCGATGCGCTGCAGGCGCTGAAGTGGCTAGAGCAGGTGATCAAGCAGCTGGACAAGGCGCGCGGTGGTGATGGCGAGGTGTTGGCTGAGTCTTGGTTCTCACCGGGCAATAGTTGTGTGAATGGTATTCGACATCAGCTGAAACGGGCTGCGAAATCGGTCGATATCTGTGTATTTACTATCGCCGATGATGACTTGACCGAGGCTATCTTAGCGACCCATAAGCGTGGTGTTAAGGTACGGATCATTACCGATAACGACAAAATTAACGATGCTGGCAGTGATATCGACTACCTTGCCCGTCAGGGTATCGAGATAAAACTCGATAACACTAGCTACCATATGCATCATAAATTTGCCTTGTTTGACGGTGAACGTTTGATTAACGGCAGTTTTAACTGGACGCGTAGTGCTTCAAAGTATAACTCCGAAGATATCACCCTAACCGATGATAGTCGTCATGTTCAGGCTTTTAGTCGCCATTTCGAGCAACTTTGGCACTATTTCCCTAACTATAGTCACTAAGGAATGTTATGACTCAAGAATTATCCAATGCAATCGAATTGCGGTTAAGCGGTACAGAGCAGAAGCAGGCTGCTGATCTGGCCGAGCAGCTCAATCCGTTTGATACAGTCTCTACCTTGGTGTTCGGGAAAGAGGCGTTGCAGAGTATTACGGCGTTTTCTGATCGGGTACTGGCAGATGTCAGGGCGAAGGATACCGGTGACGCCGGAGATATCCTTCATGCCATGGTTACCAACATGAGCAGCTCGCAGTTTGATGATTTGGGCAAAGAGAGCTTCTTGTCTCGTCTGCCACTAATCGGAGAACTGTTCCAGTCGTTCGGTAAGTTTGTCAAAGGCTTCGATACCGTTAAAGACCAGCTTGAAGAGCTGGCAAAGCGGCTTGAAGCACAGGAAACCAAACTGGCGCAGGATATCCAGCAGCTTGATGGCCTGTATGACGAAAACTTAGGCCTGTTACAGCAGCTTGATATCTATATCTATGCCGGCAATCTGCGCCTCGACAAGCTGAAAAACCAGGAGCTGGTTGCACTGAAAGAAAAAGCTGATGCTAGTAATGACGCGCTAGACGGTCAGGCCTATCGTGATGCCCTGCAGGCAATGACGCGGCTTGAAAAGCGGGTTCACAACCTTAGCCTGGCTCGAATGGCAGCGATTCAGACCGCACCGCAGATCCGCCTGTCGCAGGAAGGCAACAAGATGTTGATGGAAGATATCCAGGATATCATTCACAACACCTTGCCGCTGTGGAAGCGCCAGTTCCTGATTGCGATCTCCAACTTCGAGAAAGAGAAGGCACTGAAAGTTACCCGCACGGTGAAGGACTACACCAACAAGCAGTATATCCGAAATGCCGAGAAGCTTAAGGCACTGGAAGAGCAGATCTCCGAAAACTACCAGCGTGGTATTTTGGATATCGAATCGCTGCAAACCGTTAATCAGCTCACCATCGACACCCTGAAAAATACCCTTGGTCATGTCAAAGAAGGCCGAATCAAGCGTCAGCAGGCAAGTGAAGCTCTAGTCCAAGCCGAGCAGGATCTGAAATTTGCCCTGCAAGATACTTTTGAGGAAATGCCGGGGTAGGTTGGCTCCTTATAACAAAGCCGCGAAGTGCCGCGGCTTTGTTTTGATTAGATGGCAATGAGCGGCTTATTTACAGGCTTGGTCGTTTGGTGTCTAACAAAGATATGCCCCATTCCTTTTTAGTGTAAATACTCAGCCATAAGCTATTCGTCCTCTTTTTGCCTACTTTTCCTAATATTCAGTATCATTTTTCACTGGACGGTTGTATTAGCGATTTTCTGGTTTTATATACAGTTTTATGGTTTTTTTAATGATTTTAACGACGTAACGTCAAAATTTAGTGCGTTAATTCTGGATGACAGATGAATTAATCATTATTATCAGTGAGTTATTAATCTATAAAATCAGATGATAGGTTTATTAAACGCACATGCGCACTATACAAATGTTATGCATCAATGACTTCAGGAAGGAACTTTAGTGAACATAAATGAAATAGCTGCTTATGCAAAGTTGTTAAGAAAGCTGGTTGTGATTGAAAAGCTACCAACCGACTTGCAACAACACGCAATATGCTTTCATTATTTTAATATGATGGGAGATGAGCTTGATCAAATTGTATCGAATATTGATTCAGGTAATAGTTCAAAGTTACTAGAATCAAGGTTTTTAGTTGTTGGCAATATATTCAAAAACATCTTGAGGATCTTCACAAAATCCATAAGTAAGTTTCAAACTCCTCTTGAAATTCGTGTAAAAACTCAGCTGTTGGAAGAATTTACAGATCCTAGCATAGCAAAGGATAAAATATATGAAACCGATTTGAGTAATATAGAATACTACAAATCTAGACTCAGTTTTATTGAGCTTATTTTGTACGATATCGATGTTAGTTTAGAAACATCAGAATTGATAAAGGAAATATCTTTCCCTCCAGAATACAAACAATCTGGGATATCAATTCTCAATTATTTCTCTGAAGTTGTTGAATCTAAATACCCTGATATAGATATCTCTGTAACTATTAAACAAGAGGGTGAAAATGTCCTGATGGTAATCACCTTACCATCAGGAGAAGAAGATATAATTTCAAGAGCTTTGCATGAGTATGGAAAAGTAGTCACAGGAGAAATGAAAGCTACTAGCTTTTTATCAAATCAAGTGGCAGCAATATCTCTAGAACATAAACTGGAAATGGCAAAGATGGAAGTTAGCCATACTAAACAACTTCTAGCAATGGAGAGAACAAATTCAGAATCCAGAATTTGTTCTTTAGAACAAGAAGTGGCACGTCTGTTTTCAATTATCGACTCTGGATTGTCTGAAAAATCTAATGAAGTCAAGATGTTGATAAATCTTTTGGATAAAGAGAAGCAGTTAACAACAGATACTATCCATACACTAATAGAAAATCTTGAGAGCGCTCATTCTGAAAACAATGAAGACCGAGCCAAAGATATAGTTGTAAGTTTAAAAGAAGAATCCCCATCTTTATATGACAAGTTTAATGAAATTATACTTAAGGGGGCAGTAGCAGGGGCATCAGGCAATGTATTTTACTCATGGCTTTTGGCTGTAATTCAATCAATACCAAAATAATTACAATCCCTAACAAGCAAAGTGACGTGGTCGTAGCTACGCTCCCCCTGTTTTTAGGGCGTTATTGCCTATACTTTTCCTAACTTATTAACCTTGTTGGAGTTATCTCTCTAACAAGGTTTGTCCCATGACGTGTTAAGTGCACGTCAAAATCGTTTGCCCCAAAACTGAGTAGAACCAACACTCAAATAGCTGATCTAGTGTGTCTTTTTGCCTTAGTTTTTCTCACCCGAAAAAGTTGAGAGGATAGCCACATATTATGAGTACAAGTAGCATCGCATAAGCTATAGTGTTGATTTTTCAACCACTTGTTGATAGCTTTTACCAAGTCAAAGAAATATAAAGTTGATTCCATAGCAAGATCTTTGGCAGGGTGAGAGCACACTAACTTAATCGATTGAACATTAAACACACTGCTCTTTTATTAAACTTATAATTTTGCATTTTCTCGGCAATTTTCGTGAAAATCGATTTAGATTTTAAGCTCGACCATGTGCTGATTAAAAGATAAGCAAAGTACGCTCGCGCCCTGAGTTTTTTGGAAAGTTATCTGTAGATAAAACGTTATTTTTGGAGTTGTAACTTATGAATGTTGATAATTTTAATTGTAAGACTGTTGAAGATAATTTTAATTTTTCTGATTTTAGTAGTGTGTTTTTATTCGACAATCTTTATAAAGCTGCAATTGGGTTTGAGGTTGAATATAAGTCTTTAAT
>NZ_JAKJSH010000058.1:0-1247 GCF_050336885.1 Photobacterium kasasachensis
TGTTTCAGTTCCCCCGGTTCGCCTCGCAACGCTATGTATTCACGTTGCGATACCTGCTTGTGCAGGTGGGTTTCCCCATTCGGAAATCCCAGACTCAAGTGGCTCTTACTGCCTAATCTGGGCTTAACGCAAGTTAGTACGTCCTTCATCGCCTCTGACTGCCAAGGCATCCACCGTGTACGCTTAGTCACTTAACCATACAACCCCAAGAGGTCTCTCTTAAGACTGCATAATCAAACAACCAAGGTTTGTTTGTTTCGCCGGACTCTTCTTTTATTTTCACTCTTGAAAAAGTGAAGACAAAAGTACAAGACACTTGAATGTGTATTGCTTGAGAACTCGTTTCATCTCTCGATGAAACATTTTAATTCAACCTTATGGTTGAATTTACTAGTCAGCTTTCCAGATTGTTAAAGAGCATGTGTTTCGTTATCTCCGAGGAGATAAAAGATCCACTCTCTAAATACTTTCAAACGTAATAAGCAGAGACACAAAATCGACCCAACGGCTGTATTTCGCCATTGAATCTGCGCGTCGTGCAGAAAATATTTAGAGAGTGGTGGAGCTATGCGGGATCGAACCGCAGACCTCTTCGCTGCCAGCGAAGCGCTCTCCCAGCTGAGCTATAGCCCCATATATATGGTGTCTTCTTAAAAGAAGTCTTTTTCTTTAGGCAAGGCATCGTAATTCGACGTTTAGTTCGCTAAACGAGAAATGCGATAACGCAGCCAAAAGGAAAAGTGGTGGGCGATACCGGGCTCGAACCAGTGACCCCCTCCTTGTAAGGGAGGTGCTCTCCCAACTGAGCTAATCGCCCTCCGTTTTTCAGCTTGTTTTCACTTTTGTAAAAGTGAAATCAAAACTGCCATCCTCCGAGGAGAAGATGGTGGGTCGTGCAGGATTCGAACCTGCGACCAATTGATTAAAAGTCAACTGCTCTACCAACTGAGCTAACGACCCATGGCGTCCCGTAGGGGAGTCGAACCCCTGTTACCGCCGTGAAAGGGCGGTGTCCTAGGCCTCTAGACGAACGGGACTAAGTGTTTCTTGCCAACGTTGTTGGGCAACGTTAGCGCTCTCTTACATTTTAACCAGGCAATCTGTGTGGACACTGCATCAAACAAGCAGTCTATCGTTAAGGAGGTGATCCAGCCCCAGGTTCCCCTAGGGCTACCTTGTTACGACTTCACCCCAGTCATGAACCACACCGTGGTAAACGCCCTCCCGAAGGTTAAGCTATCTACTTC
>NZ_JAKJSH010000059.1:0-1213 GCF_050336885.1 Photobacterium kasasachensis
AAAGAAGAGGGTTACGACCCTTACCGTTATTACCATGCTGATAGCTTACTGCGCGCAGCACTGGATCTATTGGAAACTGATGAGTTCACACCAGGCTACCCTGGCCAGCTGGCAGCGATCCGCCACAATCTGCTGGATGGTGGTGACCCTTTCCTGGTACTGGCTGACTTTGCTGACTACGTGAAAACTCACGAGAAAATCGATGCTGAATACCGTGACCAGAAGAACTGGGCACGCAAAGCAATTCTAAATACAGCATTGATGAGCAAGTTTAGCTCAGACCGTAGTATTCGAGACTACGCCAATAATATCTGGAACCTAGAGCCAGTAAACCGTTAATTCAGCCCATTGGGTGATTTAGAGTCTGAATTGATATCAGCAAAACCCTAACATCGAAGCGGCCGCAAGGCCGCTATCGGAGAGAACGATGAAAGACGATCAAGTATTAAAACAAGTTGCTGACATCGCAGGTATTGCAGATAGCTATGTCAGTGCTTGGGGAGATGAAGCCAAGGTGGAAAGCGAGACGATCCGTCGTCTGCTCGCAGCGCTTGGTTACGACACACGTAATGACGAAGCCTTGTTAGAGTCTGCCAATAAAAAGCACCATCCGGATGTGTTAGCACCTGTGCAGGTCGTACGTAGCGGTGAGCCGGTGCACATTGCCATGCACCTTGACCATGCAGCGCGGAGCAGCGATTTCAGCTGGCGTCTGGAAACCGAGCAGGGTGAGGTGATGGAAGGTTGGTTGCAGTCGCAGCTGATCAGTGACGAGCGTGCCGATGGCGGCCCGTTGGTGTTCTCATTACCAGATGATCTGGAGTGGGGTTACCACAAGCTGGAAGTGTTCCGCAAGCGTCGTAAATCTCCGTTTGAAATGACGTTGATCGTTACTCCTCAGTCTTGTTATAAGCAGGATGCCTTGCAGGAAGACAAGAAACTTTGGGGTACGAGTGTTCAGCTGTATTCAATTCGCACTAATCACAACTGGGGGATTGGTGATTTCGGCGATCTGAAACAACTGGTTGCCGATGTTGCTGCCCGCGGTGGTGATTTTGTGGGCCTTAACCCCATTCATTCCTTATTTCCGGCCAACCCGGAAGGTGCGAGCCCATATAGCCCGTCTTCTCGCCGTTGGTTGAACCTGATGTATATTGATGTGAGCTCAGTCTCTGAGTTTGCTCAGTGTGACGAAGCCCAGCAGCTGGTAGGT
>NZ_JAKJSH010000060.1:0-1103 GCF_050336885.1 Photobacterium kasasachensis
GTTGATTTCTGTTCCTCGGGGTACTTAGATGTTTCAGTTCCCCCGGTTCGCCTCGCAACGCTATGTATTCACGCTGCGATACCTGCTTGTGCAGGTGGGTTTCCCCATTCGGAAATCCCAGACTCAAGTGGCTCTTACTGCCTAATCTGGGCTTAACGCAAGTTAGTACGTCCTTCATCGCCTCTGACTGCCAAGGCATCCACCGTGTACGCTTAGTCACTTAACCATACAACCCCAAGAGGTTTCGTATGTTCAAACAACCAAGGTTTGTGTCACCTACATTCGATCAAGAAAAGTAAGGACATTGGTTTTTCGCCGGACTCTTACACAAGACACTTGAATGTGTATTGCTTGAGAACTCGTTCTTTATCCCCTCTTTAAATAAGAAGTTATAAAAAACATTTTAATTSAATCTAACGATTSAATTTACTAGTCAGCTTTCCAGATTGTTAAAGAGCATGTGTCTATCATTCGATATCCACTTTTTAAACACACTCACTTCTTTTTCAAGAAATGCGCTTAAAGAGTGGTGGGCGATACCGGGCTCGAACCAGTGACCCCCTCCTTGTAAGGGAGGTGCTCTCCCAACTGAGCTAATCGCCCTCCGTTTTTCAGCTTGTTTTCACTTTTGTAAAAGTGAAATCAAAACTGCCATCTTCCGAGGAGAAGATGGTGGGTCGTGCAGGATTCGAACCTGCGACCAATTGATTAAAAGTCAACTGCTCTACCAACTGAGCTAACGACCCATGGCGTCCCGTAGGGGAGTCGAACCCCTGTTACCGCCGTGAAAGGGCGGTGTCCTAGGCCTCTAGACGAACGGGACTAAGTATTTCTTGCCAACGTTGTTGGGCAACGTTAGCGCTCTCTTACATTTTAACCAGGCAATCTGTGTGGACACTGCATCAAACAAGCAGTCTATCGTTAAGGAGGTGATCCAGCCCCAGGTTCCCCTAGGGCTACCTTGTTACGACTTCACCCCAGTCATGAACCACACCGTGGTAAACGCCCTCCCGAAGGTTAAGCTATCTACTTCTGGTGCAGCCCACTCCCATGGTGTGACGGGCGGTGTGTACAAGGCCCGGGAACGTATTCACCGTAGCATT
>NZ_JAKJSH010000061.1:0-1092 GCF_050336885.1 Photobacterium kasasachensis
TGAAGTCGGAATCGCTAGTAATCGTAGATCAGAATGCTACGGTGAATACGTTCCCGGGCCTTGTACACACCGCCCGTCACACCATGGGAGTGGGCTGCACCAGAAGTAGATAGCTTAACCTTCGGGAGGGCGTTTACCACGGTGTGGTTCATGACTGGGGTGAAGTCGTAACAAGGTAGCCCTAGGGGAACCTGGGGCTGGATCACCTCCTTAACGATAGACTGCTTGTTTGATGCAGTGTCCACACAGATTGCYTGGTTAATATGTAAAAGACGTGAAAGACTTGGGTCTGTAGCTCAGGTGGTTAGAGCGCACCCCTGATAAGGGTGAGGTCGGTGGTTCAAGTCCACTCAGACCCACCACTTCTTCTCCCAGAGGAAGTGWGTGAAGAGTCTTTCGGTAACGTTGGGGCTATAGCTCAGCTGGGAGAGCGCCTGCCTTGCACGCAGGAGGTCAGCAGTTCGATCCTGCTTAGCTCCACCACTCTTTAAGCGCATTTCTTGRAAAAGAAGTGAGTGTGTTTAAAAAGTGGTTATCTCTTGATAAACACATGCTCTTTAACAATCTGGAAAGCTGACTAGTAAATTCAACCATAGGTTGAATTAAAATGTTTCATCGAGAGATGAAACGAGTTCTCAAGCAATACACATTCAAGTGTCTTGTGTAAGAGTCCGGCGAAAAACCAATGTCTCCTTATCAGAGACACAAACCTTGGTTGTTTGAACATACGAAACCTCTTGGGGTTGTATGGTTAAGTGACTAAGCGTACACGGTGGATGCCTTGGCAGTCAGAGGCGATGAAGGACGTACTAACTTGCGTTAAGCCCAGATTAGGCAGTAAGAGCCACTYGAGTCTGGGATTTCCGAATGGGGAAACCCACCTGCACAAGCAGGTATCGCARCGTGAATACATAGCGTTGCGAGGCGAACCGGGGGAACTGAAACATCTAAGTACCCCGAGGAACAGAAATCAACCGAGATTCCGGCAGTAGCGGCGAGCGAAACCGGATTAGCCCTTAAGCTAGTTGAGTGTTAGGCGAATGTGCTGGAAAGCACAGCAGTAAAGGGTGATAGCCCCGTAGCCGACAACGC
>NZ_JAKJSH010000062.1:0-1016 GCF_050336885.1 Photobacterium kasasachensis
GGCGGCCTTGTACACACCGCCCGTCACACCATGGGAGTGGGCTGCACCAGAAGTAGATAGCTTAACCTTCGGGAGGGCGTTTACCACGGTGTGGTTCATGACTGGGGTGAAGTCGTAACAAGGTAGCCCTAGGGGAACCTGGGGCTGGATCACCTCCTTAACGATAGACTGCTTGTTTGATGCAGTGTCCACACAGATTGCCTGGTTAAAATGTAAAAGAACGTGAAAAGACTTGGGTCTGTAGCTCAGGTGGTTAGAGCGCACCCCTGATAAGGGTGAGGTCGGTGGTTCAAGTCCACTCAGACCCACCACTTTCTCCTCCCAGAGAAAAGTGTGTAAAGTCTTTCGGTACGTTGGGGCTATAGCTCAGCTGGGAGAGCGCCTGCCTTGCACGCAGGAGGTCTGCGGTTCGATCCCGCATAGCTCCACCACTCTTTAAGCGCATTTCTTGGAAAAGAAGTGAGTGTGTTTAAAAAGTGGTTTCGATCTCCTCGGAGATAACGAAACACATGTTCTTTAACAATCTGGAAAGCTGACTAGTAAATTGAATCGTTAGATTCAATTAAAATGTTTTTTATAACTTCTTATTTAAGAAGGGATAAAGAACGAGTTCTCAAGCAAACACATTCAAGTGTCTTGTGTAGAGTCCGGCGAAAAACCAATGTCTCCCTGCTCTTTCATGTAGAGAAGGAGAGACGTAAACCTTGGTTGTTTGAACATACGCTTTTGTCTTCACTTTTTTGAAAAGTGAAAATAAAAAAACTCCTTGGGGTTGTATGGTTAAGTGACTAAGCGTACACGGTGGATGCCTTGGCAGTCAGAGGCGATGAAGGACGTACTAACTTGCGTTAAGCCCAGATTAGGCAGTAAGAGCCACTTGAGTCTGGGATTTCCGAATGGGGAAACCCACCTGCACAAGCAGGTATCGCAGCGTGAATACATAGCGTTGCGAGGCGAACCGGGGGAACTGAAACATCTAAGTACCCCGAGGAACAGAAATCAACCGAGATTCCGGC
>NZ_JAKJSH010000063.1:0-1000 GCF_050336885.1 Photobacterium kasasachensis
ATCCTGATGAGATGCTAATCAAGGCTGCATCACTGGACTGATGGGTTGAGTTTACAACAAGCCTTTCACAGCAATGCATCGAGGAAACTAAGAACGTTTATTGCCACCGCCTGAGGCAGCAAAGAACAGAGCAACCTGCATTTCCCAGAACTTTAAGGACAGCCCTACGATGAGCGAATGGACTAAGAGTTCCCGTTCTTGGGCGACGTGGTTACGACCAGATCCAAAAGCAGGCTTTTCCCATGCCTAACGCCAGCCATAAGGTGCGCCCCACGGAACCCACCAAGCCAACAAAACTCCAAACCAAAACTGCCGAGTGTAATGCGTCACACTTGATGGCCTTGTTATGGCGCGCTCAAAGTAACCGACCCAACAATCATGCACGCTACCGCTTCAGGGATTCCTGCTTGATAGCTGAATATCATACGCAACACCCCAAACCCATGCAGGATAGTGATCTTACTTTATGATTTGTTTAACAAAACCATGCTTTACTTGAGAATGAACTGCTCTTTACTAACAGATGTAAATCAGAATCACCGAGGAAAATTGCAAAGAATTGAAATTTGATAATCCAAAGCCGAAATTGATAGTTGCCTTTCGATGAAGTTACTGGAGTTTCCAACAGCGTATGCTGCTTTAAAATCAAGCGTGCTGCGAACAATACCTGTCAATTTTACAGTTCGTTATACCGGAATGCGTTCAGGTATATCGCCTAAAAAGAACGACTCAGTAGCTACTAAGCTTGACTCACGAAACAACAAACGATCACCACGTTGCTGTGGGATCTTGCGCCATAACGCCTGCAATAAGGTGCCCCACACTGAACCAGCAAAGCGCACCGAACTTCATACCAAAACCGCCGAGTGTAACGGGTCACCTTGATTGCTTTGTTATGCAACTCCATCCATTAATGCGATCATACTTGGCCGAATGCCTTTCAACGCGTGATAAGTCTGCGACATTCAGACAACAAGCTCAGGCTCTGATAATTCTGATT
>NZ_JAKJSH010000064.1:0-943 GCF_050336885.1 Photobacterium kasasachensis
CCGTGAGGCTTAACCATACAACACCCAAGGGGTTTTATTACTGAAATCGTTCCAGACGATTATCAGTATTTCCTACATCCATGTAGGTCACGGACTCCACAGACGCTTGAATGTAAGCGCGAGAACGACTAGTTAACTTTCCCAGATTGCTATTACTTGCTACGGCGGGTAATAAAACGAATTTGCTTGGCGACCATAGCATTATGGACCCACCTGATCCCATGCCGAACTCAGTAGTGAAACGTAATAGCGCCGATGGTAGTGTGGGGTCTCCCCATGTGAGAGTAGGACATCGCCAGGCTTTCATTTCGACTTTGCTTATTTGATAAGCAAGTCACCATAAAGCTTTAAGTTTTCTTAGAGTTTTATGTTGACTTTCGAAGTGGTTAGCGTATTATACGCGTCCTGCTTAAGTGCTAAGGCACTGAAAGGCAATATGTTCTTTAACAATTTGACCATGCAATCTGTGTGGGCACTCGTGAAATGATAGTCAACAAAAGAATTATCAATGAAACTGAGTGACCAAATCGAATCGCAAGATTCGGCACAGTCAATTCATTCATTACTTCGGTAATGGATTAACAGTATTCATTGAGCCAAAACTTTAATTGAAGAGTTTGATCATGGCTCAGATTGAACGCTGGCGGCAGGCCTAACACATGCAAGTCGAGCGGCAGCGACATAAACAATCCTTCGGGTGCGCTTATGGGCGGCGAGCGGCGGACGGGTGAGTAATGCCTGGGAATATGCCCTGATGTGGGGGATAACCATTGGAAACGATGGCTAATACCGCATAATCTCTTCGGAGCAAAGAGGGGGACCTTCGGGCCTCTCGCGTCAGGATTAGCCCAGGTGGGATTAGCTAGTTGGTGGGGTAACGGCTCACCAAGGCGACGATCCCTAGCTGGTCTGAGAGGATGATCAGCCACACTGGAACTGAGAC
>NZ_JAKJSH010000065.1:0-882 GCF_050336885.1 Photobacterium kasasachensis
CTAACGTTGCCCAACAACGTTGGCAAGAAACACTTGGTCCCGTTCGTCTAGAGGCCTAGGACACCGCCCTTTCACGGCGGTAACAGGGGTTCGACTCCCCTACGGGACGCCATGGGTCGTTAGCTCAGTTGGTAGAGCAGTTGACTTTTAATCAATTGGTCGCAGGTTCGAATCCTGCACGACCCACCATCTTCTCCTTTGAAGATGTAAAACATCGGAGGGCGATTAGCTCAGTTGGGAGAGCACCTCCCTTACAAGGAGGGGGTCACTGGTTCGAGCCCGGTATCGCCCACCACTCTTTCTTTTCGAGAGARCCCAGAAATACCTGATGGGGCTATAGCTCAGCTGGGAGAGCGCCTGCCTTGCACGCAGGAGGTCAGCAGTTCGATCCTGCTTAGCTCCACCACTCTTTAAGCGCATTTCTTGRAAAAGAAGTGAGTGTGTTTAAAAAGTGGTTATCTCTTGATAAACACATGCTCTTTAACAATCTGGAAAGCTGACTAGTAAATTGAATCGTTAGATTCAATTAAAATGTTTTTTATAACTTCTTATTTAAAGAGGGGATAAAGAACGAGTTCTCAAGCAATACACATTCAAGTGTCTTGTACTTTTGTCTTCACTTTTTCAAAAGTGAAAATAAAAGAAGAGTCCGGCGAAAAACCAATGTCCTTACTTTTCTTGATCGAATGTAGGTGACACAAACCTTGGTTGTTTGAACATACGAAACCTCTTGGGGTTGTATGGTTAAGTGACTAAGCGTACACGGTGGATGCCTTGGCAGTCAGAGGCGATGAAGGACGTACTAACTTGCGTTAAGCCCAGATTAGGCAGTAAGAGCCACTTGAGTCTGGGATTTCCGAATGGGGAAACCCACCTGCACAA